>CAYSPJ010000020.1:0-22673 GCA_964432875.1 uncultured Phaeodactylibacter sp. | reverse complement strand
GTAAAGAGCACATACCACAGGAACTCATAGCCCGTCTCGCGCCGCAAGGCAGGCTCCACCGCTTCGTAGTCGGGCTTGGAGCCATTCCAGGCGTAGGCTGCGTAGGTTTTGAAGCGGTTTGCAACGATGAGGAAGACCGGCAGCAAAATGAGGATGACCACCGTCACCGCCAATAGCCCAAACGAGATGGCGATGGCCATGGGGATGAGGAATTGCGCCTGCAGGCTCTTTTGCAAGAGCAAAGGTGCCAGGCCGGCGAAGGTCGTCACCGAAGTGAGCACGATGGGGCGGAAACGGGATACCCCGGCTTCGTAAATGGCCTCCATATGGGGCATACCATCTTTGATCAGGCTATTGTAAGTAGTCACAAACACCAGCGCATCGTTGACCAGGATGCCGATCAGGGCGATGATACCCAGGAAGGAGAACAGGCTGATGGGCAGATTCATCAGCCAATGTCCCCAGCCCACGCCGATGAAGCCGAAGGGGATGAGCAAAAAGACCACCACCGTCTGGGAGATGGAGCGGAAAGTGAGCGCGATGACGAAAAACATCAGCGCCAGCACCACCGTGCCGACGAGCTGGATAGACGTGGTAGACTTCTCCTGCTCGCGGTTTTGGCCTTCGAACAGGGCACCTACGGAAGGATAATCCGCTAGTGTGCGGGGTATGATGTCGCTTTTCAGGCTGGCGGTGATGTCGCTTACGGAAACGTCATCGCGGGCAATGTCTGCCTCGACTTTGACCTCCCGCTTACCGTCAATATGGTTGATATTGATGATGCCGCGCTGGATGGCTAGCTCAGCGATTTCGGAGAGGGGGAACTCGCGCCCGTCGAGGAAGCGCACCCGCATGTCCTGCAGCTTCTCCAGGTTGTCGCGGTCCGCTTCGTCATAGCGGACCCAGACGCGCACTTCGTCGCGGCCCCGCTGTAAGCGCTGTACCTCGCTGCCGAAGAAGCCGCTGCGCACCTGGCCAACCACTTCCTGGAGGTTGAGGCCCAGGTAGCGCCCTTTTTCTTTGAGGGAGATGTTGACCTCGCGCAGGCCCTCCTGGTTATTGTCCACTACATCTGTCAATTCAGACAGGGCGCGCATCTCGGCTTTGACCGCTTCGGTAGCAGCCTTTAGCTCGGTGTAGTTTTCTCCCACCAGAGAGAGCGAAATGGGTTTGCCAAAAGCTGACTGGGCGCCGTAGGTGACCACCTCTGCCACCGGTATCTCGCCTGCTTCCTGGCGGATGGCGTTGACCACTTCGCGCACAGAGAGGCTGTCGCGGTTCTCCCCATCGAGCAGGCTAATATTCAAATTGCCCCCATAAGTGCTGGGGCCAAGGTTTTTTTCAATCTTGAGGATGGCTTGCTTTTCACCCTTATAAAAGTGTTGGCTGAGCTGTTCATTGGCCCGCCAGGCAGCTGCTTCGAGGTGATCCAGCCAGTCCAGGGTGATGTGCTCGCGCGTGCCGGCGGGCAGCTTGAGGGAGATTTGGATGTCGTCCCGCTCGATGATCGGGAAGAAAGTCGTGCGGATGATGCCGCCGCCTACGGCGCCAAAGGTGAGTGCGAGAACCGCGAAGATGATTGAGAAGGTCAGCAGCTTGTTGTACATAGCAAAGCGCAGGACCGGGGCATAGAGCCGGTTGCGCATCCAGTGCATAAAACGCTCCAGGCCCGCTTGCAGGCGGTTGGGGCGGCGGTCTGGGCTAAGCGCTTTGCTGTGCGCTACGTGGGTAGGCAGGATGATAGCACCCTCGATTAGTGAAAATATCAGCGAGAACATGACCACCAAAGCCATGTCGGCAAAGAATTCTCCCAGCCGCCCGTCAATGAACAGGAAAGAGGAGAATGCCAGCACGGTAGTAAGGATGGCCGCGAAAACCGCAGGCAGCACGTGGATGGTGCCGTCCAGCGCCGCTTTCAGGCGGGGCTCCCCCCGTTCGTAGTACTGGTAGATGTTTTCCCCGATGACGATGCCATCGTCTACCAGGATACCGATGACGAGGATCATGCCAAAAAGCGAAAGCACGTTGATGGTGATGCCCAGCGCATTGGCCAGGATGAACATGCCAGCAAACGAAATCGGGATAGCCAGGGCTACCCAGAAGGCCAGCCGCCAGTGCAGGAACATGGCCAGCAATACCACCACGATGATAAAGCCCAGGATGCCGTTTTCCGACAAGAGGCTGATGCGCTGCCGTAGGAGGACTGATCCGTCCCGGATGAGGCTGGCCTGGACGACGTCGTTCTGCGCATTGAAGCCCTCCATGTACTCCGTCACCTTTTCGGTAATGGAAATCATGTCTTCCTGGAGCGTATTTTGCACGGTGATGACCACCGAGGGCTTGCCGTTGAGGAAGCTCCGGTTGGGGTTGTCGGCCCATTTATCGCGGATGGAGGCGATCTGGTGCAGATAGACGGTGCCGCCTTCTGGTCCAGTTTTTACCACGATGTCCCGCAAGCCGTCGGCGAAATAGGCTTTGTTGCGGGCACGCACCAGCAGCTCCTCGTCAGCACCCTTGATGGTGCCACCAGTCAGTTCAATGTTGGCATTGCGCACGGCCAGCGTGGCTTGCTGAAAGGTGAGCCCGTAGGCGCGTAAGTCTTTTTCGCGAAAAGCGATTTCAATCTCTTCTTCCGGGAAGCCGCTGAGGTTCACTTTCGAGATGCCGTCTATGGCGAGCAAGTCGTCCTCGACTTGGCGGGCGTAGCGCTTGAGGGTGCGCAAATCCACATCGCCAGTAAGGGCATAGCTGATAGCAAAACCGATGTTCTCCTGTCGGAAAATAACGGGAGGCTCCATGCCGGCCGGGAAAGAGCTGATGCGGTCCACCGCGTTTTTCACGTCTTGCAGGATGAGGTCGGGTTTATAGCCCTTAAGCACCTCAACCGTGACCGTAGCGCTATTTTCCTGAGATACCGAGGTATATTGTTCGATGCCGGTAACGCCCTTGAGGTTCTCCTCGATTTTTTGGACCACGCCCTCTTCCATTTCTTCGGGCGATGCCCCAGGATAGACGATCTGGATTTGGATAAAGCGGCTTTCCACTTCCGGGAAGAAAGTGGACTTCATGCCCAACAAGCCCACCACCCCCATAATGAGGATGGCAAACATGATCAGGTTGGCGGCCAGCGGGAATTTGATGAAATAGTTGACAAAAGCTCTCATGGGGATGCTTTGCTTGGCGAAGCGCCTTGGTTCTATTTATTCGACAATTCGGCCTGCTCAATGGCAGGGGCTGAGCTTTTTGCGGCAGCTTTCATGCCGTCGAACAGGCCGGGCAGCATCTGTGCCAGGATGGGGGTGCCATCGGGTAAGCCTCGCACCACAGCATGCGCTGAAGTTAGTTTCGCCACCTGGACGGTTTGTAGTTGCAGGCTGGAATCCCGCCATACATAGACCTGGTCTGGCCCAATGAGCAGATTGCGCGGCAGGCGCGCCGCTTGCTCGATGCGGCTGCCTTCTACCTCTCCGCGCAGGTACATCCCTTCGCGCAGCTGCTCCCCGCTGACGCTGATGAAAACTTTGACGGTCTGGGTGCCGGGATTCACCTGGTCGCTCACCCGTTTCACCTGGCCTTGCCACTGCCCTGCAATATCTTCGGAGTACAATTTCACCCGGCTGCCTACCTTGATGTACTTCAGATCGCGCAGGGCTACGGTAGCTTCTAGTTCGTAGTTGGCGGTATTCATCAATTCACCCAGCTTCTGGCCGCTGCGCACTACAGCTCCGGGATTGATGGCGGCCTGGGTGATAACGCCGCTGAAAGGGGCAGAGATGGTATATTTATTCAGGCGCTCTTCGGCGCTTTTGATGTTGTAGTACTGGCTGAAGAGGTTGCGCGAAGCGATGAAGTGCTTTTCTTCCTGGCTCATCGCCGTGGGGAAGGGCGGGAGGGGTTTTTCCAACTCGAACTTATCCAGGTAAGCCCGCCACTGCGGGAAACTGGCCGGGTGGTCAATCTTCAGGTCGGGCATCAGTTGGGTGAGCGCATTGAGCAAGCTGCTCTTTTGGGACAAAAGCGTCAGCCGCGCCTCTTCGTCGTCGATGCTGATGAGCACTGCGCCTTTGGGGAAGTAGCTGCCTTCTTTGAAGGCGCGCGCGGAAGATAACAGCGGCCCGGATACTTCAGCAAAGAGGTCGATTTTTTCAAAAGCAGCCAACTGGCCTTGGATTTCCAGCGATACGGGTACGTCGGCATTGCGCACGTGTAAGGTATCTACCAGGCGTATCTGGGCGATGTCTGGCTTGCGTTTGGGTGGCTCTTTTTGCCGCGACAAGACGCGGGCAGCGGCAAAAGAACCGAAGATGATGACCAGCCCAATAAAGATGCTGAGCTGACGTAAGCTGAAAGAAGCTTTTTTCATGGTGCGAAAGCAATGTTGTTTTGACCCGCTACGGTCAGGTTGATTTCAACAAAAACAGCTTGGCCGGGCTAAAGTTTTGGGGGTGGGAATTAGTATGGTGCAGCCTGGTCTTTAGGGGCTCAAATACGGCGGTTTTGGAGATAGGCCGCCTGCATATCCGCCAGCTTCGAGCTTCAGAAAACCATCGCTATAAAATCATGACCCGGACTGATGGGTAGATGAGGAGCCTAAGCAACGAACGAAGAAAAACAGCTCAACTCCCCTTATTGCACCCGGCAGCGCGCCAAGCGCATCTCGATGCGCACGGGGTAGCCAGCCAATTGGCTGCTGTATTGAATCAGGCCGACCCCCTTGGCATAGTAAACCGTTTCCTGGCGGAGGCTATTTTCCGGTATGCTGCCGATGGGGTCAGAGGCGAGAAATAGCAGGCGCTTGATGGCAAGCGCTTCAAAAGTGCCATAGGGTACGCTGATGGCAGCAGCAAAATCGGCGATTACCATGCTTGAAAGCACGCCTTCGGGCAAGAGTGCCTCTGCAATCCTAACCGTATCGCCCAGATTGTGGAGCGAGAAGAGTAGATTGCCTTCGGCATCGGTCAAATCTGCGCCGGAGGTGCGCAGGATGGCGCGGTAGGGCTCTCCCAGCCGCAGCCCTTGCAGGATAGCGTATTTTATCTGCCCGATAAGGGTGTCCTTGGCGACAAAGAGGCTGTCGTGCTTATTCAGTGGAAGGGCTTCGCCAGTTGACTGGTCAATGCTATAGCTTTCAAATACCCAGTAATTTCCAGGGTGGAGCATGAGGTAGTCGGCAATGTCTTCCCGGTTGTTTTTCTGGTTGGAGATCAAGTCATCTTCCTCATCTGGCACTAGCCCTGCACTGCAGGACTGCAACCCCCAAAATGCCATGATGACCAAAAATATCCTTACTATTTTCATATGGTATGCTTGAGTTATGCTCCTTCAACAAAGGTAAGCCGCTAGGTGCTATCGACCAACGAAATCCGGGCAATTTAACGCAAAGAGGCAATTTGATGACATAATTTCGATAAAACCAGCCAATTTCACCCCCTAAGCCAGTAAGCGATGCGCTCAATGGCTTCCTGCATGTCGGCACAGCAATATTCAACGAATTTGTCGTCGAGCGGCTTATCCCGGTAGGTTTCCTGGGCCAGCTGAAGCGCTTTTGCGCCATCAAAGTCTACGTAAGAGAGGCGGGCGGTCAATTCTTCCAGCGGCTGGCCAAAGTCATGGCTGGGTAGCAAGGCTACGCCAGTATCATGCAGCAGTTGCTCGCAGAGCTGAACGCTATTGGCGATGCCGCGCTTCAACAGGCTGTTTTTGTAGAAGCCAAAGTTGGGGAACAAGTAAAAGCCCCCTTGCGGCTTGGGCGCAAAAACATCAAACTGCTCGAGCCTTCCGTGCAAAGTGCGGCCAATGATGCGTAAGATCCGCCGGGCATCCTCCAGGTACTGTTCTATTGCGGGATTGGGTAGAAAAGCTTCCACCGCCGCGTATTGAATCGGTGCACTGGTGGAAGTGAAGGTTTCACTTGCGACGACGGCCATCGCATCGAGCAGCCAGCGCAGCGATGGCGGGAAAATAAACATACCCAGCCGCCAACCGCCAGCCCCGCACCATTTGGAAAGGCCGCTGCTGACGATGGTGCCCTCGGGATAAAAACGGGCGATGCTGACGTGCTGGCCAGTATGGTGCAATTCGCCATATATCTCGTCGGCCAGTAGGATAACCTTGTATTTTCGGGCTACCTCCGCCAGCTTTTTCAAGCGCTCCGTGGTGTAAGTGGTGCCAGTAGGGTTGGCCGGATAATTGAGGATGACGATCCGGGGCCGTTCTGGGTCGGCCTGGCAAATAGCTTCCAGCTCTTCGGGCATCAGCCGCCAGCCATTTTCCTGCCGGGTATCTGCCCAAATGACGCGACGGCCCACGATGATGGCTTGAGGAGAATATGAAACCCAACTCGGGCGGGGAATAACGAGGTCGCCATAATACACGAGCTGCACCAGGAAGAGCAGCTCTTTAGAGCCTGGGCCGATCAGTACATCTTCGGTACTGCGGTTCAGCCCGTGTTTGCGCTGATAATAGCCGGCGATGGCTTGCCGCAGTTCCATTAACCCTTTAACCGGCAGGTAGTCTTTTTCATGAGCATGACGACGCAAGCCCTCCACCACCGGCTCAGGTACGGGAAAGGGAGATTGCCCAAACCCCAGGCGGAAGATCTTTTTGCCTTCCTGCTGCAGTTGGCGCGACTGTTCGTTGATGGCAAGCGTAGCGGATTTTTTTAAGCCCCGGATATTGAGGTTGAGGTCAACCCGAATGTTTTGTTTTTTACCCATGCTTGGTTTGGGTTTTCTAAAAAAAAATCTCCCGGGGCGGCAAAATCATCCTTCCTCCTCGCCTTTGATCTTTTCCTTATAAACGGCCTTCAGCACTTGATTCCGGCGGCGGATGGAGGGTTTTACAAACTCCCGGCGTTTACGCAATTCCTTGATAATACCAGTATTTTGGAACTTGCGCTTGTAACGCTTCAATGCCCGGTCAATGCTTTCACCATCTTTAACTTCGATAATCAGCATAGAGCAAACACATTTTATATAAAGCAGGAATAAAGTTAGCTCAGCTCGGCGAGAAAAACAAGTTTTCCGGCTCATATTTTACAGAGGAGCGCGCCGGCCTTTTCCAGGGTTTCGCCCAGCTTGGCAAAACACAGACGGATGATTTTGTCATCTTGCCCATTGGAATAGAAGGCCGATATGGGGATGGCAGCCACGCCATATTGCGTAGTCATCCTTTTGGCGAAAGCCGTATCGGGCTCCTGGCTGATGGCGCTATAGTCGAAAGTGCAGAAGTAAGTGCCCTCGCAGGGTAAGGGGCGGAGGCGAGAGCCTTGCAAGGACCGGAGGAAAAAATCGCGCTTTTGCTGGAAAAAGCCGGGAAGGCTTAGGTAGGTATCCGCATCGGCCAGATAGTCCGCCAGGGCATATTGCATGGGGGTGTTGACTGAAAAAACATTGAATTGGTGTACTTTGCGGAACTCTGCCATCAGGTGGGCGGGCCCCAGGCAGTAACCGATTTTCCAGCCAGTATTATGGAAAGTTTTGCCAAAGGAATAGACCGCCAGGCTGCGCTGCCAAAGGGCCGGATAGCGCAGTACGCTTTGGTGTTGATGGCCGTCGTAGATGAGGTGCTCATAGACCTCGTCGCTAAGCACGAGCAAGTCATTATCGTTAGCGAGCCGTTCCAAGGCTTGCAGGTCGGCTGCTTTTAAAGTCGTGCCGGTCGGGTTGTGCGGCGTATTGATGACGATCATGCGGGTGCGGAGCGTAATGAGGGCTTCAATCTCCTCCCAAATGGGCCGATAATCTGGCGGCTTTAGGCGGTAGGGAATGGCAGTGCCGCCGTTCACGGCTACGGCAGGCTGGTAGCAATCGTAGGCTGGCTCCAGCAGGATGACTTCATCGCCGGGGCGGATAAAGGCGCTGATGGCGGTGAAAATGGCCTGGGTGGCACCGGCAGTAATGGTGATTTCTGTTTCTGGATCAGTTGATATGCCGTACAAGGACCCCGCTTTTTCTGCCAGGCGCTCCCGTAACAGGGGCACGCCCGCCATCGGCGCATACTGGTTGTAGCCCTTTTGCAGGTAGTGGTAAACCAGGTCGTTGAGCTTGGCCGGAGAGGGGAAGTTGGGGAAGCCCTGGGATAGGTTTATCGCGCCATGCTCGTTGGCCAAGGCCGACATGACGGTGAAGATCGTAGTGCCTACATTGGGCAGCTTGGAAGTGATGGGCATAACCGGGTGATTATTGGTACCGCGCATAGGCACCGTCTATCAACTGGGCTAGCTTGCGGTCTTTATCCGTCACGATGTTGCCCGCATCATGTGTGCTCAGGGCGATGCTTACGGTATTGTACACATTGTGCCAACTGGGGTGATGATTCATCTTTTCCGCCAGGAAGGCCACCTCGGTCATGAAGCTGAAAGCTTCTACAAAATCTTTGAATTTAAAGCTCGCCTGGAGCTGGTTGTTATCTTCTTTCCACATCGGTAAAAGCATTTATGCCAGCCTGGATTGCGCCAGCCTGGCGGTATAATTTGACATTCATTGATTTACAGCCAGTTGTAGGCGTCTCCGCCTTGCTTGCCGCCTGGCCCGGCAATTTTTTGATCGAAGCCCCAGTCATACTGGTCCAATTGGACGAGGGCGGCCTTTAGCAGGTCGATGCAGTTGCGGATATCGCCCTTGTGCGCCAGCTCGATGGTCTGGTGGATATGCCGCAAGGGGATAGAAATAGCGCCGGCGATGGCACCGCGTTTACCGCTGCGCTGTAGGCCGGCCGTATCCGTGCCGCCGGCGGGCAGTATCTCTGGCTGCCAGGGGATATCGTTTTCACCAGCCAATTTCTTGAGGTAGCTGACCATGCGATAGTCAGAGATGACCGTGCCATCCATGATTTTGATGGCGGCGCCTTTCCCTAGCCGGGTGACCTGCTCGTGGGGCTGGGCGCCAGGTACGTCGAAGGCGATGGTCACGTCCAGGCCCAGGCCAAAGTCTGGGTCGATCAGGTGAGCGGAGGAGATGGCACCGCGCAGGCCCACTTCTTCCTGCACGGTAAAGACGCCATATATATCATAAGGTACGTCCTGGCCCTGCAGTTCCCGGAAGGTTTCCAGCAAGATGAAAACCGAAACCCGGTTGTCGATGGATTTGCTGTTGACACAGCCCCCCATCTCGATCAGGTGGCGCTCCCGGGTGATGGGGTCGCCGATGGAGACGATTTTGGCTACTTCCTCTTTGCTCATGCCCAGATCGATGAAGTAGTCGCTGATTGGGGACAACTTGCTGCGCTCCTCGGGTTTCATCAGATGGATGGGCTTTGAGCCCATGACGCCGATGACGTCTTCCCGGCCATGGACGATGACGCGCTGTGAGGTCAGCGTTTTAGGGTCAAAGCCGCCCAGGGGATGGAAGCGCAGGAAGCCCTCGTCGTCTATATGGGTAACGATGAAGCCGATTTCATCCATGTGCGCGGCGACCATCACCCGTTTGCGGGCTTTACCTTTTTTGAGGGCGATGACATTGCCCATCGCATCTACGCTCACCTCATCTACGAGGGGGGTAACCTCCCGCAGCACCAATTCGCGCACGCGCTGTTCAAAGCCCGGGGCACCCGGAGTTTCGCAGATTGCTTTAAGCAGGCTGACATCAATCATAGGCTGTTTTCTCCTTTCGTGGTTTTCAATGTTGTGGGGCGAAAATACCAATAATTTCGTCAGGGCGGTAAAAAACCAGGGAGTATTTCTAGGCCGATTGTTGGCAGGAGTAAAAGGATACGCTTTATTTCAGCCTGGCATCGTACCTTTGAGCCATTATACCAAACAAAAACGGCTGGCGTTGTCACTATTAAAAAAACTGGCTGGCGAAACCGCCATATATGGGACGAGCAGCATCCTGAGCCGCTTGCTGCACTACGTTATCCTGACGCCTTACTTTACCCGGGTTTTCGCCCAGGGAGAATACGGTGTGGTATCGGACCTCTACACCTGGGCGGCACTGCTGCTGGTGTTGTTCACCTATCGGATGGAGACGGCTTTTTTCCGTTTTGGCAGCCGGGAGGGCGATCTGGAAAAGAGTTATTCCACCGCGGCCATTTCGCTTATTGCTTCCACGGTGGTGCTATCAGCCCTATTCATCCTGTCAGCCGATGTGATTGCCACCTGGCTTAAATACCCTGGTCATCCAGAATACGTAGTATGGTTTGCCCTCATCATTGGGCTGGATGCGCTTACTGCCATCCCTTTTGCCCGGCTGCGGCTGGAAAACCGCCCACTGCGCTTCGCGATAATCAAGACGCTCAATATCGTCATCAACATCCTGTTCATCTTTTTATTCCTGGAGGTTGGCCCCTGGCTGATCGAGCAGGGTTGGAGTGGGCTGGAGGGTTTTTACCGCTGGGAGAGCCGCATCACTTATGTTTTCATCGCCAATTTCCTGGCTAGTGGGGCTGTGCTGCTCCTGCTTTCACCCCTGCTGCTGAAGATGCAGTGGGCCTTCGACCGGGCGCTGTGGCGGCGCATGTTCGTTTATGCGGCACCGCTGATTATCGTCGGCGTCGCTGGCGTCATCAACCAGCTCATTGGTATTCCGATGATCAAAGAACTGGCTTCTGGCGACCTGGCGTACAATATCCGTATGATGGGGGTCTACAGCGCAGCTACCAAGATAGCAGTACTGATGAACCTCTTCACCCAGGCTTTCAATTATGCCGCGGAGCCTTTCTTTTTCAAAAATGCCGGGCGCACGGACAAAGACCAGGTCTATGCCCAGGTAGGCCAGGCTTTTGCCCTCATCGGCAGTTTGGTTTTCCTCGGCATCATGCTCTATCTGGACGTGATACAGTACTTTCTCGGGCGCGATTTCCGGGAAGGGCTGGGAGTGGTGCCTCTACTTTTGCTAGCTTATATCTTCCTGGGTTTGTACTACAACTTTTCCATCTGGTTTAAACTGGCCGACCGCACGGCCATCGGCGGCTGGATTGCTACTGGCGGCTCGGTCATCACCATCGGCCTCAATATCTGGCTAATCCCCGTCTACGGTTATTACGGGCCTGGCTGGGCGGCCTTGGCCTGCTATTTGTTTATGGCCCTGGCTAGCTATTGGACTGGGCAGAAGTACTACCCTATCCCTTATCCCATTGGGCGTATCCTGGCTTATATCCTCTCTGCTTTGGCCTTTTTCGGCATCAGCCTGGCACTGGACAAAGCAGTGGCGCCTGGCCTGGTGGCTAAGTTGGCCCTCAATACGGGCTTGCTGTTGGCTTGGATGGCAGGCATCCTCTGGCTGGAATGGAGGCAGGTGAGGAGGTGGGTTGGGAAGGTTGGCAGTAGGTAGTAGGGCAGTTGGCAGTAGGGCAGTTGGCAGTAGGGCAGTTGGCAGTAAGGCAGTAATGCAGTTGGCAGTAGGGCAGCTGGCAGTAAGGTAGGGCAGTAGGCAGTCGCCATTCCATCCAGGCGACTGCCTACTGCCAGGCGGCCCGCAGGCCGCCGCAACTGCCAACTACCTACTTCTCCGGCACCTCGCCCGGCCAGCCTTTAGAGAAGGCCAGCTCCTGCAGCTTGTCGGTGAGGGTTTGGAGTTCTTCGGGATAGCCGTAGTAGAGGCGGATTTGCTTGGACTTCCCGTCATGTTTGAAGAGCAGGAAGGTCGTCGGCAGGTCAGTCACTGGTTCAGAGTAATCGTCTTTGTACTGTTCGAGGTTGGCCTTGATAAAAGTATCAAAGATAAAGTTGGTCGTATCAGGAGGGAAGACCCGGTCGAATTGGCCTTCCAACTCGACGAACTGGCGCCCGTTGTAGCTGGCCTGGCCATTGCCTTTTATGGAAAAAGTATAGACCGGGCAGGAGCCAAAACAAGCTGTTTTGGTCATGTTGATGCTGGTTTCCTCGGTGTATTTGTACTTCTTATCGCCGCATTTGGCGGCAATGAACAGCAAAAAGGAACCGAACAGCAACATGCTAGGGATGAGTAGTCTTTTCATTGATTTTTGTTTTGTGTGAAAGATAATTCTTTTTATCAAAGCAGCTCAGCCTACTTCCCCAATACCTTAATCAGCATCCCTCGGGCGAGGTTATCCCCGAGTTGCATACCATTGAGTACGGCAAACTCTTCGAAACGGCTATTGGGGATGCCGGCATCGCGGAATGCGGCTTGCAAAGTGGTGGTATTTTCGATGCGCTTGATACGGATGCGCTCAGGCTGAACATTGATCTTTGACTGGTCGGTCAGTTGGCGGAAGCCCGTCATCGTCTGCTGGAAGCGGCTGCTGTAGGTAGCAAAGTCCTGCTGATAGGAAAGCCCCGCAATCTGATAAATCCGGCCCTCATATTCGATCAGGTAAACCAGGGCGTTGATCACTTGTTGGGTTTGCTGATTGGCTTGCTGGGCAGAAACTACCAAGGCCGATAAGCCATTGACCCGGTCGCTTTGGCGGTTGACCTGGGTCATTTGATATTGCTGGAGCATGGCATCGGCAGCAGCATTCAGGTTGCTCTGTTGCGATAGGGTCAGCAGCATGGCTGCCTTGCCGTCTTGGGGTGCCATCTGCACTTCATTGGGGGTGTTGACGGTGCGCCAACCGGAGGGGACCGGAAACTGGAATTTCAGTACCGGATGGTAAAAAGTATTGCCCTCGAAATATCCTTGCCGGGGGTCTTCGCCATAAACCAAGCCGTCAATCCGGTTGAGGTATTCATTGCGGTTGACGTTGAAGTTGGTGCGCTGCATTTTTTGCTGTGTCTCCCGAGCCAGCCGGTTTACGGCTACGTTGCGGTCGCCGGGATCGGGGTGGGTAGAGAGGAAGGTAGGGATTTCTCCACTGCCGCTCTTTTCGCCTAGCCGCTCGAGCGTTTTGAAAAAGCCGGCCATCTCGCGGGCATCGTAGCCGATTTTAGTGGAGTACTCTACCCCGAGGCGATCGGACTGGCTCTCGGCATCGCGGCCATATTTGAGGAATAACAGGCCCATACCGGTTTGAGCTACATCGGCGTATTTGGCAAAATCTTCTGACAACACCATGCCGGCTACCAGGCCTATTTGCGCCAAGATCTGACGGCTATATTGTTTGGCGGAGTGGCGGGCAGTGATATGGCCAATCTCATGGCCCAATACCCCGGCAAATTCCGCTTCGTTGTTGAAATGGGCGAGGATGCCACGGGTGAAATATACAAAACCACCCGGCACGGCAAAAGCATTGACCACGGGCGAGTCCAGCACTTTAAATTCGTAGGGCAGTTCCGGCCGGTGAGAAATTCGCGCCATCTCTTGCCCTTTGGCTTCGATGAACTGCTGGATTTTGGCATCATCATACATCCCAAACATCGCGATGACGGATGGATCATACTCTTGGCCCATGGCGAGCTCTCCGCCCTTGCTCAATAGCATCAATTCTTTCTTGCCGGTTACGGGGTTGACGGCGCAAGACTGAAAAGAAGCGGCCAATAATAGGAAGATACCTAGCTTGATCGGAAATAGGATAAGCGACTTTCTCATGATTATGTTATTTTAGAACATAATAAGTAACAAAATTTTCGGCAAAAGTATTCACCACGGGGGCAAATAAAAACTGCCTGGCTTAAGGGGGATAAGCCAGGCAGGGTTAGTTCAATCAGGGTTGGGCCTATTAAAGCTCTCCTGCCCTGCTGAAAGATTGAATCAGCGCACCGGTCGTGAGCTCAGGCCAGCAACTGTTTCATATCCACCTTTTCGCGGATAATATTTTCCAGTTGGTCGATGGGCACGCGCACCTGCTGCAGGCTATCGCGGTCGCGCAGGGTAACGGTTTGATCATCCAGGGTGTCGAAGTCGACGGTCACGCAGAAAGGCGTGCCGATGGCATCCTGGCGGCGGTAGAGCTTGCCGATGCTGCCAGTATCGTCGTACTGTACATTGAAGGAACGCTTCAGTTGGTCAAAGATATCATGGGCCACCTGCACGATGCGGTCTTCGTTGCGCTTCAGCGGCAATATGGCACACTTGATGGGGGCCAGGGCGGGGTGGAGCTTCAGTACAGCCCGCGTGCCTTCACCGCCGGGTACCTCTTCTTCGACGAGGGCATTGCTCATCATCGCCAGAAACATGCGGTCGACTCCAATCGAGGTCTCCACTACGTAAGGTACGTAATTTTCCTGTAGCTCGGGGTCGAAGTACTGCAGCTTCTTGCCGGATAATTCCTGGTGGCTACCCAGGTCAAAATCTGTGCGGCTGTGGATGCCTTCCAGCTCTTTGAAGCCAAAGGGGAACTCGAACTGGATATCCACGGCAGCATCGGCATAGTGTGCCAGGTTGTCATGGTCGTGGAAGCGAAGCTTGGGCTGGGGCGTGCCCAGGGCCAGGTGCCACTTCATGCGCATCTCTTTCCAGTAGTCATACCATTTTTTCTGCTCGCCGGGGCGGATGAAGAATTGCATCTCCATCTGCTCGAACTCGCGCATGCGGAAGATGAACTGCCGGGCGACGATTTCGTTGCGGAAAGCCTTGCCGATCTGGGCGATGCCAAAGGGGATTTTCTGGCGCGTGGTCTTCTGCACGTTGAGGAAGTTGACAAAGATGCCCTGAGCGGTTTCGGGCCGCAGGTAGAGCTTGCCTTCTTCGCCAGCGATGTTGCCGAGCTGGGTGGAAAACATGAGGTTGAACTGCCGTACCTCCGTCCAGTCACGCGAGCCGCTCTCCGGGTCGGCGATTTCCAGCTCGTCGATCAGGTTTTTCAGCTCGGCCATGTCGCCATTAGTCATAGCTGTCGCCAGGCGCTGGCGGATGGCCTCGTATTGCTGGGCGTATTCCATCACCCGCGGGTTGGTCTGGCGGTACATGGCCTCGTCGAAGCTATCGCCAAAGCGCTTGCGGGCTTTTTCCACCTCCTTGCTGATCTTGGCTTCGATCTTATCCATCTGCTCCTCGATGAGCACGTCGGCGCGATAGCGCTTTTTGCTATCCTTGTTGTCGATGAGGGGGTCGTTGAAGGCGTCCACGTGGCCAGAAGCTTTCCAGGTCTTGGGGTGCATAAAGATTGCCGCGTCGATGCCGACGATGTTATCGTGCATCCTCACCATGGCCCGCCACCAGTAGTCTTTGATGTTGTTTTTCAACTCGGCGCCGTAAGGGCCGTAGTCATATACGGCACTCAGGCCATCATACACTTCGCTGGATTGGAAGATGAAGCCGTACTCTTTGCAGTGGGCCACGAGGGTTTTGAACTGATCGTTTTGCTGTGCCATGGGCTTGAATATTGCGTTTTATTGCCTTGCGGACGGAGCGCGATACGCCGTTTTCCGCCGCGAGTTTTACTTGAGGCCGCAAATATCGCAATTTTTTGGAGACTTGGAGCAATGTAGGGGGGATTTGTGCGGGGGCTATTGATGTAAATGGTGGCGGTATAGGATAGTCGCAATCCTCATCGACGAATACGACTCGACCCTGATGCACGCTTGGCAGAAAGGCTACTATGAGCTCATGGTCGAGTTCATGCGGTCGCTGCTCAGTGGTGCCCTCAAGGATAACACTGCCTTGTTTAAGGGCGTGCTCACGGGTATACTTCGCGTAGCTAAGGAGAGCCTGTTCAGCGGACTTATAGCGCGGAGGGTGACCAGCTTGGCTTTCAATATTTACTGCCTATTGCCTAGCGCCATCTCGAACATTCCTGATCATCCAATACGTGCTCAATACGGTGATGATGTTGAAGGTCGGGATGATGAAAATGACCGGGATCACATTTGCTCCATGCCATGCCATCGCGATGATTTTGGCCGTCAAGGCGGTCATCAACAGCGATAGGAATCCGAGATAGCGGTAGCCGATCAAAGCGATCAGCAAAAGCGGGATGGCCAGAAACAAGGTGACGTAGTCCTGGGCAATCCCCTGGATGGCCACATCGGCAGGCATGTGTTGATAGACGCCTTTGCCATATATCTCGATGCTGCGCCCGCGGATGGATTCATATGAAAAAGGACCGGTGCCAAAATCCGGAAAGATGGCACAAAAAGCGGCGGCGCCGGCCAAAACGGCTATCGCCAGCACGATGACGGTGAGCTGATTCTTGTGGTTCATCAGTTGCCTCCTTTTCTTTTTTCGATGGTATAAAGGACGAATGCCAAAGCGCCAAATCCAAACTCGGCGCCGAAACTGATCCAGTTTGACGCATCGCCAGCGCCATCAAAGACAATTCCGTACAGCCTAGCGAGCGAAGTGATGCCGATGGATCCAGACAATACGATCAAGCCATAGACGATCCTCTCGGCGCGCATCAAAAAATAGATCAGCAAGACTCCTAACCCTATTTCCATCCCGCCTAGGACGGCCCGGATGTGATTCGCGCCGCTTCTGGTGGGCAAAATAATGCCATCCATATCCGTAATCACATCGGGGTTCACGAAAAACAAGAGCCCAAAAGCGAGATAGATTAGGCTTCCAAGCGCCAAGACGATTTTGGAGATTTTCATGTGCTATGGTTTTTTTTGATTGAATGCAACGCTTCAACTCCAAGGAATGCCTGCTTTTCAGGATTCTCGGCAGCCTTTCAAACGGGCAGCAATACGACCGGATCATTCAAGCGGAACACCAGTCAATGCTTGATGATTTTATGCACCTGCAGCGGTATCCCCTCGCCAAACTCGAGCTGGAGCACGTACATCCCGGCGGGCAGAGCCGCGACGTCCAGCGATTCCTGGGCGGACACCAAAGCCTGCCTCAGGATGGGCCGCCCGTACATATCACGCAAAGTCGCCAGGGCAAGGTCATAACCCGACGGCAGGTGGATATTCAGCACGCTTGAGGCGGGCACCGGAAACACTTTAGTCTGGGGCGTCCCGCTGTCGAGCAGGCCGATCTCGTCGACGAAGGCGGCCGGCCTGCCGTGTTGGTTGCGGCAAAAATCGGCGATGGCCTGCGGATTGGCCGGGAGGGTGTAGCCACATGGCGGCGCGGCGCTGAAGTCGTCACTGTCCATGCCCAGATAGGGGTTGAGCGGCGTAGCGTAAACGTCGTAGGGAGCGGGGAGCCGCCGCACTCGATACAAGGCGGTGAAAGGGAATTCCTTTTGATCCGTCACCAGCGAGTGTACCGAGGTCTCCAGCCGCAAATATACCGCGCAGGAAAACGGCCGGAAGCCCTCCGGAAACGGCATTTCCTGCTCGATGGCATATTCGCCGAGGCATTCGATGGGCATTAAGGGAGTGGAGTAGGTGCCGTCAGCAGTCCTTTTTAGCCCAGTCACTGGCTCTGGCAGCCCTTCCGCCCCGCAGTCGAAGACCAGGGCGGCCCGCACGGTGCTCGGTTCGATTTCAAGCCCGGCGGCATCGTTCACGATGTACTGCACGGAGGCCGCATCCAGTTTCCAGGATTGCCGGACGCGGTCTTGCCGGAAGCCGCGCGCCAGCAAAACCCTTGGCGTTTCGAGCAGGTTCATCACCCCTAAGGGGCTGTCATACGGCTCCTCCGGCTCGAAGCCTGGCACCCAGCTGAACGGCAGCGGCATCGTGCCCGGCACCTTAATCAGGATGGCCGAGCCTGGGACCCAGTTGCCATCTCGTTCTCTTTCAAGCCACTGCTGGATAAGGAAGGCGGCGGTATAGCTGCAGGCACAAGGGTCGTAAGCGATAGGGGCTTCCCCAAAAAGCCAAGTACGCCCCGGGTCGCTGGTGGGATGGTTGTAGTAGCGGTTCCAGAACCGCCATTCCAAACCCGGATCGAAGTTGTCCAAAGCACGCATTGGGACGATGCCTTGCTCAAAAGTCGCCAGCCGGGAATTGAAGCGAGTACTACCTCCAAACAACGAAAGCTGGATCATCACGCTCCGAAAAGTGCCGATGTCGAGTTTGGAATAAAGAAACACCCTCATCATGCCGCTGTAGCGGTTGTAGAGGATTAGGAACGGCAGGCTCGTTGGGAATTCGGGGGTACCCAAGCCCCGGGCAAGCAGCTCCCAGCCGTCGGCAGGTTCGAAATCTTGGGGGAAAACCGCCAGCGGAGCGACGTTTTCCTGCGGCAATTCCGGCGGGCTGGGCCAGAAGGGGGAGATAATTTCAGTGCGCCCCTCCCATCCCTGTATATAGGCATCGAAGACAGGGGCCCGCCAATCGAATATTTCGACGGAGGTGCCGGCCATGCTCTCTGACGAGCAAGGGGCATAAGGCGCAGGCCCCTGCCCGCGCAGTGGACTGGCTAAAACGATGGTGAAAGCAAGGACCAGGAAGTCGAATTTTTTCATAGCCGAAAGTTTTAGGTTCAATCATGGATAAAACCCCTGCCGAGCGGCTGATGGCAGAGCGCGCAGTATCGCTTGCAATATATGGCAAGATGGCGACAAGGGCAAATGTTTGCTGGGCTTTTTCCCCGATGCCCGTTTATGATACGAGAAGCGTGGCGCGATGGGGAAATGGCATGATAAGGGCGAGCGCTGGCGGAGGGGAGCTGAATCATCTATTCAAGTACATTTTTTGAATTTTGGTTCAGTATTTAGATGAGGCTCCATGCCCCAAATTTTCATGGCACCAATACAAATGCTTCTTAGCAGGACGGTGGACACCCCCACCCTTCGTTTCGAAGAGGTTTTAAACCCCACTTTAAATTAGGTGCTTTTCTGGCCGAAGATTGGGGGTAAGTTCACCAAAGTCCCGCCAAGCCCTAAGTAATCATCTCCCTCAGGTCTTCTTCTCCACCAAAACCGCCACGGCCTTATCTGCCTTATACACTTCGGCGAGGAAGTTGCGGAAGCGTTCGTAATGCTCGGCGGGCAGTTGCCCGGGCCTCATTTGCAGGCGGCGGATCAAAGTCACTTTCCCTGCTGCCAGGATGATTTCGGCACGGTAGCTGCCAAAAGCTTCTTCCAGGGCAATGGCTTCGTCTTTCAGCCCTTCGAGCAGGAAACCCTTTGGCAAGTGTAGGATGATGGTATCCTCATGAGTAAAGCGTTCTTTGATAAATATGGAGTGGCGGCGGCTTTCCATCTTCTTAGGCGGCGCATCGGCAGGATTGATGAGGTTGAGCGGCACAAAGAGGCGCTTGCCGGTGCGGGAGGCATAGCCGGGCATGGTGCCCTCATATTCGATCCGGGCCAGCGGCTTGTCACGGTCGGGTTTGATGGCGAGGCGCTCTAGCTTCAGGGAAGGGAGGCTGACACGGCGGAGGAACCACTTTTCCAGCTCGTCCTGGGCCAGGGCTGCTGTTGCTGCGCGGTAAATCTCGTGGGCGGCACCCTGGGTATAAATGAGCGAACTAGCGCGCGCACTGCCATCGCTATTTATCGTAATCTCGGTACGGCTGCCCGCTAAGTTGTCTTGCGCCCCAAGCTCGGGCGTACGCACCAGCTTGCCGCCTTGCTCGGTCACCAGCAGCACATTGCGGCTGGCATTGCTGCTGCCGATATAGCCCGGGGGATAGTCCGGGCTGGTACACTCCAGCCAGGTATTCTCTTCGGGGATATGCAGGATGCAGTGGTTGAAAGCCGGCCGGGCGAAATCCTCCTGCACGTCATAAGGCAAGGTGCCGCTGTAAATCAAAACCGGATAGGAAACAATGCCCACCTCCCGGAGCATGGCCATCATGAAATTGCTGAGGGCTTTGCAATCGCCATACTTGTTTTGAGCCACATATGCAGCATCAAAAGGCTGCCAGCCGCCGATGCCCAATTGCACGCTCACGTAGCGCATATTGCGCTGAAGGTAGCGGTACAAGCGTTCGATTTTTTCGGTATTGTCGGCAGCATCAGCGGTCAGCTCCTGTAGCTCGGCGGACAGGGCGGGCGGCAGGGCATCGCGGCCTTCGTACAGTCGGCTCATGAATGCGCCATAAGCTTCCCAGCTGGACATGCTGCCCTCGTGGCTGCCGATGCGGAAACGGCCGGGCGCAGTGAGCAGGCGCGGCAGCAGCTCGTACTCCGAAGGGCCGTACGGCTCGCGGGCGACGGCTTTCAGGCCCTGTACCGACCAAGTATAAGTGGTCGCCCCGGAAGCTTCCTGTATCTGCGGCTCCAGGGCGATATTCATCGCCTGATAATGCAGAGGGATATCCGGCGGCAGGCTGATGGATAGGCTGGCGCTTTCCACGCTCTGCCCATAACGCTGGATGCTCCAGCGGGGGAAGTTGATGAAGTACATCCCTTTCACGGCCAATTCATATTCATATTCGATGGTGTAGGGGTACTGGCTATGAGAAAGGTCAAGGAGCTTGTAGCGATCATCCAAATAGACCGAGAACCCGTCCACCGCAGCGTAGTCTTTAATCTCGTTTTTGCCAGCCTTGCGCACCAGCTGCCCGGAAGCGTCGTAGATGCGGGCCTCAAAGCGCCGGACTTTGGTCTCGGCATCATAAAATACGGCTACCTGCCCGGCTTTGCTTTCCTTATTGAACAGCGTGACGGCCTTGCGGTAAAGGATGCGCCCTTCCTGGTCCGATTTTGCGATAAACTGCATGGATTCTTCCCGAACCACTTCATGGGCATCGGTGCGCAGGCTATCGGGGATAGCTGCGGCGGGGTAGGTTTGGGCACCCAGCGCCAACGGCAATAGCAGCACGAGCGAAATGCCGAGGGATTTTAGTGATGATATTGTTGTAAACATAGCTTTTACCTCTTTTTGAACACGATCTGCTCGCCTTGTTTCTGAAGCATGATGTCAAAAAAGTTTTTGATGCTGGGGTATTCATCCGGCTCGAAATGTATCTGGCTAAGGGTAACCCGGTGGATCACTTGCACTTGGCCCTGGCCTGTTTGGCTGGTCCTGTATTCCAACTTGCCGCCATTGTCCGGCAGGGTGACGGCTACCGATTCCGGCAGTTCTTCAACGGCGTAGCCATCCGGGATATTGATGAAATAGATGCTCTGCAAGTCGATGGGATAATTGATGTCAACCGGATAGCTACGCGCCTGCTGCTTAAAGGGGTTATCCGTAAAGTACGGTGCCAGGATGGGGTTGAAGTAGAGGAAATCGCCTACTGCCTGAGCGCCGCCGGGCACTTCAGCTTCATAAGTGATGCTGACCGGCGCGTTGATCTGCGCTTCGCCATCGAAGGCTATCGCTTGTACTTCGGCTTCCGGGAAGTACTCCAGCCAAGCATTTTGTATAAATGCGCCTTCCCGGTCTTTGAGGATTTCGCCGCGATAATCGACGGCGAAATAGCCTTCGTGCCTTTCTTTGACCTCGGAGTGCAGCTTGCCCTGCTCGTCGATAGAAGCCTGGAATATGCGCGCTGTCTTGGACAGCGGCGGCGTAATATCGGTCCATTGGGGATTATCCGGATTGACCAGCCAGCCGATATTGTTCAGGGTGCTAGGTCGGGGGATACCAGCCGGGCGCACGGTGCTCCCCAGCTCCATGAGTTGAAATTTGCCATTGATATTGGCCACTACAGTCACGTGGTCAAATTGGTTGATAATGGGGTATAGCTCCAGGGGTTTTCCGTTCTCGCGAGTGCTCACCAGTAGTGGGTAGCACTCTACCTCCAGCGCTTTCAGGGCTGCGAGCAGCAGCAAGTTTAATTCTCCGCTCGAGCCCCGGCGCAGCTCCAGGCATTTGTCCAGCTCATCGTTGGCCAGGAAGCTGTAGCGTTCATCCCACGCCATGATTTTTGCCAGGTGGGCATACGCCAGCATGGCTTTTTCATCTTTGGTGGAGGCGCTGGCCAGTATCGGCTCCAATTCCTGCATGAGCTGCCGCTGAAGGCGGGTTTTATTGAACTGCTGGCCAAAGTACTTGTGCTCCATCAACTCCTTAGCTACCGTATGCCAATCGGAGAGTACCGGTTGGAATGCGCTGTTGGGGTATTGTACCGAGCGGAGCTGGAAGCGCAGGCGCGCCCGGTAATCATCCATAGTAGTGACGAAAGCCTCCTCCCGCATGGCGGGTACGTCTTTCATGACAAAACGATAGCGGTTTACCCGGGTCTGCATCAGCTCGGTGCCGCGCTGCTGGCTGCCGAAAACATCCGAACGCACCATATTGGGCACCCTGATATTCTCCGTGCGCTGGTCGGTCTCCGAAATATCAACGCTACGGCCCTGATTGAGGAAAATATAGTCATACCATTCGGGTATGCTGAGGCGCAGCTCGCTGTGGAGCACGGGGATATCCCGCTCAAAGTACCAGTCCCGCAGGCTCAAATAGTAATCTGAAGTGAGGCTGTATTGATATTCCAACACGGCGCCTTCCTCCACTCGCGGGAAAGTAAAGGACATCCTCACCCAGTTATCGCTGACCTTTTCTTCAAAGATTTCGCTCTTCGTTACGGGGTGGATTCCGCCATCAGGGGTAATGGTCTGGGCTTTGAAGGCACTGATTTTTTCTCCCTCCTGGCGATATCCGATAGCGACATCCCCATAATCAAAGCCGCTGCGCTTCAGTATTTTGACCCGGCGGTGGTGATCCAGGGTGTACCTCAAGTTGCCATCAGAAAGGTCGAATTTCAGGCTGCCATAGTCGCCCAGCATCACAGCAGCCGCAGTAGTATCGGCTTCGTAAACCAGGATTTTGAGTTCTTCATCGGGAACCTTGCCCCAGCGCATGGGTTCTTTTTGGGCAAATGCCGGCGCGAAGGACAATAAATAGCAGGCAGCCATCAAGGCAAGAAGGTGGCGTAATGGGGTCCGCTGCATGTTTTTTGTTTTATAGTTTTGAAGAAATCCGGACACCCACTTCTCTTGAGCATTGGCTATTAGGGTTATATCCTGATGATGAGACAATGGTAATATCCTGGTACAAATTTAGACGATTTAAGCAACAATCCAAGCCAGGCAGGGTGTTTTTTCCA
>CAYSPJ010000019.1:1259-55572 GCA_964432875.1 uncultured Phaeodactylibacter sp. | reverse complement strand
CCCCTTCCAGCGTTTTTCATGAACTAAACTTTTTCCTAAACACTAAACATAAGCATTATGAACAAACAAATGATTACCCTAATCGCTTTCCTGGCCCTTTTCCTGGCCTTCGGTTGCCAAAAGGAGGAAAGCCCCGCCTCTACAGCCAATCAGGCCATCGAAGAGCGGAGCGGCAACCCCAACTCCAGGGTGTTTCCACCCAACGCGCACCCCTACGGTCAATCGCAGGCCGATTGGTCAGTCGATTGGTGGCAACACATGTATTCATTTGACTGCGAAAATTTCCCTATCACCGATGAAGACGGCAGCACCCCTGGTTTCGATCTGAACAGCCCAGTACTTTTCCTGGCCGGCAACTTCGACGGCGGCACCACTATTCGCACCGTCACCGTGCCACACGGCAAGGCGCTTTTTTTCCCCATTATCAACGGCGGATGGTTCTATAGCCCCTGTTATGAGAGTGCCGAGGAAGACGAGGCGTATGCGAATGGCACTTTGGAAGCATACATAATGGCATTTTTCGAGGCCGTACTCGGAGGAGATGGCATCAGCCTGTCGGCCACCCTTGACGGTATTGCTTTCAACAACCTCAAAGATTACCGGTTCACTTCTGGTTTGTTCGATCTCAATACCAATCCTGATTTGGCGAACTGCTTAGGGGATCCCTGCCTCGCCCAATCAAACTTCGTGAGCCTAGCCGACGGCTATTGGCTCATGCTCAAGCCGCTGTCCCGCGGGCAACACACCCTGAACTTCCAAGGCGGGATCGAAGTTTTCGGGTTTTCATTAGATGTGACTTATCATATTACGGTGGAGTAGCGGCCATTATCAAAAAAAATAAACCCCGGTTCTCCAGCACCGCCCCCGTCGAGTTCGTACAGGGGCGGTGTTGCTTTTTGTCAAAATCAATAAAAGAAGAAAGGTAGTCGGCTTTTATGATGACTACTTCTGAAACCCGCATGCAATCTACCATTGGTTAGCAGCCAACCCTTTGGGGCATCACCGCATAGTTGTATTTGGAAATATTACCTTTTCCGGGTTTTTCTTTAGTTCGCCCATCACGGCCTCAAATAGTTTCTTCTTAACCTTGCCCGATTTTTTGGGTTCAACCAAGTATCGCACTATCACTTCTATCCATGTGTTGCTATGGGCATTTAAAATAACAGAAGGATATTCATTTACATCGAGTTCATCTACAGGAGTGCCTGTCAAAATTATTTTAAAGCGCTTTACCCGCTTAACCATTGCTTCACCGATTTCCTTTTCAACAATACGTTTTATGGTATCGCTGGTAAATTTGAAATCGCTTTCATAAGATATGAACAAACTAAGTTCGTTCCAGATGAAAGGGAATAATGGCCATGAGTAATTATATACATATTCACTGAATACTTTTGAGTTGGCAAATCTTATAATACGTCCACTTGGATGGTCGCCTGATAAATAATCACCATTAAATTCCCATAGTGTGGTATCAATGTAGCTTACATTGATTACATCGCCATACACGTTGCCTATCCGTATGCGGTCACCAACTTCGTAAGGCTTACGGATAAGAATGTACAGCCATCCAAAAAAACTGGTGATAAGATTTTGTAAAGCAAAGCCAAGTATAAGTGATACAATGCCAAATGAAACCATTGCGGCATACCAGTTAGCAAACAGCAGCGAAAGGATAATGCCGAACATGAGGAGGCTCGCAAACAAGTCGGCAATACGGTTGAAATTAAATACAGTGGTTTTATCTTCTATTTTGCGGCTAAATAATTTTTTCAAAAGCCTTGTTGCAAACAACACTAAAGAAATCAACATTACGGCAAGTACAATTTTTTGCGCCAGCGGAATATAAGTGCTGGAAATGGGTAAATGTTTCCACCCTAAAAGAAAATAAATGACACTGCAGATTAAAAATATGATGGCGGTCACTCCCAAAAAAGGAGCCTCTTTCTTTAAAGCAACAGCACTTTCCTTTGGTACAGAAATTGCGTTTTCGATCAAGGCTCTTTGTACTTTCTCATCCTTTTTTATGTCTTCTAATTCTTTATCTTCTATAGGTTCTGAAGTTTCCATAAATGATTTTAAATTTAGCGGATGTATTATTAATCAGTTTTTTTAAACCTCCGTTTTCAACCCCTTGCAGGTGATTTAGAGCGTGTTCAAAAATCCTATTTCCCCAAGCCTAGTCTCAGCGAACGCGCATTCTGCAGTGCCACTGGATTGATGCGCTAATTTTTTTGTACAGCGCACCTTGTAAGTGACAAAACAAACAGGGTATGCAATCAAAGTTCAGCCACCTCACCGATGACCAATGGCAAGCTATCAAAGTTTTTTTGAATCGGGAAAGAAAACGCAAGCATATTTTGCGGGAAATTGTCAATGCCATACTGTGGATGACCAGGACTGGCACCCAGTGGAGGAGCCTCGCCTTCGAATATACCCCCTGGAAATTAGTTTATTATGATTTTTAGAAGCGACCCAAGGATGGGACAATCGAGCAGATGCCAGGCACTGAACATGCTGGAGCGCCTCCAGAAGGGGCGGGTATCATGCCACGCTTACAAAAGATCATGGCCGCCCGCCCCTACCCCAGGGAGTTTTCCCGGACCGTCGAAGAGCTGGGCGTGGTTTTTGAAAATATTTTTTTTGAATAAGATCATAGGAGTTTAGAGGTCAAATTACTGCTAACCTGGGGGGTGCCGATAGGGTTGCCGCCAACGGTCAAGTATAAGAGCAGTAGCGGATTTCAAGACGATTACCTGCCTGCTGCCACCAAAGTTTATTGAATGCACATACCTTGATTTTACCACTTCACCCGCTATTGATTTTACACAATGTTGTGCGTAGTCTTTATTTAGAATCTAACCGATAATCCGCCACCCCAACCATAAAGATTATTGTAGTTTCCTTGTATAGAAAAGTTACGGGAAACTATGTAAGATAGTCCAATAAGCCATTCCATCTCTCCTTTGTAATGCACTCCATTTTCAAAATCATTGACCCAACCGAAGTCTGCTCGATATTCATATTCGCCTTCTAAGAAAATCCGAGGGAATAAAAGTAATTCCCGGTCAATTCTAATTCTTGGCCGTAGCTGATGGTCTATGCTTAAATCAAAATTGAACATATAGGGCGAAAAATATTTGATCCCTGCCAAGCCCACCGTATTGATTTCATCAAATGAATCAGGACTTTCATTTTCGGCATTTACACCCACGTAAATCCGAACCCAATCATTCAGATATCTATTGTAGCTTAGTTCAACTTCGGCATTTTCTTGATAATCAAACTCTGCTCGCAAACCAAATTCATTTCTGATATTACTTGAAGTGAGCATCACTTCGTTGAAATTAGATCCTAAACGTGCTAATCCCCAATGGAAATACTGGTTGGTCTCGTGAATCAAGTTTTCAACCGGATAGGCTTCCATTCGCTCATCTCGTGGCGTATCGTAACTAAAAACGCGGGCCATTCCTCCCATCATATGGTAAAGTACGTGACAATGAAAAAACCAATCTCCATATTCCTCATTGTAAAATTCTATGGTTACCTCTTGCATCGCAGGTACGTTGACGGTATGCTTAAGTGGTGAACGTGCTCCATTTTCATTGACGACCCTAAAGTAATGCCCGTGCAGATGCATCGGGTGGTGCATCATTGTAAGGTTATTAAGGGTAATCCTTGTTACCTCACCGCTTTTAACTTTGATTTTGTTGGTTTCAGACAAGGGTGTGCCGTTTATACTCCATATATATCGGTTCATATTTCCCGTAAGGTTAAGCAATAGCTCATTTACTTTCGCATCGCTCGGAAATGTGGTTTGTTCTTTTGCTTTAAGGAAATCGTAGTTGAAATAGGTTTTTCGAGTATCATAGTCAAATGAAGAACTGTCTTTTTGCATTTCGTGCTGGTGGTGCATAGGGTTTTCCATCCCTGTCATTTCAGACATTGTAGTGGAATCCTTCATCATCGAGCCATCCATTTTCATATTGCCCTTCCTGTTCATAGGGTCCTGGCTCATGTCCATCTTCATCCCATAGGTTTCTTTTAGAAACATTGGGTCTTCCTTTTTCGGATTTGCTATGATGGATGGGGCACCCATTTTCATATCCATTTTAGCTATTTGTTGCATTATCGCAATTTTATCAGGTCTGCCTATAACCCTTGCTGGAAACAGTTCGCCTTTACCCAATTGAATTGAGGTATGGCCCGAGCCATCTTGTGCGGTTGCTATAATCTCTAATGTTCCATCAGGTATCGCAACAATGACATCGTAGGTTTCTGCTATTGCGAAAAGGAAACGGCCTTTTGCAACGGGTTCAACGGCCACACCATCACTTGCAACGATCTGTGGGTTTCCACCGCCAAAGTCCAGCCAAAAATAGGTTGATGCCGAGGCGTTGATAAAACGTAAACGCACTTTTTCGCCTGGGTTGAAATCGGGATAGTTGGCTAAATCTTGTCCATTGCTTAAAAATGCCGGATAGTAAATATCAGCAATATCCGCACCTTCCATTCGGTCTCGCCACATTTTAAGTTGAGCGCCAAATGCACCTTTTGCTATGACCCGACTCAATGGTACCGAGGTTCCTTTTTTCACCTGATACCATTCGTTACCTCTTTTAAGATTTCGAAGCACGTTTTCGGACTTTTCATTGGTCCAATCTGAAAGTATTACAACCAATTCCTTGTCGTATTCCATTGATTTCTCTTTTGGTTGAATTACTATTGAACCGTACAGGCCTTTTTGCTCCTGTAGCATTGTGTGAGAGTGGTACCAATACGTTCCCGTTTGATTAATGGGTATTCGGTACTGAAAGGTAGTATTGGGTTTGATTGGCGGTGTGGTCAAGTAGGGAACACCGTCATAGAAATTTGGCAGGATAAGGCCATGCCAATGCACAGAGGTTTCCACATCCATCTTATTGGTTACGTTAATGATGGCAAGATCGCCAATAGTAAACTCCAGTGTTGGAGCAGGAATCCCTCCATTAACGGTCATTCCATCAGCCTTTACACCTGCCAATGTAATTTCGGTTTGTTCTATGGTAAGATTGTATTCCTTAATAGGTCTGCCTTCTTCCTTACGGTCGTTTCCGTTCGTACCAACTTGGGCAATGATAAAATTTGTGTTTAAAGCAAAGATTATTAAACATAGTAAGTGTTTGGTAATTCTATTTTTCTTCTTCAAGTCGTTCGATCATTTTTTTCATTTCTGCAATTTCCCTTTTTTGGGCTTTAATAATTTCCTCCGCTAACTTTTTGACATCTGGGTCTTTTAGGTCAGCCTTGTTGCTAGTAAGGATGGCAATGGAATGGTGTGGTATCATTGCTTTCATCCATTTTATATCGTCTATCGGAATTTGTTGCCTTACCAAAAATGTTGAGGCAATGATTAGTAAAATGCTCCCAACAAGAATAGCTGTATTTTTGACTTTGTCGGTGTACATTTTGCGCATAAACAAAAACATAATAACCGCCATGCCACCGATGCCGATCAATGTCATATACATTCTGGTCCAACTAAAAAATACATGGCTGAATTCGTAGGTGTTGAAATACATAGTAATGTACATCGAAATTGCCGAACAAATCAGCATCAATATAAATTTTGTATAGTTTGAATTATTCATTTTCGTGTCTTTTCAAGATTATACACACTCTGTAATAGACGTAAGTTTACGCTAAATTTTTCGCATTTGCAAGGGAAGGCAATGTTTTTTTTTAAAAGTTAGTGTCAATAGAATCTTAGCCCAACCGCCGGCGCACCAGCGGTTGAAAAAGGCGGGTAGGGGCTTTCGGTGCGGCAACCCCAGCCGACTAACCTCAATCCTCGAACAGCCCGTCGAGCGGGCTTTTCACCTGGCTGATCTGGCGGTTGTTTCCCCTGTGGAACCAGCTTAGCCCGCCAAACACCTTGTTCCACAGGGCTGACGTGTAAGTAGCGCAGCGTGGTTTTGATGTCGGCATGGCCCAGCAGTTCCTGGATGAGGCGCGAGTCTGTGCCGGCTCCTAGCAAGTGCGTGGCGAAGCTGTGGCGCAGGGTATGGGGCGTGATGGTATCGCGCAGGCCCGCTGCCCGGCGGGCGCGCTTCACCACCGCCTGCAAGCTACACACGGAGTAGTGTTCGCCGGGGTGTTGACCCTCGAAGAGCCAGTACTTCGGCTGGTAATCCTCGAGGCAGGCCCGGAGCATCTTCAGCAACACCTCCGAGCGCATGACGCAGCGGTCTTTCTTGCCTTTGCCCTGCACTACCCGGATCGCCCCCCGCTCGGGCTGCACGTCTTCGCGGCCCAGCTTGTCCGCCTAGCCGGGGCGCAGCCTCGCGAGAGGACGGCTGATGAGAAGCTGCTGAAGCGACATCCCGCTCTCGCTTCGCTCGTCCGGGACGCCAGCGTTTTACTTCCCGCCTCACTTCGTTCAGACGGGATGTCACTTCGCCCCTTTTTACTTCCCGCTTCACTACGTTCAGACGGGATGTCACTTCGTTCCATTTTCCTTTTTCCTTTTTACTTTTTACTTTTTCCTTTAACCTTTAACCTTTTTCCTTTAGCCTTATCCCCCCCTCCATTTGCTTTATTCCCCTTTATTTCGTAAATTGAGCCAAATTTGTTTTTCAATCATATAATCCAAGCGCTTATGAAAAACCCACCTGAAGAGCAGTTATCCAAGCAAGAGAAAAAGAGCGTTTCCCGGCGGGCTTTCCTGCGGGGGGCAGGCGCTGCCACCGCCGGCACGGTAGCCCTCGGGGCGGGCATGCTCAGCTTCACCCTGGAAGAGCGCCAGGTGCCGCCGGCCATCCTCGGGCCGGGCAAAGCGGAAGTGCAATTCACCGTCAACGGGCAACTGCGCACGGTATGGGTCGAGCCGCGCACCACCCTGGCCGAAGCCCTGCGCGAGCACCTCAACCTGACGGGCACCAAAATCGGCTGCGACCGCGGCTCCTGCTCCGCTTGCACCGTCTGGCTCGACGGCAAACCGATTAACTCCTGCCTGGCCCTGGCGGTTGATGTGGCCGGGCAGCAGGTCACGACCGTAGAGGGCCTGGCCGCCGACGGCAAGCTCCATCCGGTGCAGGAGGCCTTTATCGAACACGACGCCACCATGTGCGGCTTCTGCACCCCGGGTATGGTGATGAGCTGCGCTGCGCTGCTGAAGCGCAATCCCAACCCTACCTTGGAAGACGTAAAAATGGCGACCAGCGGCAACCTCTGCCGCTGTGGCACTTATCCCAAGGTATTTGATGCTACGCTCGCCGCAGCGAAGAAAACACCGCTGAAAGGAATAGGATAAAGCGGTACAATTATCTTGTGTTTAATCAGCCCCCGGCAACTGCCAGGGGATCAAAAATGAGACAACATGGCTAAAAATAAAATTCCAGCGCCGGCAGCACCTGCATCAGGATATACGGCGAGCCGGACAAAAAAAATCAACCTGCCCCACGGCATCCCGGGGCACACCCTGGGCGAGATCGAGCGGGAGGTACCCATCGGCGAGCCGCCTGCCCTGCCCATCAACGAGCAGCTCAATGTAGTAGGCAAGCGCACTAAACGGACGGATGCCCTCCAAAAAGTGACCGGCGCTGCCAAATATACGGCCGACATCCAACTGCCGGGCATGTTGTACGCCCGCTTTTTGCGTTCGCCCTACCCCCACGCCCGCATCAAATCCATTGACCTGTCGGAAGCCCGGGCCTATCCTGGGGTCTTTGCAGTGCAACTGGTCGGCGCGGAGGTTGAAGGCGGACAGCCTGCTGCTGATCAGCTGCCCCTGCTGCGCTACGCCGGGCAGCCCATCGCTGCCGTGGCCGCCGAATCGCAGCTGATCGCCAATGAAGCTGCCCGGCTGATCAAAGTGCAATACGAGCAGATGCCCTTCGTCGTCGAGCTCGACGAAGCCCGCAAAGAGGGCGCACCTTTGGTCTATGAAGAAGTAATCGAAGACAAAGGCGATGCCGGCGATATCGGCGTCAAGGCTGCTGAAACGCAGCAAGGCAACCTGCGCGGGCCGGCCACCAGCAGCTTCGCCGGCGGGCCCCGCGGCAATACCGAGCAAGGCTTCGCCGCTGCCGACCTCATCCTCGAACGCGAATACCGTACCCAGGTGCAGACCCACTGCGCGCTGGAGACACATGGCGTGGTAGCGGACTGGAAAAAGGATTTGCTGACGGTCTACGCTTCGACCCAAGACACCAATGGCGTGCGCAATGACCTGGCCGACTTGTTTGGGCTGCCCGCCAGCAAGGTGCGGGTCATCACCGAATACATGGGCGGCGGCTTCGGCGCCAAATTCGGGGCAGGCCACTTCGGCCTCATGGCCGTCGCCTTATCGAAAAAAGCCGGCCGGCCAGTGAAACTGATGCTCGACCGCGAAGAGGAGCAAATCTCGGCAGGTAACCGCCCCAACTCCCACCAGATCATGAAGATCGGCGCGAAGAAAGACGGTACGCTCACCGCCCTCGAACTGCTTTCCTACGGCACGGCTGGCGTGGGGCTGGGCGCTGGCGTGGGCCGCGTCGCCCAAGACATGTACGTCTGCCCGAACTTCAAGATGGCGCAGTACGACGTCTTCACCCATGCGGGCCCTGGTGCCGCTTTCCGCGCTCCGGGCAACGTGCAGGGGGCCTTCGCCACCGAACAGCTCATTGACGAGCTGGCAGAAAAGCTGAATATGGACCCGCTGGTGTTGCGCGACAAAATAGATGCCAGCGAAATCCGCCGCATCCAGCGCCAGCAAGGGGCTGCCAAATTTAACTGGAAGCCCGCCAAGCCAGGCAGCAGCCCCGGCCCGGTTAAACGGGGCGTGGGGGTCGCCCAATCCACCTGGCCGCGCTTCATCGAAATGGACAGCTCGGCCAGCGTGCGCATCAATCGCGGCGGGTCGGTAGAAGTGCTCTCCAGCGTCCAGGACCTGGGTACGGGCACCAAGACCATCCTCGCTCAGGTCGTAGCCGAAGAATTGGGCCTGCACGCGGAAGACATCACCGTGAAAATCGGCGATACCAGCTATCCCGTCGGCCCCGGCTCAGGTGGCAGCAAGACCGCTGGCTCCATCACGCCAGCCGCCCGCAACGCGGCTTACCAGGCTAAAATGAAACTCGTTGAAAGGCTGGCTGAAGCCTGGAAAGTAGAGGCCGCCGATATCGAGCTGAAAGGTGGACAAGCCTACGCCAAATCGGATCCTGCCAAGCGCCTCTCCTTTGCGGAGGCGACCAAGCGGATCCCTGTCAGCCAGATCGTCGAGACGGCTAGCCGTACCCCCGATTATGGCGGCTTCGCCTCCGGCCAGTGGCTGGGGCATGATCGCCTGGGCTCGGTGCAGTTTGCCGAAGTCAGTGTAGATACCGAGACGGGCCTGGTGAAAGTAGAGAGGGTAGTCGCTGCCCATAGCTGCGGCCGGCCCATCAACCCCATGCAAATCGAGAGCCAAATCAATGGCGGCGTCATCATGGGCGTGGGCTATGCTCTTTACGAAGACCGGGTCATGGACCGCAATACCGGGCACATGATCAATACCGGGCTGGATAGCTACAAACTGCCGCACTCGCAGGAGATCCCCCAAATCGAGATCATCCTCATCGAGAAATACGGCGCTTATTCCAGCACCGATGCCGACGGCATCGGCGAGCCGGCCAATATCGCGACGGCGGCGGCCATTGCCAATGCCGTTTACAACGCCATCGGGCTGCGCATTTACGAATTGCCGATCACGCCAGAGAAAATCCTGGCCGCCCTGGGCAGCATTTAAACCATATTGACTCACTGCAAAACCACATCTGAATATGAACCGCTTTGAATATGTGCAGGCCAAGGGTGTACAAGAGGCCATCGAAATGATGAATAGCACCGTGCCGGAAGCCACGCTCAGCCGGAATGCGGCAGAAGCATTCGTCGTCAAAGCTGGCGGCACCGACCTGCTCGACCTCCTCAAGGAAGGCATCGTCCAGCCAGGCCGGGTGATTGACCTGAGCAAAATCCCCGGGCTGGATAAGCTGGCCTACGACAGCAAAACAGGGCTCACCTTTGGCGCTTTGACCACGATCGCCGATCTTGAAAACAGCCCAGAAGTCAAGCAGCACTACCGGGCGCTCTACGAATCGGCTGCCCACGCTGCCACGCCGCAATTGCGCAATATGGCGACCATGGGCGGCAATCTGATGCAGCGCCCCCGCTGCTGGTACTTCCGCAGCAACGCGCACAAATGCCGCAAGAAAGGCGGCTTTACCTGCTTTGCCCAGATTGGGGAAAACGAATTCCACGCCATCTTCAACACCAGCGTCTGCCCTTGTGTGCACCCCTCCTCCCTGGCTACCGCCCTGCTCGCCTTCGACGGCAAGGTGGAACTGGCCGGGCCCGATGGCAAGCGCACCGTCTCGCTACAGGACTTCTTCGTCTCCTCGGAGGTGAAGGTCACCCAGGAGACGGTAGCCGGCAGCAAGGAGATCATCACCAACATCATGCTGCCGCCGGTGGATGCCAACACTCGCTCCGCTTATTATAAAGCGGGCGAGCGCGAAAGCTTCGACTGGAGCCTGGCCGATGTGGCCGTGGTGCTGAAAATGGACGGCAAGCGCTGCCAGGACGCCCGCATCATCTTCGGCGCTGCTGCGCCCACGCCGCTGCGCCGCCCCGCCGCCGAAGCCGTGCTCAAAGGCAAAGCCATCACCGACAAGCTGGCGGCAGAGGCCGCGAAGAAGGCCGTTGAAGGGGCCACGCCCTTGCGGCAAAATGCCTACAAGGTGAAACTGTTTGAAAACATCACCAAGCGGGTGATCATGCAGGCGTTGGCCTAAAGGGAGATCGAGCTGCTAGCTGCACTTGCAGCTAGCAGCTCAAAAATCCCTTATATCGCCTATCTTTGTGCAAACCACCGAGCCGATGATCAAGCTCCCTTATGTCCGCTTCACCAACCGCCTCTTCGTGCAGGAGCGCAGCGCCTTCGACTGCATCGTCCGGCAAGACGGTTTCTAACCGCGCCTCCTTAGAGAGCGTGTAACACTGGCTGTCATCATAGGCAGCGAGCTATTTGCGCTGGAAGAAATTGCGCTTTGAGGCGCTGCGGAAAGCTTACGCCAAAAAACAACAACCATGAACCAACCCAAATCCTACTGCCGCTTCCTGCGCGCTAAAAACGCCTTTGGCACCCTGGAAGGCGGCGGCAACCCCTTCTTGCCTGAAGACCCGGGCACGACGGCTTATTGGTGCATCCGCAGCATGGGTCCCGCTGGGCCTGATGGGCGGCTGGCGCATATTTCTTCTTGTGCCAACCCAGAGCGGGCTTGCTATCAGCCAGAATCGGAATCATCCAAGGAAGCTGCGCCTAATCCTCCCAGTTGAAAGTCTCGATTATACGGAGGATATCCTGGCGCACAAAATCGTAGATAGGGGCTAGCGAATCGGGCTTGGCTTGAGTATTGAAGTATAGGGCGGCCCGGAAAAAGTGGCGGGTGCTGTCGGTGAGGTAAAATTGCAGCGGCGAGGCGGCCGGGCCTTCCATAATGAAGGCGAAGCCGCTGACCGCGCCTTCTTTTTCGATGCGTACTTCATCGATGTAGTTGGCTTTTTTGTTGTGCCAATCAGCCATTTCAAAAGCATCGCCTTTAAGCTTTTCGAGGGTATTTCGACCACCGATGGGGTAGTAGCTACAGTGCAGGCGGCAGTCAAAAGCAGGGATAAAAACATCAAACCAGCAGGGATGTGGGGGCTCTTCCTCAAAAAACAGCTTGCCCTGAATGATTTCCGCATAGGCGGGGTACTCGAAGGAGAAGCTGCAATAATCTTTGTCAAACGCCTCATAAGCCCTATCCGGATATACCACCCGAGGATAAGCGCGGGGCTTAGGGTTGAAAGAAGGGTCATTGCCGCAGCTCTGGAGCACTAAGGCAAGCACGCATATAAATACTGGGAGGATCCTCATGGCTATTATTCTTTTGGCAGGCTGAACAAAACTTGCTCGATACGCCGTTTGCTGGCTGAAACGATCTTAAACTTAAAATCATTGTGAGAGACGACCTCATCGGCTTTGGGCATGTGCCCGGTAAGCTCCAGGATGAGCCCGGCCAGCGAATCAGCATCGCCTTTCACCTCATTAAAGGTATTGGTGTCGATGCCGACGATGCGGCATAGGTCGTTGAGCATGGTTTTCCCTTCAAAGAGGTAATTGTTGTCGTCAATTTTTTTGAAATAAACTTCCACCTCATCATCGAATTCGTCGCGGATTTCGCCAATCACCTCTTCCATGATGTCTTCAAGGGTGACGATGCCGGAGCTTCCGCCATACTCGTCAACTACGACCGCCATGTGGAGGTGTTGCCGTTGGAACTCCTTGAGCAGGTCGTGTATTTTTTTAGCTTCCGGCACGTAGTACACGTCAGTGCGGATGAGGGTTTGCCACTCAAAACCAGCGCCTTCGTTGAGGTAGCCCAGCAAGTCTTTGGCATAGACTATCCCGGTGATATTATCCAGGTCGGTATCATAAACCGGGATGCGGGAATAGCCTGACTGGCGGATGACGTGCAATAATTCGAGGTAATCGATACGGAAGTCAACGGCTTCCACATCGACCCGGGAGGTCATGATTTGTTTGACGGTAACGTCACCAAATTTGACGATACTTTTGAGGATGTCCACTTCTTGGGCAGCATCATGCTCCTGGCTCACCGTCAATTCAATGGCTTCGTCGATGTCTTCTCGGCTGGTAAGCGAAGATAGGCTATTGGCAGGGGCTAGTTTAGCCTCCATCATCCTGGCCATAGCGACTAATGCCGAGCTAAAGGGGTTCAATACGGTCTGCAGCGCTTTCAGGGGGCTGGCCATCATCTTGGCAAGATGGAGGCTATTGATTTTGGCGTAAACTTTGGGGGCGGCTTCTCCAAATAAAACCAAGAGGAAGGTGGCTCCTACCACTGTTATCAGAAAACCGATCCCTTTGGCCAGGCTTTCAATTTGTTCCGGACTGGGTTCTTCACCGAGAAGGCTCAGCAGGCTGCTAGACAGGCTTTCCAAGGCTGCCGGGGGCAGGGCGGCGCGGATGACGTAATCCGAAAGGATAACGATGGCGATATTGATGAAGTTATTACTGATGAGGATGGTGGCCAACAACTTGCGGGGCTTCCCCTTCAAGTCCAGGATGTGTTTGCTGCTCTTGTGGCCTTCCTGTTCGATGAGGACCAGGTCATTGGAATTTAAAGAGAAGAAAGCGACTTCCGAGCCGGATATCAGGCCCGAAAAAACCAGGAGCACGAAGATAGCTAAAACACCCAGATATACTTCCAAAGAGTTGGACAGCAAAAAGAACATCAGCGGTGCAAGGCTGGAGAGTAAACTGTCAGGTTCCAAAGAATGATGATGTTAGTTAAAAGTAATACCGGGCAAGGTGTCTAATCGCATCCAGCCGGCATGCTTATATTGCTTTTGCCAATCAAAACGGGAGGGCGTCATCAGAAGCATTTTGGCTTTGCCCCGATCCTGTTTCGGTTTTGCTATGCATTTCATCCTCTGCTGAGGGGAAGCTGCCACCACCGGTATCATAGTCGTCTTGCCTCCCAGAAGCTGCCCCACTGATGATGCGGAAGTAGCTGGCCAGAACTTCGGTAGTGCGGCGGGTGTTCCCATCCTGGTCTTGCCAGCTGCGGTGGGTGAGCTTACCTTCAACATAAACGGACATGCCTTTTTTGAGCGTGCTTTCAGCCCGTTCTGCCAAGTTGCGCCATACGACTACTTCATGCCACTCGGTCTGTTTTTGCCACTCCCCGCTTTTGTCTTTATAGTTCTCATGGGTAGCCAAGGAAAATTTAGCCACTGCAGCGCCGTTTTCCAAACGGCGCACCTCCGGGTCTTTGCCAAGGTTTCCAATCAATATTACGCGGTTGACCATATTAGAGCCTGAGCTTTTGATGAACGAAACGGCTAAATTAGTTCTAAATACAAGGACTTATCCTTTAAATACCAATCAATTATTTTAGGAAATGCAAAGTTATGCAAGTTTTCCTGTTTTTCGGGCTTAATTTGCTCAGATTCTACACTAGCGCCCGGCGGGAGCTCAACTTCCCAAAAGGTAGCGTAGATTTTTTGGTGGGTCAGCACCTGGCTAAATGGAGGCGAGACCCGGCTGATTTGCACGTCCTGTTGGCCTAACAATTGCGCCCAAAGCGCACTTGAACGGATTTCGCCTGGCCCGTTTGCCGGATGGCTCAGCTCCAGTAACGGGAATTCGTAGAGCTGCTCCCAGATATCCTTCTCGCTGCGCTTGCTGAGCCATACCTTGCCCGCTTGCCTGAGCACCAGGTAATGGAAGTAGCGGGCCCTTTTTCCCATCTTTTTACCTTTTACCGGCAGTTGGCTGGTTTTGCCTTGTTGGTAGGCTTGGCAGGCCTGGCTCAGCGGGCAAGAAGAGCAAGCCGGGGTTTTCGGCGTACAATGGGTAGCGCCAAAGTCCATCATCGCCTGGTTGTGCTGTGCTGGCTCCTGGCCCTGGATTAAAGCCTGGGCCAATTGGGCAAACTGCTTTTTCCCGGCAGTGCTGTCGATGGGCGTTTCGACACCCCAAAAACGGGCCAGAACCCGGAAGACGTTGCCATCGACTACCGCGCAGGGCAGCCCGTAAGCAAAGGAGGCGATTGCGGCTGCCGTATAGGGCCCCACGCCTTTTAATTGGCGCAGGCCATCATAAGTGTCCGGGAATTTTCCGCCTAGTTCACGGGCGATGTATTGAGCGGTTTGCTGCAAGTTGCGCGCCCGGGAATAGTATCCAAGACCTTCCCAAAGCTTCATCACTTCGTCTTGCGGTGCAGCGGCGAGGGCATGGACATTGGGGTATCGGGCCTTGAAGCGCTCGAAATAGGGCCAGCCCTGTTCCACCCGCGTCTGTTGCAGGATGACCTCCGCCAGCCATACTAGATAAGGGTCTCGCTCGCCTTTCCACGGCATAGGCCGATGGCTGGCGGCAAACCATCCCATCAGCTTCTCCTGGAAAAATCTGTGCAGCCCGTCTTCCATAAGCGCAAAAATAAAAATACGGCAGCGGAAAGCATGAAGGCTTCGCTGCCGTATTTGAAAAAAGTCAAAAACAGGTTATATGATAATATCTTGCCAATGCCCTTGGAGCGATCTCCCTACAGACGCTTCAACGGGCCGGTTTTAAGCATCGGCATCGCCGCCTGCGCCTACCAGATTGCCGTAGCGATTGCCGATCAGCCCCTTGAGCTCCTTGCGGGCAAAGAAAATACGGCTTTTTACCGTCCCCAACGGCAATTCCAGGTGGTCAGCGATCTCCTGGTATTTGTACCCATGATAGTGCATCAAGAAGGGGATTTTGATGCTGTCGTCCAAGCCCTCGATCATCTGGGTGAGTTCTTTCATCATGATAGTAGATTCTGCCTTATTGGAAATGACAACGCTGCCAGAATTGATGTAAAACAGATTGTCCGTGGAATCCATAATCGTGTTGGCCTTGACCTTCTTGCGGTAGTTGTTGATGAAGATGTTCTTCATGATCGTAAACAGCCACGCTTTGAAGTTCGTGCCAGGCCTGAACTTATCCCGATTAGTCATGGCGCGGTAGGCGGTTTCCTGGAATAGGTCTTTCGCATCTTCGCCATTCTTAGTGAGGTTGTAGGCGAAAGATTGTAATACGGTAGACATCTGATCGAATCGGCTGTTGAATTCTGTCGTGCACATGGCAGTCATATTTTTTTGTTTAACTTTTTTTAGCGTATTCTTCCTTTGTTGAATCAAAGGTATGCAATACTTAAACAAAGTACAAATTTTCATGCCTTTTTTTTATCAAAAATGTCACTTTTTTGACGTTTGAACACCGAATTTTTTCATAAACATCTGAAAAACTGCAATTTACACTGATTTTCATCCTTCGCTTTATTTCACTTATTTTCAGTATTTTTTGAAAGAAAAGCAATTTTGTTGAAGTTTGAATTCTTGAATCCATACTTTTCTTCCACAAAACAGGCCTTATCCCCCCTTGAAGGTAGAGGCATTACAAGAAGATAGTAGTCTTGTTGAGCTTAAAGAGGGTTATTTCTGGGCGTTCCGCATCAAGTAGACTGCAACGATGCCGAAAACAAGGTTTGGCAGCCAAATGCCGACCAGGCTGGGGATAGACTGGCCGGTAGCAAAAACGATAGCAAACCGCGAGAAAAAGATAAAGAGCGCGCCAATGCCGATACCGATAGCGAGGTGGAGCCCTACCCCACCCCGAACTTTCCGTGCGGCGATAGACATACCGATGATGGTGAGGATGAAAATGGTGAAGGCTTCGGCAGTGCGCCGGTACAATTCTATTTCATATTTCTTGGTATTGCCTACGCCGCGTTTTCGCTGCAAGGCGATATACTCTTTCAGTTGAGGCGTAGCCATCATGGTCTGCTGCTCCTTATAATCGACGAAATCATCTGGCGTCAGCGCCAGCGTCGTGTCGATTTCCAGCCCTCTGCCCAGCACCAGTTGTTCGTTCATGCCGCTAAAAGTGCGGATTTCGTAATCGCGGAGCTTCCATTTATTAGGTGGCCCCATCCATTCGGCGGTATTGGCCTTGAGCAGGTAGACCAATTCGTTGCCCTCGAATCGTTCCAGGCGGAACTTGCGGGCCGTGCTGTCTCGTTTGCGATAGTAGTTGATGTATATCTTGGTATCTGGCGATAGGAACATATGTACATCCTGGGTCTTCCCTTTGTCATTGTCGCGCCAGATGTGAGTGTGCACGATGTCGAGCCGGGTCTTATTCCCTTTTGGTATAAAGTAGTGGTTGCCGATGAAGTGCAGTACAGCGAGGAATGCCGCCGAAAAGAGGTAGGGGCGCATGAGCCTCTGAAAGCTTACGCCGGCATTGAAAATGGAAATGATTTCAGAATTGTAGGCCATCCTGGAGGTAAAGAAAATAACGGCAATGAGGGTGAATAAGGGCCAGAGCAACCCATCGATATACAGGATGAAGTTGGGGTAATAGTCAATCAGGATCTCCTTTTTGGTGATGGGCTCCTCGATGAATTTTTCCACTTTTTCGCTAAAATCGATAATCGTGGAAATCATCGTAAAGATGAGCACCACGAAGAAGAAAGTGCTCAAAAACTTGCGGATGATATACTTATCAAGTGTGGCCAGCATAAATTGCGACTTACATTTCCATACGATGAACACCGGGACCATTAAAAAGATAGGGCGCGGTATAAAGATTAACAAAACTACAACCTTCTTTGCAATTCTGCTACCATCTGGTTTTTCCAGCTCAGGAAATCACCCTGCTGGATATGCCTCCGGGCTTCGCCTACCAGCCAGAGATAAAAGCTGAGGTTGTGCAAGCTGGCGATTTGTGCACCCAGCAATTCTTTGCAGTGGATGAGGTGGCGCAGATAGGCCTTGCTGTAAAAGCGGCTGGTCTGGCAGGGGCTATCTTCATCAATGGGGCTGAAGTCTTCTTTCCACTTGGCATTTTTGATGTTGATGATACCTTTGGCAGTATAAAGCAGGCCATGGCGGGCATTGCGCGTAGGCATCACGCAATCGAACATGTCGATGCCCATAGCGATGCACTCTAGTATGTTATCTGGGGTGCCCACGCCCATGAGGTAGCGGGGTTTGTCCCGGGGCAATATCCCACACACCAATTCCGCCATCTCGTACATTTCCTCGGCTGGCTCCCCTACTGAAAGCCCGCCGATGGCATTGGCTGGCTGATCAAAGGCTGCTATGGTTTCTGCTGAGGCGATGCGGAGGTCTTTATAAACACTGCCTTGTACAATGGGGAATAGGGTCTGTTGATACCCATAGAGCGGGCTGGCCTGGCTGAAGTGATCGCAGCAGCGCTTGAGCCAGCGGTGGGTGAGCTCCATCGACTCTTTGGCATAGCGGTAATCACAAGGGTAAGGGGTGCACTCATCAAAAGCCATAATGATATCAGCCCCGATGGCGCGCTGGATGTCGATAGCGCCTTCCGGGCTGAAGAAGTGCTTCGATCCGTCGATATGCGAGCGGAAAGTAACGCCTTCCTCCTTGATTTTACGGGTGTTGCTGAGGGAATAGACCTGATAGCCCCCGCTGTCAGTAAGGATTGGCCGCTGCCAGCCGTTGAAGCGGTGTAAGCCTCCTGCTTTTTGCAGCACTTCGATGCCCGGCCGGAGGTAGAGGTGGTATGTATTACCCAGGATAATCTGTGCGCCCACTTCCTGCTCCAGGTCGCGTTGTTGTACGCCTTTGACGCTGCCCAGGGTGCCTACGGGCATGAAAATCGGCGTTTCAATAGCGCCATGAGCGGTTTCGATACGGCCGGCCCGGGCGTTGCTCTGGGCGTCGGTATGTTGAATGGAGAATGAAAACAAGGGCAATTTGCTTTAATGCTTATTTCCGATGCTTATCCAGCTTCAGGAAAACGGCCATCATGATAGTGAAGCCCATTAATGAAGAACCTCCTTTGCTGATGAAAGGCAGGGGGATGCCAATAATGGGCATCAGCCCCATGGTCATACCTATATTAATGGCGATATGGATAAATAGTATGCCGGCAATGCAATAGGCATAACTACGGGCAAAGATATTCGACTGCCGTTCTGCGACAGTAATCATACGCAGCAAGAGCAACAAAAACAGGGTGATTATGCCAAAAGTGCCGATAAAGCCTTGCTCTTCGCCGATTGTGCAAAAAATGAAGTCGGTCTCTTGCTCTGGCACAAAGCTGCCTTTAGTCATAGTGCCCTCCAGGAAACCCTTCCCCTCTAGCCCGCCTGAACCGATGGCGGTTTTAGACTGTATCAGGTTGTATAACGAACCCTTTTCATCGCACTTATCCGGCTGCAGCCATACATTGAGGCGGTCTTGCTGATGAGGCTTGAGGACGTTGTTGAACGCATAGTTGGCGGCAAAGGCCAGGCTGCTGCCTGTAAAAAGGAAGAAAACCAACAAGGTGACAAGCTGGCCGTTCCGCTGTTGCCACTGCAGCACCCCGATGAGCAGGAAAGCCACCCCCGATCCAACAAGCGCATAATGCCCAAAGCCTGCTCCGGATGCCAAATAAGCGCCTATCCCTGCCAGGGCAGCCCCGCTCACCCAATACCCCCGGTACCTGCCCCGTATATTGTAAACCAGGACCCCCAGGGCGGTTATCAGCATGCCAGTCGTGATATACAAGGGGTCAAAAACCAGCCCCAAGATGAGCAGTATCCCCATCAGCCCAGCAAAGATGTAATACATGGGGGAAAGCCCGGCGCGGAAAAGCACAATTGTAAAGGAGAGGAATACTAAGGCAGAGCCAGCATCGGGCTGAAGGAGGATGAAAAGAACCGGCAAGCCGATGATGCCGAAAGCGATCAATTGTGAACGGAGGTTTTTTAAATTGGTGGAATATGTGCCCAGGAAGGCGGAAAGCGCCAGGGCAGTGCCAAATTTAGCAAATTCTGAAGGCTGGAAAGAAAAACCTCCAAAGGAAAACCAAGCCCGATTGCCTTTGATTTCTGTGCCAAACAACAACACTAAAATCAGGAGCGTGATGGCAAATATATAAATAGGATAGGCAAATGTTTGCCAGAATTTCCAGTCGAACAACATGATGAAAGCAAATAGCAAAGCACAGATGCCCATCCAAATGGCTTGTTTCCCTGCACTGGTGCTGAAAAAGCTTTCCCAGCCCACATTCCTGGTTTCTTCGTAGCCTACAGAGTAAATCATCAGCCACCCCACAACCACCAGAGCTAGAAATAGGCTGAAAGCAACCATATCAATATGCCCGAGTATAGGGCTACTCGCTCTGCTATGTTGAAATCCATTCCTTTTGCTCATGAAATAATCTCCTAGAATGCGATTTTCGACTCAATACGCCCCAATCATGTCCCGCGGCCGAATAGCCTCATCCCGAACCAGATACAGGCCTGGATAATCCCGTTCCAGAATATGCCGCAGCCGCATCGCTTCCAGCCTGCTGGAAAAAGCCCCGGCGCGCAACTTGTAATACGGCTTGTCGTGTACCCAATCGACGGGGATAGAGGGGTAGCGATACTGAAAGGATTGCCTTACGCTCTCCAGGCGCTGCCGGTCAGGGGTAGCGATTATCTGTACCCTCCAGCCCGTAATAAAGGGCTTGGACTGGTTGATTTCAGCGTAACGCTTCATCATTTCGCCAATCGGAGCATCCTCTTCGATGATGACGTTTTGCTGCGCCGCAGCAGGCAGGCTGCTCAGGTGTAGCATTAGGTAGATAAAGAATATTCTGGCCATGTCCTTATTTTTGCTTTCTGGCAAATTTAGCCTAAGCGCTTGCCAATCAACACAAAGATATGATTTTTGGCAGGGATTTTCAGTTTAATGCAATGGGTAAATTATTTGGCGGGCAAAGCGGTGCTTATTTTAGAGCCCTACAGGGGCCTGGGAGCTTAGCTCAACTTACAATTGCAATGCCGGAAGAGCTGCCGATGCGGTTGGCCCCAGCCTCAATGAAACGCTCGGCGTCCCAGCGCGTACGGATACCAGCAGAAGCTTTAATCCTGACTTTATCCCCAACCAGGCTCTTCATCAGGCGCACTGCTTCGAGCGTAGCGCCTTGCCCATTGAAGCCGGTGGAGGTTTTCACAAAGTCCGCATCTGTTTCTATAGCAATTGTACAGAGCTTGGTAATCTCCGCTTCGGTGAGCAGCCCGGTTTCCAGGATGAGCTTAATCTGCTTGCCCTTCATGTGTACGGCCGTACACATGCTGTCAATATCGTTTTTGACGAAATTCCAATTGCCGTCTTTGACGGCACAGATGTTGATTACCACATCTAGTTCATCGGCACCTTCATCAATGGAGCGCTTGATTTCCTCCACTTTAGCGGGGGTCGTGGTGTATCCCATCGGGAATCCGACTACAGTGGCGACCTTTACGGCCTTACCTTCCAAGGCGTTGGCGGCAGTGCCCAAATGAAAGGGTGGCACACATACCGCTGCAAAGCCATACTGAAGCGCCTCAGCGCAGAGCTTCTTAATATCCTGGGTCGAGCAGTCTGGTTTTAAAATCGTATGGTCAATATAACTTGCCAGATTCATCTTTGGTTTGGTTTTATTTTGGGGAAAGAACCACAGCAAAGCCGCAGCGCCCTCAAAAACGCTGCAAGATAAGCAGAAAAACCATTTGTAGTAATGTACACCCGTAAATTTTGCCTCCAACGCATTGCACCGGTGATGGCGGGCACAGTGCATGAGGAAATAAAAAGGGGCAGAGAAACCTGCTACCGCTCAATCCGCTCTTGCCAGAAAGTGTGCCCAAGTGCCTTGCAGGCTAAGCTTCTGTAGGTTAGGCCCCCGCTTCTTTTCGTCTAGCTGAGGCGGGGAGGCCCGCGTCTAGCGCGCCTGTATGATTTCGGCCCATTTAGCCAAGTGCCCGGGCTTTTAGCGTTCGAATGCAAGGCTTGCGAAGGCCCAAAAACCGGAGTTTACCAGCGTTAGGCCGAGCGCAACGCAGCTATCGGACGATAAAGACAGACATTAAATAAAGATTTACCCAACGAAGGCCAGGCGGAAAAGAGCAAGGCTTGGGCCTGCAAGAACTTAGAGCGCGAGGCACTAGTGCCCCATGGACGAAGTTGTTGATAGTTAAGCCGCCGTCATTTCACCGTCAGGCAAGGCGGGAAGAGGGAGCATAGCCAAAGCTACGCGACCGATAAGCAACGCAGCATGGCGCTGAAAGGGCAAGGCTTGGGCTGTCAAGAATTTCGTTCATGGGGCACTAGCTTTTAAACTTGCGCCCGGAAAGCTCCAGGTAGGCGCTCACGCCCGGCTGCTCTAGCATATTGGCCAACATTTCTTTTGCGCGGAACAGCTGCGCTTTGACCGTGCCCAGCGGGATGTCCAACTCTTCGGCTATTTCTTCATAGCTTAGCTCTTCAAAGTAGCGCAACTCAATCATCAGCCGGTACTTGCTGTTGAGCTGGCTGAGCAACTGCCGCATGAGTTGTATACGCTGCGTGCGGATAATCTCTTCTTCCGGGTCGAGGCAAGAGGCGCGCAGGCAGAAGGAGTAGTCGCTACTGCCTTCTCCATCCACCGAATCATCAATGGAGTAAGTATTCAGCCGCTTTCTGCGGATGTAGTCGATGGCGTTGTTGATGGCAATGCGAAACAGCCAGGTGCTGAAAGCATAGCGGGGCACATAGCTGGAAAGCTTGGAAAAGGCCTTGCCGAATGCCTCGATCGTCAAATCGTCAGCATCATCCCGGTTATTGACCATCTTCATCATGGTGTGATAAACGGAGCTGCGATAGCGGTCCATCAAAATGGCATAAGCCTTCTGGTCGCCCTGGATAGCATGCTTGACGATGCTGTAGTCATCCTGGGTGCGTTGAGTGGCGGCGGTGGTTTGTACTGCTACTTCCATGGTTCCTTTGTTTTGAAAAGCGAAGGCGCGAAGGCGAGGTAGTAGAAAATGTACAAAAAGTCGAGTAACAGAACCCACCTGATTAAAGAGCGATCTTGTAGTTTTCTCATAATCAGCGCGTACATTACGAAAGCTACCCCTATCCGTGCCAGATAGTTAGTAAATACGATTAAATCCAGATTGTGAAATAGTATCAAGGCGATACCACAAGCATAGTGGCCGAAATGGCTGGCAGACAGCAGGCCTAAAGCCAGCTGGTGCACAAAACGATAACGGATGCCGGTGGTCAAATGCCTTGACTTCTGGCGGTAGTAGCCTCCCCATGTACTTTTGGGGATAGAAAAAACGAATGCTAGGGGTGATAAGATCACCTCCGTGTTTTGCCGATTAGCAGCCTGGTTGATGAACAAATCGTCATCCCCTGAAGCTAAGTCAGCATGCGCAGCAAAACCCCCTGATTCGAAAAACAGAGATTTACGATACGCGAGATTGCGCCCTACTCCCATGTAGGGCAATCCCATTAATGCAAAGGAAAGATATTGGATAGCAGAATAGACGGTCTCAAAGCGAATAAAGGCATTCAGTATGCCTTTCCCACGTAAATAAGGGCTATATCCTAATCCGATTTTTACCGGTTGCTTTAAAGCTGCCTGCATCGACTCCACCCACATGGAGCTTGCTGGCCGGCAATCGGCATCGGATAACAGGAGTATTTCAAATCTTGCGGCTTTAATGCCCTGCGTTAAAGCCTCTTTTTTCCCACTAGAAGTGTCAGCTTTTATGCTAACAAGGCGCAAGATAGGACTTCTTTTTTGAAACTCCAAAATAATTTCACAAGTTTTATCGGAAGAATTATCATCCACCACGATGAGCTCGTATTCGGGGTAGTCTTGCGCCAGGAAATAAGGCAGGTTTTGGCGCAGGTTTTCCGCCTCGTTGCGGGCGCAGATAATAATGGAGACGGGCTCTTTTTCCCGGTCGGCAGCAGGGCTTAGCGGCTGCCGATAGGATGCCAGGCGGGAAAAAACCAAGAGCCAGTAGAACAGTTGTACTACAGTAGCGGCTAAGAAGAGGAAGAGGAGGATATCGGCAGCCAAGTTATTTTTTAGGCGTCAAATTATCGGTTTTTTCCCAGATGCGCTGCCGTTTTTTTTGCCACTCATCCGCCATTGCCTTTTGCCGCTTGAGGCGCAGGTAAGACAATACTCTGCGCTGATGGCTGCGGAAACTCCAGGCCAGCAAGCCCGCCGGCACGAGGCTCAACAAGTACAATACGGCGGTATAGCCATCATATAATGCATACACCAGCCGGGCTTGCAAAAAATAAAACAAAGGGAAAGTCAATAGGCCAACGAGTATTTTTACCGTCGAATCATATCCGACATATAGCTTGAGCTGCCGGGCCAGCATACCAGGCAAGAATGCGGGAAGGAAGTTGTTGATCCAGCCATAAAGGTAGAAAGGGAAAAAAACAACCAGGCTTAGCAGGTGCAGGGCCAGCGGGCGGGGCGGGTTGGCCAGCGCTGCATCGTCGGTTTTCCCAACAGCGAGTTGCTCAAAGTAAACAGCAGACTCCGTCAAGAAACTTTGATAAGCCTCCGCATCAATGGACTGCCATTGCCTCAAGTTTTCGATGAGCGCTTTGGTGCGGTAGAAATGATAGGCTTCTGATACCGGGCGGCTGTTCCTCAGCATGATTTCCAATTGGGCCACTAGCCGGTCTTCCTCGGCATCGCGCGTGTCAATGACGAGCGTACGCAGGCGGTTTTCCAGGTCCCGGGTGATTTGTTTGGCCGTTTTAAAACTATCGTCGCGGTAGGCGGCTTCGTAGTCTTGAAAGCGGATTGGCTCACCAATATTAATGGTGACACGGCTGCGGAAGCGGTTGGGGGCATCGTAGGTTAACCCAACGGGGATGATGGCTAAACCCAACTGGAAGCCCGCCTGGGCTTCGGCGCTTAGCCCGATACGGGCTGTTCCCGTCCTGACGGGGCGCAGGCGGCGTTCCATCTCGCTGGTGCCTTCCGGCGCGATGTACAGGCAGCCGCCATTGCCGAGGAATTCATCACAACGGGCAAAAGCGGCTTTATTGTTGAGCGGAGCGCCCTGCGTATCCTGATGCCGCTCAATAGGGATGCAGAAGAAGGTGCTGAAAAACCAATTCTGGAAGCGGCCCCGAAAGAGGCTGGCATTGGCCAGGAAGTGGACAACCCTGGGGACTTGCTCTGCCGCATTGAGGGGGTCAAGCAAGGTGTTGGGATGGTTGGATACCAGGATAGCCGGCCCCTTAAAGCGGAGCCTCCGCCGGTTGATAAAAGTACGCCGGGAGAAGTATGCCCCAAAGGAAACCTGGACCGTAAACCTGAGCCAGTAATAGACGAGGTACATTATTGGATTCAAAATCAAGCTTTAAAGTTTAACAAAAACTGGCGGATGACATCGTCAAATTCGCGGCCCTGCCCATGATGGAAAGCAACCTCCACTGGCAAGGCAAAAATGGGCAGCCGGTGCTCCAGCAGGAAATCGCGGTGCAATTCCAGCCGTACGGCATCCTTTTCCGTAGTCAGGATGATTTTCTGGGCGGCCTCCATTCTTTCAAAACTCGCTTTAAGCTGGCCTACGTCATACTTTGAAAAAAAGTGGTGGTCTTCGTACTCCATCGCCTGCACCGCCTTGGTTTGTTCTTGCAGGTAACCTAGCAGGTAGTCAGTATTGGCGATGGCCGAAATGAGCAGGGCTTCCATTTCCGGGTTCAGGGCTATTTTGTAATTGGGGTTTAATACATAATAAGGCGAGCCGTAGCGATAGTAAGAAAAGTAAACCACCTGGTGCGGCAGTGGCTTGATTTCCTTCAACAGTTGTTCGCGGGCCTCGGGGCTCATCTCTGCCGGGCATTTGCTGACGATGATAATGTCCGCCCGGCGGTAGGCTGAGCGCCACTCCCGCAAGCGCCCGGAGGGCAGCAGGAAATCCCGCGTAAAAGGATGGCTGAATTCCGTCAGCAAAATATTTAGGCCAGGCTTGACCGAGCGGTGCTGGAAGGCGTCATCCAACAGTATGGTTTGGATGCCCGGCTGTTCCATCAGCATTTTCGGCACGGCAAAAGTCCTGCTTTCACACACCGCGGCGAAGATATCCGGGAATTTCCGCTTGAACTGTAGCGGCTCATCCCCTACTTGCTCGGCGCTCATCTGGTTGTGCACTTGCAAATAGCCCTTGGTCTTGCGCCCATATCCCCGGCTGAGCGTAGCGACATCCAGATAGTCTTTTAGTAAACGGATGAGGTATTCGATATGCGGGGTTTTGCCCGCCCCGCCGACCGAGAGGTTGCCTACTGAAATGATGGGGACACTGAACTCCACCCCTTTCAGCAAGCCCTGGCTGTAGAGCCAATTGCGGATGCTCACCCCCAGGCCGTAGAGCAGCGATAGGGGCGATAGCAGGATTTGGAAAAGTAAACGCTGTATCATATCATGCAAAAGTAAGGATTTATTGCTTTTCTCCTTTTCTTTGTGCTATGAAAGCCATGATATTTGCTGCCGGGCTGGGCACACGCCTCCGCCCATTGACCGATGAGCGCCCGAAAGCCCTGCTAAAGGTTGGTGGGATGCCCTTGTTGGAGATTGCCATCCGCCGCCTGAAATATTTTGGTTGCCGGGATATCCTGGTCAACATCCATCATTTTGGCCAGCAAGTGTTGGACTTCCTGGAAAACCACCAATCTTTCGGCATCAACATCCAGGTTTCTGATGAACGTGCGCAGTTGCTTGATACTGGCGGCGGCTTGAAAAAAGCTTCCTGGTTTTTTCAGGGCGAGCCTTTCATCGTACACAATGCAGATGTCATCTCCGATCTTGACCTGGGGGCGCTATATGAAGCCCACCGGCAATCCAATGCCTTGGCTACCCTGGCGGTCCGCCACAGGCCAAGTTCCCGCTGCCTGCTCTTTGATGCCGCTGGCCGGCTGGCCGGCTGGCGCCATACGGCTCAGGGCCGCGAGCGCATCTGTCGGGAAGCAGCGCCTTACACCCCTTTGGCTTTTAGTGGGATTTATGCGTTAAGCCCGGCGATCTTCCAATATATGCCAGAGGGAGAAGAAGTCTTTTCAATTATTGACGTCTTTTTAGCCGCAGGCCAACACGAGCAAATCATGGCTTATCGGCATGACGATTCCCTTTGGCTGGATGTGGGCAAGCCCACGTCTCTGGAGCAAGCCCAGAAACTAATCCATTCAATCCCGTTGGCATGAAGCACCACCTGCCTATCGGCACCTTTATTAATATGGCTACCGTTGCAGGCGGGAGCTTGCTCGGGATGTGGCTCCAGCAGCTCTTCCCGGCCAACGTGCAAGCCATTATTTTTCAAGCCATTGGGCTGGGCACTTTACTGATTGGCATCCAGATGGCGCTCAAAGTACCTGACGGCTACTTGCTGGCCTTCATCTTCAGCCTCATCCTGGGCGGCATTATCGGCGAGCTTATCGGCCTGGGCCATCTGCTCAACAGTTTTGGTGACGGGCTCAAGCAGGCTTTCAATATTGACGACAACCGCTTCACGGAAGGCTTGGTCACTGCCTTCCTCCTGTTTTGCATCGGCTCCATGACTATTGTCGGGGCTATTGAAGAAGGGCTGCACGGCAAGCGGGAGCTGCTGCTCATCAAAGCTACCCTGGATGGCATCACATCCGTTGCTTTTGCTTCTACTTATGGGGTGGGCGTACTTTTTTCTATCATCCCGATGTTGTTGCTCCAAGGCGGCATTACCGTTTTGGCCCGGCAGCTGAGGCGTTTTTTCACCCCCGTGATTATCGCACAACTTACTGCGGTCGGCGGGGTACTCATCATCGCCATCGGCATCCGGCTGCTGCAGCTAGGGGAGGTTAATATCGAGAACCTTCTTCCCGCCCTGCTAGTAGCCGTGGTTTTTGCCTGGGCCCAAGAGCGTTTCCAAAGCTGATTGCCAAAGCAGTGCGGGGCTTTTTACCGCCCTCTCTACCCGTTCAGGATGGCATTCCCAATAGCGCACTCCAGGCAGCGTTTTTTATCGCAGTATTCATTTTTGAGCTGCAAAAGGGCCTGGGTGTGAAAAGCCGAGCTAGCCGGCATGCCCAACTCCAGCCAACGCCCGATAACGGCATTAGCCTCCGGGCTGAGGGTTTCCAGAAACTCGAGGGCTTTCTCCTGGAAGCGCGGAGCGCTTTTGCGCTGCCCATACGCAAAAAGAAAAGGGGCGATCGTGTTGATGATAATCAGGTCTATCGTATCCTTGCCCAGGGCTTTGCGCTGACGGGGAGAGGCTTTTTCAAAGGTATAGTGCCCCCACCAATAATTAGAAAGCTTGACTTCGAAGAGGTTTTCCACTTCGCGGATGTCCTGAGCTGCCATAACTTTGCTGAACAGGTTCGTCGTTTGATATAAAAGCGTCGCCAGTTGAGCGATGCGGATAGTGGGGAAGTTGGCCGGCCGCAAGCGCAGGAATTTCCAACTGGAAGCGGGGATGGGCGAGAGCGAAAATTTTTTACGCAGAAATTCGTACTCCCGCTTTAAGCTCAGCGGATATTCGTCTTCAAACTGCCGCTGCAACAGGCCCGACTGCCCAAAGAGCAATGCCTCTAGCTGAAAAAGGCTATTGCGGTGTTTGCCCAGGAGCGTTAGGGGCGTATTGCGGGCCAGCATGCCCATGGGCTCGCTGTTGACCTTAGCCCCGAAGCTGCGGGCCAGTGAATGATAAAAGGCCTCCTCCCAGTTTTCTTTGTTTTGCTCCAGTCGGCGGGCAATATCCCCGGCTTTGTTTTCCAGGCGTTCGGCAGCCAGCCGCCCTAGCCAAAGATTGCGCACTAGCTGGTTGACGGCACCAAGCTGATTCTGGCAGGGGATCCAGGCTTCATTGTGCAGCAGCCGCAGGTAGTGGGCTGATAATTTCGGGGGGATGCGCTTTTTCATTTCCAGACAGGGCAGCGGCTCACCGCTGCTCCGCTTGATGGGCTGGTCTTCTTCTAATACAACATGCAGGATGACATTATTGTAAGCGCCATCTTCCTGGTGATTGTGCACCAGCCAATCCGAAGCCTTGAGATGCATCTCTACATTGCCAGCCCATAGGGTATCTCCAATGCGGATGCGGGCATTGAGGAAATCCGGGCCGGCGTGAGTATTATGGATGCCAGGCTGCAGTATCTCGACGGAGTGGCCCGCAGTAGTCTGTAGGGCGGAACGGTCAAAACGCTGCATGCGCCAGATGTAGTGTAAAAGGTCTTCTTTCATCGGGGCAATGGTTTGAAGGTTTTGAAAATTGGGCCGATCTAATCCAAGATTCAAATTTGCAGCAAAAAACCATTGCAGGAAAGGGCGTTACTCAGTCTTACCCATTATTACCCGTTCGTACACATTGAAGGAAAAAGCGAATTCGTGCTGGTCGTCGATAGCATGAGGCTCGCTGGAGACGAGCTGCCATTCTGCGGCATCAAATTGCGGGAAGAAGACCTCCGCATCAGCCACTTCGGCATCTATCTCGGTAAGGTAGATGCGGTCGAGGTAGGGCAAGCTAAGGCGATAGATATCGCCGCCACCAAGGATAAAAGCTTCTTGTTCTCCATGGCGTCGAGCTATCTCCAGCGCTTCTTCCACCGAACCGGCCACCAGGCAATTGCTGGCTACAAAGAAAGGGTTGCGGCTGACGATGATATTGGTACGGCGGGGCAGGGGCTTGAAGCCTATCGATTCGAAGGTCTTCCGCCCCATGATGATGTGGTGGTTGAGCGTCTTGCGCTTAAAGTATTTCAGGTCATCTGGCAAGTGCCAGGGTACCTCGTTATCTTTTCCGATGGCCAAATTTTTATCGGCGGCAGCTATGGCAGAGACAATCATGAGCAGCAAGGGTTTTCTCTTATGGTTGGGGTTTGATCAGGTCAGTTTCTTTCATCCGCTGTTCCAACCATAGCCGGCCTTCGCTGATTTCCTTATGGATGAACTTCTCGATCATCAGGCTGGCGATGGGGGCAGCAAAAGTGCCGCCGAAACCGGAATTTTCAACATATACGGCGATGGCGATCTGGGGGTTGTCCTTGGGGGCAAAAGCAAAGAATATCGAGTGGTCTTTGCCGTGCGGGTTTTCTGCAGTCCCCGTTTTTCCACATACCTCTACCCCGGGGATTTGGGCCAGCCGCGCTGTGCCCGCCGACACCACCATCTCCATGCCATTGGCAACCAGGTCGAAGTACTTTTTTTCAATGTCCACATAATTGCGCTGGGCAAACGCCTCTGGGATTTTAAGCTCAGCGCCCATGAGCCCTTTTACCAGGTGCGGCGTGTAGTAGTAGCCCCGATTGGCGATGATCGCCGCCAGGTTAGCCATTTGCAGGTTGGTCAGCAAAAGCTCGCCCTGCCCGATACCCAGGGAGCGGATCCAGACTGAATTCCACTTCTGCCCTGCTTGCTGGCGCTCAAACCGGTCGTTGTAGTATTTTGAAGTTGGCACAAAGCCCCCCTTCTCTCGGGGTAGGTCGATGCCCAATTCCCGGCCCAAGCCAAATTGATTGAGGTAATGAGCAAAGGTATCCAGCCCTTTTTGAGGGTTGTAAAAACCGCCTTCTTTATCTACGATATCCCGGAAGGCAGTGACGAAGTATGCATTACAGGAATACTGGATCGCGCTTTCCACATTACTGCAATGGGGGTGGCCGTGGCAACCCGTCAGGCGCATGCCATTTAAATAATATGCCCCAGAACAGGCCACGCCCCGGTCGGGGCTGAGGGCACCGGTTTGCATCCCGATAAGCGCGACAATTGGCTTGAATAGCGAACCCGGCGGGTACTGCGCCATGATAGAGCGGTCAAACAACGGGTTGTTGGGGTCTTGAACCAGGCCGCTGTAAGCTTTACCGCGGTCGCGGTCGATTACCAGCAGGTTGGGGTTGTAGGTAGGCGTGCTGACCATGGCCAGCACTTCGCCCGTTTTTGGCTCGATAGCGATGATGCTGCCAATCTTGTTCTGCATCAATTCTTCGCCATAAGCCTGTAAGGCCAGATCGATGGTGGACCTCAAGTCCATTCCGGAAACTGGCACTTGATCTAGCACTCCCGACTGATAAGAGCCCAGTTCTCTGCCGAGGTTGTCCTTGAGCACCAACCTTTCGCCCTTGATGCCTTTGAGCTCTTTTTCGTAAGACAATTCCAGCCCACCGGCACCGATGTAGTCGCCGATTAAATATTCCCCCTCTGAACGCTCTATCTCGCTGCGGTTTACCTCGCGGATATACCCCAGCAGGTGGGCGGCATTTGCATGCGGATAGCCGCGAGCATGGCGCAGAATGGGCTGGAAACCAGGGAATTGATAGAGCTGTTCTTCGAAAGCGGCAAATTTTTCAGCCGACAACTTGGTCAGAAATGGAAAGGGCACCGATTTGGAAAAGCGCGGGTCGCGCCAATCTTTATTCATGGCTTCCTCAAAGTATTCTACGCTGATGTCCAGCAGGCGGCAAAAAGCTTGCGTATCTAAAGTTGTAAAGTTGATCTGGCTGTAGGTAGCCATCAGGTCATAAGTGGGGTTGTTGTACACCAGGAGCTCCCCGTTGCGGTCATAAACCGTACCACGCGGAGGATAAACGACCTGACGGTCGATAGACGTAGCCTGAGCTTTGGACTGATAGCTCGGGTCCAACAATTGGATCTGCATGGCGCGGAAGATGAGGATACCTGCCACGGCGACAAATACTAACCTGATGATATGCTGTCTTTGGCTGTTATTCTCTAGCACTGTTGATGCGGTTATTCTTTTGGATCAAAAATATAAACCACTATGATAACGAAAATCATTGAAAAGGGAAAGCTATAGAGCGTTTTTAACATAATGTCGAAGAAAAATACCGGGGAAAAAGCATCGAGGCTATAATAAAACAACAAATGCAGCAGCATCATGATACTCGAGTAGCGCAAAAACCAGCTTACGCCAAGGCGAGCTTTTACGGGGCTATAGTTGACGTTGTAGCCATCCCGGGGTGCCAGCCAGGCTAGTATACGCGAGCGCGAATAAGCGGTCAGCACGCTGGCGCCAGCATGGACGCCTAGAGAGTCATAGCCCATATCTACCATCAGCCCTAATGCAAACGCGGAAAACAGCAGGACGACCTGTGGAGTGCGCAGCGGCAAAAGCATGATAAACAGCGGATACAGGATGAAATTGATATAGATGGCACCCTCCCAGCCTATAGACAGGCGCTTCAAGATGAGCACCTGAAAAATCAGAAACCCTAAAAAGCGAAAGATGTTGATTAATACCGCATTACTCATTCGTTGCCTGGTCTAAGGTTTGGTGCTCTTCCCTCATTTCATTTTTCACAACATAAACATATTGCACGTTGCTCAAGTCGTTGTAGAGCTCAACCGTGATGTCGTAGAAGTAATCACCGCTTTCTCGATTAGCTTGAATGACCTTGCCGATGGGGATCCCATGAGGGAATATTTGAGAATAGCCACTGGTTTGAACGATATCGCCAACGGAGATTTCGGCATGCCGCGGCACGGCCTCCAATTGCATCATCCGAGGGTCCTTCCCTGGCCAGGTCAGCGTGCCAAAATAGTTTTTGCCCCGAATTGCCGCTTTAATCCGCGTTTGGCGGTGCAACAAGGACATGACCCGGCAATAGCGAGGGGTAACTTCCCGGACAATCCCCACCAGGCCATTGCCATCAGAAGCAATCACGCCCATATTGGGGCGCACGCCGTGTTTCTCCCCCCGGTTGAGCCTTAGCGAGTTGTTGCTCTCCCTGGCAGCAGCATTGCTGATAACATCAGCCGCAATATAGGTGAAGACCTGCTCAGAGGAGTCGATGACCAGCGAATCGCCAGCGATAATTTTGGCATAGCGGGCGTTGTCGAGTTGCTGCATCAGTTCGATATTCTGTTGCCGCAGCTTGTCTACCTCTTCTTTGAGCCCGATATACTGGGTCAGGTTGCTGATACGTTGCTCGGTCGAGGCAATAAGGAGCCCCCAGGAGTTGATGGCTATCTCCTTCTGCCGGTGGTTGTACTGCACAATGAGCACTAGCGATATGGTCTCTAATAACATGAAAGCAAGAAAACCACCGTAAACCGCAAACAATTGTAACAGGCCCCGCATGGGCTTGATTTTATTTATCTTTTTGACAAAAAAACGCTAAACGCTCTTCCGGTCGATCAGGAAGGAAAAGCGCCCCGTATTTTTCAGAGCGATGCCCGTGCCGCGCACGACTGCGCGCAGCGGGTCTTCCGCCACATGTACTTTGAGTTTGGTCTTTGCCGCAATGCGCTTGTCTAAACCCCGCAGTAGCGCACCGCCACCAGTGAGGTAAATCCCGGTGCGATAGATATCCGAAGCCAGCTCGGGGGGCGTCGTCTCCAGGGCTTTTAGGATGGCATCTTCAATCTTGGAGACGGACTTGTCCAGGCAATGCGCGATTTCGCTATAGGAAATCTTAATTTGCTTGGGGATGCCCGTCATGAGGTCGCGCCCATTGACGGCATAATCTTCCGGCGGCGTATCCAGCTCATGCAGGGCCGAGCCCACATTGATTTTTATCTGCTCGGCAGTGCGCTCGCCAATCAGGATGTTGTGCTGCCGCTTCATGTAACTGACGATGTCATTGGTAAATTCATCGCCCGCGATGCGGATAGATTGATCGCAGACGATGCCGGAAAGGGCGATGACGGCGATTTCCGTAGTGCCTCCACCAATATCAATGACCATGTTGCCCACGGGCTCTTCTACATCCAGCCCGATACCCAGGGCTGCTGCCATAGGTTCGTGGATAAGGTAGGTTTCTTTGGAGTTGACGTGGTCAGCAGAATCAAAGACGGCGCGTTTTTCGACTTCGGTTATCCCGGAAGGGATACAGATGACCATTTTCATGTGAGACAGGAAACGGCGGCGCCTGCCGATCATATTGATCATGCCTTCAATCATGCTTTCTGCCGCTTGGAAGTCAGCGATTACGCCATCCTTCAGGGGGCGCACGGTTTTGATGTTTTCGTGCGTCTTTTCGTGCATCTGCATAGCCTTTAGGCCCACCGCAATGGTCTCTCCGGTGCGGCGGTCAATAGCTACGATGGAAGGTTCATCAACGACGATCTGCCCATCCTGGATGATCAAGGTATTGGCAGTGCCGAGGTCAATGGCAAGTTCTTGGGTGAAAAAACTAAAAAGCTTCATTAATTATCGTTTTCATATATGGCGCAAAAGAACACATTTTTTATGGAAAAAGAAACAAAGCCAGGCGATTAATCTATATCGAAGGGCCACTTTTTCAATAACTTGGGCCTTATACCCCTACAATGACCTCCCATAAGTCTTCCTGGCGAAGATATTTCTGGGCCAAGTGCTGGATTTCTTCGGCGGTGATAGCGCGCACCTTGTCCACCAAGCCCTCATAATAATCCAGGGGCAAGCCCTCTACAACTTGGGTGCGCACTACCTCAGAGACGCTGAAAGGGCCATCCAGCATCGTCAGGAAGTTGCCCATCAGATAATTGCGCACCATGGAAAGCTCCTCTTCCTCAACGAGTTCTTCCTGCAATTTATGTATCTCCAGGTAAATTTGTTTTAGGGTGTCTTCTACAAATTCATTGCCTACTTCCGTACCGATATAAAAACAGCCATCGTGGTGCATGGCATCCAGCATGGAGTATATATTATAGGTGTATCCTTTCTCTTCCCGGATATTAGCCATCAATCGGGAGCTGAAATAGCCGCCCAGGATGGTATTGAGCACATACATGCCGTAGTAGTCGGGGTGATGCCGGCTGAAGAGCCGCCGCCCGATGCGGATAGCCGTCTGCACCGTATTGGGCAAGGGGATTTTCAGGTGCCCAGCCTGTTCGGGGGTAGGGGGGAATACCGGTTGGGGTGCCTGGCCAGGGCGGATGGCACGGCAAAGGCTTTCATTGAGCATAGCCAGCACATCGGGGGTAGTCTTCCCACTGATGAATACAGCGCAATTGCTGCTGTTGTAGAGCCGCTCAAAGTGGGCTTGCAGGTCGTCACGCCGCAAATCAGCATAAGTTTCCGGCATGCTATTGTATCCGTAGGGATGCTGGGCGCCAAAAAACGATTCCGTAACCTGCCGGTAAGCCACCACGTCGTTTTTGGTCAGTTCAACCTCCAGCTCCCGCTGATTGCGCTGGATGAAAAGCTGCAGCTCCTTTTCTGGAAAGCTCGGTGCAGCCAGGACGTCTTCGATAATCGGCATGGCTTTGCCAAAGTGCTTTGACAAGCTATAATAAATCAGGTTGGAGGTATCCAGATGGAAAGGGAAGCTCAGGGTAGAGCCGAAAAAATCAATCTGCTCAGCAATCTGGCTAGAAGTGAACTGCCGGGTGCCTTCTTTAAGTTGGCTGGCAGTGGCCCGCCCGGCCAAGCGCTTGTGTTCATAAGGCCGTCCAGCCAGGAAGGCGATCTCCAGCTTGAGCACCTCTTGCGTGCCCATATTGATTTCATATAAGGGTATGCCGTTGTCTAGCTGGTGTACTCCTACCGGCGGAAGGCGTAGCTTTCCGATATCTTTTATACGGGGCGCTCTTTTGCGGTTTGGCATAGTCCTTGGTTTCTTGTTTGGCGGCTTCAGCATTCGCCGAGCCGGATCGGGCCACAAAAATAGTCATTTTACACCATTTATTGGTAAATATTTTCTCCAGCGCTTTGAGCTTGTTCCAGATTGCTTCCTGGTACCGAAATGAGCCGATTTTTGCTGAGGAAGGGCCTTGCTGGGAGGGGGCAAAGCCTAAAAAAGAACGCAGCAGCGCTACGAAGCCCACTTGCACAAGAAGCATAAGCGGAAAAAGCAGACATTTCGGCGCGAAACATAAAACCTAAACAAGCTCTGCATGAGCCAGATGCAGTTTTCAACAGCCTGTTGATATTCTTTGTGAAAAAGTCAAGGAGAAAGCTTACTTTTGCAGATTAATAAAATTGCTCAACCCTATCCGGATACATTATGAAATTCAGCGTTTCTTCATCCGAACTCTTAAAGCAGTTGCAGATTGTGGGCGGCGTCATCAGCCCCAATACGGTACTGCCGATCATGGAAGACTTCCTCTTCTCCATCTCTAACAACAAACTTCAGGTTACTGCTACCGACCTGGAAACGACCATTGTGTCGGAGACCGAAGTGATGGCCGACACGGATGGCGCAGTAGCCGTGCCTGCCAAGATACTCCAGGATACCCTCAAGGCCCTGCCGCAACAACCCATCACCTTCACCGTAGATGAGAAGACCTTTGCCATAGAAATCACTTCGGCCTACGGAAAGTACAAGCTGTCCGGCGACAATCCCGAGGATTTCCCCCGCATCCCCGAGCAAGATGCCGTCGATACGCTCACCATGCCAGCCCAGGCTCTGGCGCACGGCATCAGTAAGACCATCTTCGCCGCCAGCAATGACGAACTGCGCCCAGCCATGACTGGCGTTTACTTCCAGGTTGATTTCAATAAACTCATCCTGGTGGCTACGGATGCCCACAAGCTGGTCAAATATACTTTTCACAAGGTCGGCAGCGAGGTGTCCACTTCTTTCATCGTGCCTAAAAAGGCCCTCAACCTGCTCAAAAACGCCCTGCCATCCGTTGGGGAGGTCAGCTTGTCTTTCGACCAAAACAACGCCTTCTTCACCTTTGGCAACGTCAATCTGGTTTGCCGCCTCATCGATGCCCGCTACCCGGACTACAACGCGGTAATCCCGGTAGACAACCCCAATACCCTGAATATGGCGCGCACCGATTTCCAAAACTCCCTTAAGCGCATTGCCATCTATGCCAATAAGACCACCAACCAGGTGGTGCTAAACATCTTGGACGGCAGCCTCACGGTCTCCGCTCAAGACTTGGACTTCTCCAGCGAGGCCACCGAGCAATTGGCCTGTACGTACGAGGGCGAGCCCCTCACCATCGGCTTCAACGCCAAGTTCTTGGTCGAAATGCTGGGCGTACTGGAATCTGAAGAAGTTAAAATGGAACTCTCCTCTTCAACTCGAGCTGGTATCCTGCTCCCCATGGAAGAGACGGAAGGCGAGGAAATACTCATGCTCGTCATGCCCGTTATGCTAAACAATTAGGACGGGTAAGGTGCAGCTGATTAAAGGCGATGGGCTTGCCCGGTTTTTGCCTTGATTAACCCAAAGCTTTTTGAAATCAAAAGAAAACTACCAATGAAGCAAATCGCAAAATACAGCGCGGCTGCTCTGCTGCTGGCCTTGGCATGGATGGGCTGCAAGCAGGAAACAGCATCGCCAGAGGAGGTGCTCCGCCAATACCAGGCCCATATCGACAAGAATGAGTTTGAAGCCGCCGCTAAACTTTCTACTCCCGCCAACCAGTTGTGGCTAGACGAACTGGCGAAAATCATCGCCGGTGAAAAGGAAGAGGATTCGGTGCTCAATACTAAATTCCTCAATATCAACTCCGAGGGCAGCGGTGATACCTTGCAATTTAACTGCATGCTGCAAGACCAGTTTGAGGTCTATTCGGCGGCCTACCGCCTCGTACGCATCAAAGGCCAGTGGCTGGTAGATGCTCCGCAGGAAGATGCTTTCATCGAACACGATTTCATCGACAACATCCCCGATAGCCTGCTGGAAGAAATGCTGGAGGATGAGGCCGTTGAAAAGTAGGGGGCGATAGGGATGGCGCAGCAAACCGAAAAAATAGGCTTGTTTTTTGGCTCGTTCAACCCCGTCCACGTCGGGCACATGATTATCGCCAACTACATGGCTACCCAAACCGACCTGAAGCAAGTCTGGCTGGTCGTCTCCCCGCACAACCCCCTCAAGCCCAAGCAGAGCCTGGCGCGCGACCACGACCGCCTGCACCTGGTGCGCCTCGCCATCGGCGATAACCCCCTCTTGCGCGCCTCTGATGTGGAGTTCAGCCTGCCCAAACCTTCTTACACCATTGACACCCTGGCCTACCTGCGCGAAAAATACCCGGAAAAGGCGTTTACCCTCATCATGGGCAGCGACAACCTCGCCACCATCCACAAGTGGAAAAACTACGAGATACTACTGCGCGACTACCCTATCTACGTCTATCGCCGCCCCGGCTATGAGCCGGAGCTGGCCAGCTTGCCAGGCTCCCGCATCCACTCCTTCGACGCGCCCCTGATGCAAATTTCCGCCAGCTATATCCGCCACTGCCTCCAGCAAGGCCTCTCCGTGCAATATCTGGTACCCGATGCCGTATATCGGTATCTGGAGAGCAGTGGTTTATACCGTTGATGGGGGGAGGGGCTGTATCGTGTAGAAAGTATAACTCCCTTTCCTTCGTCAAGGTGGTTTAAGCGGCAGCGGCTGCCCTTATCCGGAAGCTCCAGTTTGCCGGGAGCGCGGGATGGAGCGGCCCCATAACTCTTAAATCCCTCCGAACAGGCAATAAGCCATGCCTTCTCGGGGTTATTTACCGCGTCGGTCTTCAGGCATGAGCAGGAAGCGCCGAACGCGAAAAAAACGCCACCATGCAAAGAACACTACTCCTCGCTTTTATCCTCTGCACGCTGCTGGGCCCGGTATTGGAGGCTCAAAACCCGCTGCCCATTGGCCAATGGCGCACCCACCTGCCCTACCGCAATGGGAAATTTGTGACACAAAGCCAGGACAAGGTCTTTTATGCCACCAGCTCTTCCATCGTCGAGGTGGATAAGGACGAGCAGTCTATCCGTTTCCTGGATAAAGTCAACGGCTTAAGCAATATTGGCATACAGCTCATCCGCTACAATCAGCTCAGCGAAATACTCATCGTGGTCTACAGAAATGGCGTGATTGACCTGCTCAAGGCCAATGGAGATATCATCACGCTGCCCCAAATCCGCAACTTCAGCAACTTTGTCGGAGAAAAGGAAATCACCGACATCTTCATCGAAAACGACTCTATTATCTATCTGGCTGCCAACTACGGGGTGTCGCAACTTAACATTGCCGCCAATGAGTTTATCTCCACCACTTTTACCGGCGTAACGGCACAGCGGGTACATCTCTTTGGCAGCCATATCTACATCGCTACGGATGAGGGCGTTTACCAGGCGCCGACCTCCGGGGTCAACCTGGCCGATTTTGGCAATTGGAAGCTCCTCGGCCCCGAAGAAGGATTTCCGGCAGACTACGATGCCAGTGCCTTTGCCACCTTTAAAGATGCACTTTATGTAGGGGTCAACGACACGCTGTTCCGCTACGAAGACAATACCCTGAAGTTCGTCCATTATGAGCCGGGATCCACCCTGGAGTTCCTTACTCACGAAGGCTTTCATCTGCTGGCGGGCTTCCGGCCGGGGCGCGTCGTCTTTTTTCATCCCATAGAAGACATCGTGGGCACCCTGCCCGGCGATTGTGTGCAGACGCCAAACTATGCCATCGAGGACGCCCAAAGCCGGATATGGATGGGCAACGACCGCTTCGGCAGCGGCTTCCGGGTCGTTAGCAGCCCCTATGGCGGAAGTTGCCAAAACATCACCATCAATTCCCCCTATTCAGAAGCGGTATGGGATATGGCCGTTTACAACAACCAACTCTGGATGGCTTCCGGAGGCCTCGATCAAACCTTGAGCGCACGCTTTCTCCCCGATGGTTTTGCCTCCTTTATCAATGGGCAATGGTCTATTTACAATCGCGACACGCGCCAGGAGCTCAAAGGCGCCAACCTCAATTCCAATGACGACGACGTGCAGGTCTTCGTTTCCGTCGCGATCCACCCCGGCAACGGCAAAGTCTATCTGGGCAGCTTCATCGAAGGCGTGGTAGAGGTGGATGGCGATGCCATCCAACATTACATCGAAACCAATTCAACCCTCCAGCGTGGCCAAGACGACCCGCGCGTGCGCGTGCCGGGCTTGGCCTTTGATAAAGACAACAACCTCTGGGTCGCCAACAACTCTGTAGGCCGCCCTCTATCCGTTCTGCAACCCGATGGTGCCTGGAAAAGCTTCGCCATGCCTGGCTGCGATCAAAACCAGGTTTTTGACCTCGTGGTGGACGGCAGCGGCTACAAGTGGATGAGCTTGGGCAACAGCGGTGCCGGCCTGCTCCTCTTTGACCAGGGCAGCATGGATGACCCCAATGACGACCGCTGCCGCGTGTTTACTTCCAACAATAGCAATCTGCCCTCTAACAACGTCAACTGCCTGGCCGTGGGCCTGGATGGCGATGTGTGGGTAGGTACGACCGAAGGCATCACCATCTTCGAATGCGGCGCCAGCGCTTTTGAAGATATCTGCCAAGGGTCCCGACGCATAGTGGAAGTGGACGGTTTCGGCGCTTTCCTGCTCGAAAGCGAGACCGTGCAAACCATTGCCGTAGACGGCGCCAACCGCAAGTGGGTAGGCACCCAGACTGGCGTCTTCGTCCTTTCACCCAATGGCAGCGAACTCATCGCCCACTTTACCGAGCGCAATTCTCCTCTGCTGAGCAATAATGTCACTAGCATCGCCATCAATCAGGATAATGGGGAGGTCTTTATCGGCACCATCAACGGCCTGATCTCTTACCAGAGCGATGCCGTGGCCGGCGGCAATTTCCACCAATCAAAAGTAATGGTCTATCCCAACCCGGTGCGTGAGGACTATGATGGCCCTATCGCCATCAAAGGCCTGGCGCGCGATGCCAACGTCAAGATAACTGATATCAACGGCAAACTGGTATTTGAGACCAGAGCCCTCGGCGGGCAAGCCATTTGGGAAGGGCGCGACTACAACGGCCGACGGGTGAATAGCGGGGTATATCTGGTCTTTAGCACCAGCAGCCCGCGCTTTGTGGGCTTCAGCGGCAAAGCCGATACGGCAATAGCAAAAATTTTGGTCATCAATTAGGAACGTGACGAAAATAAGCCCTCAATTTTGAGGAGGGTGTTTTCGTTACTGGCAAGGCGCAACGAAGCCAACGGCGAGAAGCCTAATACACTGCCATTTTGACCACTTCCTCATAATAAGCCTCGTAGTCCGGCAGGATATTATGGATGTCAAACCGGCGCGCCTGCTCAAGCGCGTTGGCGCGAAAGGCCTGTAAGACATCTTCATTTTCCAGGATATGGATGGCATTTTTAGCCATTTCCTCTACATCCCCTACTTTGCTAAGGAAGCCGGTTTTGCCGTGGATATTCACCTCAGGCAGGCCGCCTACGTCAGAGGAGATGACCGGCACTTCGCATGCCATCGCTTCCAGGGCAGCCAGTCCAAAGCTTTCGCTGCCAGAAGGCATGATGAAGAGGTCGGCGATGGCCAACAATTCTTCAACTGCATCCTGCTTGCCCAGGAAGCGCGTCTCTTCGCACAAGCCCAGCTTGCGGCACAAGCCCTCTAGATTGTAGCGCTCGGGCCCATCGCCTACCAGCAGCAGCTTGGAGGGGAGCCGCTCATGGACTTTCTGGAAGATGTGCAGCACGTCTTCCACGTGTTTTACCTTACGGAAGTTGGAAATATGCACCAGTATCCGCTCCCCATTCGGCGCGATAGCCTTCTTGAAATGATCTTTATTGACTTTGCGGAAGCGCTCAAAATCGATGAAGTTGTAGATGACGCGGATGTCGTTATGCACGTCGAAATACTCATTCGTCTGCCGCTTGAGGCTTTCCGAAACTGCCGTGACCCCATCAGATTTGTTGATGGAAAAAGCGACCACCGGCGCGAATGCCGGGTTGTTGCCCACCAGGTTGATGTCGGTGCCGTGCAGAGTAGTGATGAAAGGGATGTATTTGCCCTCTGCCAGCAGGATTTTTTTAGCCATATAGGCCACCGCAGCATGAGGTATGGCATAGTGGACGTGCAGCAGGTCCAGCTTTTCAAACTTGACCACATCGACCATCTTGCTGGCCAGGGCGGTGTCGTAGGGTGGATATTCGAAGAGGGGGTAGTCCTCCATGCTCACTTCATGATAGAAGACATTTTCGTGGAAAGCCGTCAAACGGGCCGGGCGTTTGTAGGTAATGAAATGGACTTTGTGCCCCCGCTTGGCGAGCCCCAATCCGAGCTCGGTAGCTATAACGCCGCTACCGCCATAGGTGGGATAGCAGACAATGCCTATTTTCATGGCGCTGCGATAATGTGTGATTAAAAGAAGTGCTATCCGCTCAGGAATAGCAAAACGCTAAAGATGGATACAGTTATCCAGCTAAATAGTTTAGCCTGCCTTGCCGGAATGTAGCAGTGCGGACAACTGCCCTTTTTCCAGTGCCCGGCAGCCCAGCCGTCCGAAGTAGTGCACCGCCTCGATGAGCTTAGCGAAGCGGGGGTCCTGGGTATGCCCCTGCTTGTAGCGTGCGTAAATCTGCTGAATGATCGTACCGATTTTGAAAGTACCGAAGGCGAAAAAGAAGAGCACATCGCCAATTTCTCTACCGGTTGTGTCCTGATACAGGGCCACAACCTCCGTGCGGTTGAGGTTGCCCGGCAACCAAGTAAGGTTGGCGGCAGCCAGGGGCATGGCCTGAGCTTCGGCCGGTTCCGTCCAGTAGGCAAGGGTAGTGCCCAAGTCCATGCGGGGGTCGCCCACGGTAGCCATTTCCCAGTCCAACACGGCGAGGACGTGGCTGAGGCTGCCCTCAGCCAGCACCAGATTGTCGTACTTGTAGTCATTGTGGATGAAGCCCGGCGGACCATCGGCCGGGCGGTTTTGGCGCATCCAGCCTGCCAGTTGGTCCATGCCTGCCAGTTGGTCCGTTTCTGCTTTGCGGTAGCGTGCAATCCAGCCTTCGACCTGCCGCTCGATGTAACCGGCTGGCTTGCCCAGGCAGCTTAGCCCGGCGGCTTCGATATCAATATGGTGTAAAGCCGCCAGGTTGGTAATCGCCGCTTCGGAGATGGACCGCATCAGGGCGGGCGGCAGTTCCATCTTTTGGTACAGCTGCCCGCGCAGGATGACGCCCCGCACCCGTTCCATGAGGTAGAAGGGAGCTCCGATGATGCGTTCGTCCTCGCAATACAAGATTGGGCGGGGGGCTTTGTCGTAGGCCCTTTCCAGCGCTGCCAACACGCGGTACTCCCGGCCCATGTCGTGAGCGCTTTTGATATTGGCACCAAAGGGCGGGCGGCGCAGCACGTATTCCCCCAGGTTGCAGGACAGGGCATAAGTCAGATTGGAATACCCGCCGGGAAATTGCCGGATAGATTCAATTGCCTTAAAGCCTTCCCACTGCTGCTGTAGGTACTGCTGCAGTTTTTCGGTATTGAGCTCTTCGCCCGGGCGTATGGCAGCCGCTTCGTCAATCATAGTTCAACTTTTTTCTTGCCGAAAAGATAGGCAATCAGTTTTATATTCCTGCACGGCGCATGGAAAACTTAGGATAAGCTATGCTTTCGCCATCCCTTTGCTACCTTTACCGCATGTATTCCATATATGGCATCCGGCATCATGGCCCGGGCTCGGCCCGCAGCCTGCTGCGCGCCCTGCAAGCGCAAGGGCCTGACTGTATCCTGATCGAAGCGCCTGCTGATATTGAACAGCTGCTGGACTACGTATTGGACCCCGAACTCATCCCGCCCGCCGCCATGCTGGTTTATGATGAAAAAGACCTCCGCCGGGCGGCTTACCTGCCTTTTGCTACTTTTTCTCCGGAATGGCAGGCCATCCAATATGGCAAAAAAGAGGGCCTGCCCATTGTATTTATGGATTTGCCCATGGGCATACAGTTCCAGTTGGAAGAAAAAAATAGCGGGCAGCTGGAAATGGAGCTGCCTACGGCAGAGCAGGAAAGCCCGCTGGTACGCGACCCCCTGGGCTATATCGCCGAGCTAGCCGGCTTTACGGATAGCGAGCGCTGGTGGGAGGCTACTTTTGAACAGGCCGACAACGCCGCAGAAATTTTCCCCGCCATCATCAAGCTGAATACCGCCCTGCGCGACGAGCTGAGCCGCCAGGAAAGCCCGCTCAACCGCCTGCGCGAGGCCTATATGCGCAAAACGCTGCGCGAGGCCCTCAAAAAAGGCTTCAAGCGCATCGCCCTGGTATGCGGGGCCTGGCATTCCCCGGCGCTATACTATCTGGAACGTTACCCCACCAAAACTGATAATGCTTTGTTGAAAGGCCTGAAGAAGACTAAGGTGAAAGCCACCTGGATACCCTGGTCGTACCAGCGCCTGGCCTTTCAGAGCGGCTACCGGGCTGGCCTGGTTTCGCCAGCCTGGTACGAGCTACTCTTTGACCGTCGCGAAGAAGCCGTGCAGTGGTGGATGGCGCGCACGGCCCAACTCCTGCGTGAGCAGGGTATTGCGGCATCTGCTGCCAATGCCGTAGAAGCAGCCCGGCTGGCGCATGCCCTGGCAGCCCTGCGGCAGCAGCCCATAGCGGGCATAGCGGAGCTTAAAGATGCTGCACTGGCCGTTTTTTGCGCTGGCGATGAGGCTCCGCTGCAACTTATCGAAAACCGGCTCATCATCGGGGAGGCAGTGGGGGAGGTGCCGGCGAGCATCCCGCAAATACCTTTGCAGCAAGACCTCGAGGCCCGCATCCGCGCAGCACGGCTCAGCCAGGTTTACAAATCTAGCCTGCCCGAGGATAAAGAACTCGACCTGCGCAAGCCCGCCCATCTTGATACCAGCCACCTGCTTCACCAGCTACGGCTGTTGCGCATCCCCTGGGGCCAATTATACGCTGCCTCTGAAAACCGCCTGGGAAGCTTTAGTGAGTGCTGGCGCCTGCATTGGCAACCGGAATACATCATCCAACTCATCGAAGCAGGGATGTGGGGCAATACCGTTTACAGCGCGGCTTCCAACTTCGCCCGCCAGCGCGCGGCGGAAACCCAACAGCTTTCTGAACTGGTAGCGCTTGCGGGGGAGGCGCTGCTGGCAGGTATTGCCGAGGCTTTTTCCAGCCTTATCGCCCGCCTGGAAGATGCCGCCGCGCTGACCCGCGACCTTTTCCACCTGCTACAAGCCTTGCCTGCCCTGGCCGATATTGCCCGCTATGGCGATACGCGGCAGACGGAAGCGCAATCGGTGGAAGCTTTGATCAACCACATCGTGCCCCGCATTGCCATCGGCCTGCCGGGCGCAGTGCTCAACCTGGACGAAGAGCCTGCCCGCGAATGGTTTGCCCTCATCGTGCAAGCCAACCGCGCCATCGGGCTGTTAGCCAAACCGGAGCATTACCAGTACTGGAACCAGGCGCTGCGGCAATTGAGCCAGGCCTCCCCCACCCACCCCCTGATACGCGGCCTGGCTTGCCGCCTGCTCTTCGACAAATCGCTCCATAGCCCGGAGCAGACGGCAGCCCTGATGCGCTTCGCCTTGTCGCGCAGCGAGGAAGCCGAACCAGGCACACTCTGGCTGGAGGGTTTCCTTTATGGCAGTGGCTTGTTGCTCATCTACACCCCTCAGCTTTGGGTGGTGTTGCACGAATGGGTGATGGAAATACCCGAGGAGCGATTCCCTGAGATACTGCCGCTGCTGCGGCGGGCTTTCGCTAATTTCAGTGGGCCAGAACGCCAAAAGATGCTTGCCCTGGCCCGTTCTTTCAGCGACTCTGCTGATTGTTCGGAAGCAGTTATCCCTCCTGCCTTTGACCAAAAAAGGGCCAGGCTGGTACTGCCGACGGTGAAGATGCTCTTGGGGCTGGAGTGAGCGGGAGGGCTACTTCAAGCGCACTTTGGCACCGAATAAAACCGACAGAGAATTGATGCGGTCTTTATTAGGCCCCAGCCCACCATCGAAATAATAAAAGGAGTACTGAAGGGTAGGCTGGGCAAAGACACTCCAACGGGTACCGACATAGCGCTCCAGGCCCAGGCCCAGGTTGCCGGTCAGGTAGGCATTTTCTTTGAAAGTGCCCCCTTCAAACCAGGCAAGGCCCTCCCGGCGGAGCTGGCTGATGATATTCTCGTCGCCCGGTGCAGGCTCGACTGGCGCGATGATGGGGAGGTAGTCGAACTCCGGCGCTTCGGCCGTATAAAAATTGGATTGGAAAACGACTTGCAAAGCAGCACCGGTCACGGCATAAGCGCGCCAGTTGCTGCGCCTTAAAAAGTTGTAGCGCAGATGGAGAGGGAGGGTGACGATGTTGAGTTCGGCAGCACGTAGCTCGCTGCCCTGCAGGCCAGTGCGCAGGCTGCCTTCAACGTAAACAATGCCTACTGGGTATTGGCGGGCAGCGTAAATGGCACCCATCTCCACTTCCCAGCGGTTGCTCATCTCCACGCCGAGCGATAAGCCCCCGCCATAGCCCAAAGCATGGCGGTCAAATGCCGTGAAGATTTTCTTCTCCTCGTTGGCCGGTACAATAATGTGGTTGTAATCGGTGCTCCCGAACATCCCTACCCGAAATACCGGGCGGGGTTTATAGGGGCGGCTAATAGCGCTCTCGATAGCCGGCGTGTTGCTCGTGCTGACCTGCAGGCCGGGCGAGCGATCTGCCAAGGGCATCGGAAGAGCCATCATCGCCAAAGCGGGCAAGGGTTGTTGCTGAGCGGGCAAGGCGCGTAGCGGCAGGGGTAGCAGGGTATTCAGGCCAGGTAATGCCAGCGGGCTTGCCGGCATCTTCAAGCCGGAAGCCAAAGCGCCCGGCTTTCTATCGCTGGGAGGCCCTGCACTCATCTGGCGGTGAGCCTGCTGCGGTGGAGCAGTCGCGCTTTCAAGGGGGGCAGACTGGCTGGATGGGGCAATGCCCTCAGCATCCTCCACACTAATTGTTGACCCTTCTGAGGCCGGGCCAGCTGGTTGGTTTGCTTCCCTTCCGGATACCTCCTGGCTTTCTATGCTCAAAATAGGCGCAGGATGAAAAGCTTGAGCGCTTCTGCCCAAAGGTTCGTGGATGGGGGTCTGCTGCCAAAGCGCAGCAAACAGCAATAGCATGAGCGCCAGCTCGGCCAGCTTATAGCGCAATACGGAACGAGGCTGGGTAAAAACTTCATCCAGCAGCACCTCCATCTTGAGCCAATGGCTAGGCTGATATGGCGCCTCGTAACGGTGCAGCTTGTCAAATATGGTTTCGTCTAAACTTTTAGCATCGGCAATAGGAGTACCACCCGGGCCGTCACCCAGACCGCTCTGTTCCAGCTTTTCCTCGAAAAGCAGCCAGTTGTCTGCCAGGTAGGGAAGCTCTAAATTTTCTAACTTTTCCCTCAGCAAATCATCAAACTGCTTATCCTTCTTCTCCATGCCCATATAGTCTCATATTCAGTAATTCCTGTAGCTTTGTGCGCGCCTTCACCAGGTTAGACCGGGAAGTGCTCTCCGTTATTTCCAGCATTTCGGCAATTTCCTTGTGGGAATAGCCCTCTATCACGTATAGGTTGAAAACTGCCCGGTAAGCCGGGGATAGTTTTTGGATAATCTCGAGTATCTCCTTTTCAGTATACTGGCTGATGGCATCGGCATCAGCGGTGCTGATGTCGAATGCCTGGTCGAGGTCTTCCGTGCGCCGCCGGACCGTTTTGCGGTAGTAGTCGATAGCCGTATTGACCATTATACGGCGGATCCAAGCAAAAAGTGACGTTCCTGGCTGGTATTTCCCTACATTTTTGAAAACTTTGATAAAGCCTTCATGCAGCATATCCAGCGCTTCATGCTCGTCGGTAGCATAGCGCATACATATCGCCATCATCTTGCCATAGTACTCTTCATACAGCAGTTTCTGAGCCCAGCGTTCTTGCCGGGCGCAGGCTTGTATCAAGCCTCTCTCATCATAGCCTAAAGGCAGAGCGATATCCATGTATGTGCGATAGTTGGTGCAATTTAGGCCTATTGCCCAATATTTCCAACTCATTGCTTCTTTTTAACCGCAAAGTGACAACGATGAGCAAAATTGAAATGCTGCCTGAAGGGCAAAATTATCTGCGGAGCGGCACTTCTAGCCCTCCGCTGATTGATGTTCAGATGCCAGCCGTAGCACAATTAACCTAAGGTGAGGTTGGTGCATTTAGTCGAATATCTCAGCTTTAACGTTCTAGCGCCAGCCTTGTGAAGGACCCAAAACCAGATTATGCCACCAAGCACGAGATCAGGTTCCCTGCGCTGAAGTCGAGGGGTTTTAGGCTGAGCAGGAGGGAGGTAAACGAGCACCAAACAGGTTTTAAGTGTTTTAAATTCAAATAAAATAAAACATTTTATGTCTTTAAACCTGGATAATTGCTCCGCCTTGCTTAGCTTTGCTGCGGAAAAGCAATTAGCTTTGCGAGGAGGAATAAGGGCCGATATTCCAAACTGTTGCGTTATCTTTGCCGTTTTTAAGGCGATATGCTAACCTTCAGCTTAACCAACGACTAATCAGTAAGCAGTGGACAGCCAGCAGAACAACGGAGAAAAAATCATCACCCTGGGGGGGATGTATCAGGATTACTTCCTGGATTACGCCTCTTATGTCATCTTGGAGCGGGCAGTACCTGCCGTAGAAGATGGGCTCAAGCCCGTGCAGCGGCGCATCCTGCACGCCATGCGGGAGATGCACGACGGGCGTTACCATAAAGTGGCCAACATCATCGGCCAGACCATGCAGTACCACCCCCATGGCGACGCAGCTATCGGCGACGCCCTGGTCAACCTTGGCCAAAAAGAACTGCTCATCGACCCTCAGGGCAACTGGGGCGATGTGCGCACTGGCGACAACGCCGCCGCTTCCCGATACATCGAAGCTCGCTTGACCAAATTCGCGCTTGATGTCGCGTTTAACCCCCAGACCACCCGCTGGCAGCTCAGCTACGATGGCCGCAAGCGCGAGCCGATCAACCTGCCCATGAAGTTCCCCTTGCTGCTTGCCCAGGGGGCCGACGGCATCGCTGTGGGGCTTTCCACTAAAATCCTGCCCCATAATTTCATCGAACTCATCAAGGCCTCCATTAAAATATTGCAGGGCAAGCCCGTCAATATCTACCCGGACTTCCAGACCGGAGGCATGATTGACGTCACTGATTACAACGGCGGCAAGCGCGGGGGCCGCGTCAAAATCCGCGCCCGCATCGAAAAGGTGGACAAGAGCTTGCTGGCCATCCGGGAACTGCCCTACGGCGTCACTACCGGCAGCATGATCGACAGCATCCTGAAAGCTGCTGAAAAGGGTAAAATCAAAGTAAAAAAAGTATCTGACAATACGGCCAAGGATTTGGAGATTATGGTAGAATTGGCGCCTGGGGTCTCGCCCGACCTCACCATTGACGCCCTCTACGCTTTCACCCAGTGCGAAATCCCGCTCTCCCCCAACGCCTGCATCATCATCGAGGATAAACCCCACTTCCTCACCGTAGAAGAGATACTCCGCATCTGTACCGAAAACACCAAAGATTTACTGCGGCTGGAGCTGGAGATACTCAAGCACGAGCTGTTGGAAAAACTGCACTTTGCCAGCCTTGAAAAAATCTTCATCGAGAAGCGCATCTACCGGGATATCGAAGAGTGCGAAACCTGGGAAGCCGTGTTGGTAGCCATTGATACTGGCTTGCGCAAGTACGTGCGCGTACCCGGCGAACAAACTCAAAAAGGCGACCAGCGCCTGCCCCTACTGCGCGATATCACAGAAGAGGACTTGGTGCGCTTGACGGAAATCAGGATCAAGCGCATTTCCAAATACAATACCTTCAAGGCTGACGAGCAGATCGCCAAGCTCAATGAAGACCTCAACACGGTGCAACACCACCTCGATAACCTGGTGGAATATGCCATCGCCTACTTTGATGAGCTGCTCCAGAAATACGGCAAAGGCAAGGAGCGCCGCACTAAAATCACTACTTTTGATACCATCCAGGCCACCGAAGTGGTTGCCAATAATGCCAAGCTTTACGTCAATCGCGCGGAAGGATTCATTGGCACCAGCCTGAAGAAAGACGAATTCGTCTGTGACTGTTCCGATATTGACGACATCATCGTCTTCCGCCGCGACGGCAAATTCCAGGTCATGCGCATTGCCGATAAGGTGTTTGTCGGAAAGGACATCATCCATGTGGATGTCTGGAAAAAAGGCGATGATCGTACCACGTACAACATGGCTTATGCCGATTTGAAGAGCGGCCGCAGCTTCGTCAAGCGCTTCCACGTGCAGGCCATCACCCGCGATCGCGAGTACGATTTGGGCACCGGCGAAGGGGATTCCAAAGTGCTCTACTTCAGCGCCAACCCCAATGGCGAGGCGGAGGTCATCACCGTACAACTCACCCAAGGCAGCCGCGCCCGCATTAAAATGTACGATTTCAACTTTGGCGAGCTTGAAATCAAAGGCCGGGCGGCCAAAGGCAACTTGCTCTCAAAATACCCCATCCGCAAAGTCATGCTGAAAGAGGCGGGCAAGTCCACCCTGGGGGCTCTGAAAATATGGATGGATGAGGTCAGCGGCAAGCTCAATACCGATGCCCGCGGCAAGCTGCTCGGCGAATTCGATACGGGTGATACGCTCCTGATTATCTACAGGGACGGCTCGTATGAAATTGCGGATATGGACCTAAACAAGCGCATCGAGCCGCAGGAGTTGTTGCACATCGGCAAATTCGACCCCGATGCTGTCGTCAGCGCTGCCTATTTCGAAGGCGAGCGGGGCTGGACTATGGTCAAGCGCTTCCGCATCGAAACCAGCACGCTCAACCAGCGCTTCCCCTTCCTCACCGAAAACAAAAAGACCAAACTGCTCTTCGCTTCCCTCGATGACGAGCCAGTGGTGGAATACGCCCTCAAGGTCAACTCCAAAAAGGTGGACGGCCGCATCAACCTGGCAGAATTTGTCGATGTGAAAGGCTGGAAAGCCATCGGCAATAAGCTCAGCGACCAAAAGCTGATGAGCATGAAGCCAGTAACCGAAGAGCCAGGCGCAGCACCAGCGGAACCACAGGAAGGCGATGACGGGGATGACGGCGATGCCCCCCCTAAGACTTTCCATCCCGGTGATAGCATCGAGTTTGATATCGAGGATAATGGGCAGACAAAGTTGTTTTAGCGCCTCGTTTTTTACGGGCTGGCAAGCCATCCCCTACTGCTCCAGGCATCCCGCTGGCAATGCCCGATCCTGACCAGGAAGGACTGTTCTGGGCACGCGTCAGCAGCCCAGCGAACCCTTTATACTCTGCCGCCGTTCTATATTATGCTTGACCCAATGGAAACACCGCGGGCGAAAAACGAGTCTTCTCCCCTCACGCTGCTCCGGCGTATCAAGCCTGTTGCGTAAGCTTTTTTACCAACTGCGTAAGCGGCTAACCTCTTTCCCATAAGTAAAATGATGAAATCATCGCCTATGCACTTATACTTGTTTCTGGCCATCAGCTTGGCCGGTTTGGCGGGCTGCCCCGCTCCACCTGCGGACGACGCCCGCAGCATCACCGTCGAAGAAAGCTACCGCTTTCTTTATGACCTGCGCACCCCTGCTGAAACCTTCAAAATGCCTCTCATCCTCGAAGAAATATCCGGCCTGGCCATTACCCAAGACGAGCAGCACCTGGTAGCCATACAAGACGAGAACGGCCTGGTGTTTTACATTGACCGCCAGTCGGGTGAAATCGCCAAGCAATTTGAATTTTGGAAAGATGGCGATTACGAGGGCGTGGAGATGGTCGGCGATACTGTTTATGTAGCCCGCAGCAACGGCACGCTCTACGAAATCGTGCGCGGGGGTGAGCCAGATCAATCCGTAGAGCGGTATAAGCTAGCTATTGATCGCGAAAACGATGTGGAGGGCCTGGCTTACGACCGCGCCAACCGCCGCCTGCTGCTGGCCTGCAAAGGCGCGGCGGGCGAAGGAGAGGCCTATCAGGGCATGAAAGGAGTCTATGCCTTCGACCTCGATAGCAAAACCTTGTCGGAAGCGCCGGTCATCCTCATCAGCCTTGATGCCGTAAACCAATATTTGACCGATAGCCCCGAAATACGCAAACTGGATAAGCTGGTGGAGTTTTTCGACGCTGAAGACGAGATCGGCTTCAGCCCTTCGGCCATCGCCATCCACCCGCTGACGGGCAATATTTATATCACCTCCTCGGTCGGCAAGATGCTGATCGTGCTTAATGATCAAGGGAAAATCCTCCATATTGAAAAGCTGAGCAAGAAGATGCACCCTCAGCCAGAGGGCTTGTGCTTTGATCAGCAAGGCAATTTGTACATCTCCAATGAAGGCCGGGGAGAACAAGGGATCATCCATCGCTTTAGTTATTTGCCTTAAACGATATGATTGATGAGCCTTGAGTTTTGGGCAAAGTACAGCCGGCCGTTCTCCGATTCCAGCGCTCAACCATTCAACAATCCACAAAAGATGCTTGATTCCTTGCATAATTGCCTCAATTCCCGCAATATTGCAGTAAATTTCAATATCCAAACCCAATAGCCCACGCTGTATATGAGCTTAGTAGAAATGAAAGTCCCGCCTATCGGCGAATCCATCACGGAAGTGACCCTCTCTCAATGGTTGAAAAAAGATGGCGATTACGTCGAATTAGACGACCCCATCTGCGAATTTGAATCGGATAAAGCCACGCTGGAGTTTCCGGCCGAAGCGGCTGGCCGGCTAGTCCACGTCGCTGCCGAAGGTGACGACCTGGAGATTGGCGCGCTAGTGGCACGTATCGATACGAGTGCCGTAAAAGAAAGCACAGACAACGACAAACCGGCGCCGAAAGCGGATGCCCAAGCGGAAACGAAAACGCCCGCGCCCGCAGAAGCCAAGGCGGAAAGCTACGCTGCCGGCCATCCCTCCCCTGCCGCTGCCAAAATCATCAAAGAAAGCGGGCTGAAGGCCGAAGAGATAGCTGCTACCGGCCGCGAGGGCCGCATCACCAAGGAAGATGCCCTCAAAGCTGCAGAAGCTCAGAAAACCGCCCCGGCGCCCAAGCCTGCCCCGACGGCGGAACCCAAAGCAGAAAAACCAGCGCCCAAGCCAGCGGCGCCCGCTGCCAATTTTAGCCGCTCTACCAGCAGCAAGAAGATGAGCCGCATGCGCCGCACCATCGCTAAACGCCTGGTGAGCGCCAAAAACGAAACGGCCATGCTCACCACCTTCAACGAGGTGGACCTGACCGAGGTGATGAACCTGCGTAAAAAGTACCAAGACCGCTTCGTAAAGAAGTACGGCATCAAGCTGGGCTTCATGTCCCTCTTCGCCAAGGCCTGTGCCAAGGTGCTGATGGAGATGCCCGACGTGAACGCCAAGCTCGACGGCGAAGATTTGATCTACCACGACTACGCCGATATCTCCATCGCCATCTCCACGCCTACCGGCCTGGTGGTGCCGCCAGTGCACAACGTCGAATCCCTCTCCTTGGCTGAGATTGAATACAAAATCGCCGCGCTGGCCGAAAAGGCCCGCACCGGCAGCCTGAGCCTGGAGGAGATGCAGGGCGGCACTTTTACCATCACCAACGGCGGGGTCTTCGGCTCGCTCATGAGCACGCCCATCCTCAACGAGCCGCAATCGGCCATCCTGGGCATGCACGCCATCAAGGAGCGCCCCATGGTGGTGGACGGCGAGATCAAAATCCGCCCCATGATGTACCTGGCCCTCTCCTACGACCACCGCGTCATCGATGGCAGCACTTCGGTCACCTTCCTGGTGAAGGTGAAGGAATTACTGGAAGACCCGATGGGGATGATGTTGGATTTGTAGGTGTGAAGCCACTGATTTCAAGAGGCTTGAGTGGCGCTTTTTAGCCACTGTTGGCACGGATTTCACGGAATTTTCCATTATACCGTACCAACTCAGGTTTTACTTCGTCTGGCGCTTCGCTTCCCGTCCTTCGGTCGGGACAGGCTGTGTGTCGCTGCGGGCAGCCTTTCCCCTTTAGGGCAGGGGCGATTGGTTCTAGCAAACGCCCCCAATAGAGGCGGCAAACTGGAGCTTCGCGGCGCTGCCACGCAGCGTTTTCTCTCGCAACGGCGCAACGGCGCAACGCCAACAAGACGCGTAGAGAGCGCCGGGCGCAATGTGACCATCGGAGTCCCTATTCGGGCCTCCGACGGGTCCCGGCACAACGCAGGCTGGCTTTGGAGCCGCAACAATCAGGCACGAATGTGCTTGATTGTTGTACGTTGCGCGCGGCGCTCGGCAGCCCCCGCCCTCCACGAGGGGATAAGTGAGCGCAGAGCCGTTGCGTCGTCGCGCCGTTGCGTTTACCCTGTGGAATAGCGCAGCTTTTATTCCATCAGGGAGAAATTGATGCCCAGCCGCAGAGCAAGCGGAGGTCGGCAGAACCAATCGCCCCTTCCTTTAGGGGAGCACGGGAAGGCGGGCGACAAAACCTGAGTTGGTTTAGTATAGATGTTTCCCCTTGGTTTAACTGAGGCCAAAATCCAAAACCGATTGTATGAAACGACTACTCTTACCCATCCTCGCTCTGGTACTGGCCGCCACACCGGCCGCCGCCCAATTGCTGACCGCCCAGGTGGGCGAAGACTACCAGATCACCGTCCAGCCGGTCGCAGGCTACGAAGCCCTGGAATTCCGCGAGGGCAGCTTCGAGCAGTTGGCCGGCTTCCCCAAAGCGACGCCCGCCAACCTCAGCTTCAAGAACTTCCGCAACGTCACCCTCGCCGATGTAGATGGCGATGGGACAGACGACATCCTCTGGGCCACCAACAACAAGCTCTTTGCCTACCGCCACGACGGCTTGCTCTGGGAGCGCACGCTCTCGGCGGTGGCGATTTACCCGCCCTCGGTAGGCGACATCGATGGCGATGGGCAACCGGAAATCGTGCTGGCCACCGGCGGCGTGCAAGTCATGCCCCGCCTGTATGCTTTCCGCCTGGACGGCAGCGACCTGCCGGGCTGGCCCCTGAGCTTGAACAATAACTGGGTGCTTTCCGCCCCCGCCCTCTCTGACCTGGATGGCGATGGCGCGCTGGAAATCGTCGTAGCCGAACGCACCGCCCCCACCGGGCGCATCCATGTGCTGCGGGGCGATGGCAGCTCGTACAGCCCCGCCTGGCCGCGCCCACTGGAAGCGACGCCCGCCATTACCCCTTCCATCGGCGATGTGGATGGTGATGGCGAGAAGGACGTCGTCATTTATTCCACTGGCAGCCGCTACGTATTAGACTTGGAAGGGCAGGCCAAGCCGGGCTTCCCCATC
>CAYSPJ010000019.1:0-1159 GCA_964432875.1 uncultured Phaeodactylibacter sp. | reverse complement strand
CCGAAGCCGGGGATATGCTCTTCGCCTGGGATGCCGCCGGCAACCTGCGCGACGGCTTCCCCATCAACAAAGTCGGCGGCTGCGAAGGCATCATCAGCGTGGCGGATATTGACGATGACGGGGATTTCGAGATCGTCTTCGGCTCCACCCTGTTCGTGGGCGATGGGCCGGGCTTTATCCACGCCTACCACCTCGACGGCACCGAAGTGGAGGGCTTCCCCCTGCGCCCCCGCGGCCTGACTTACCTCAACGGCGCCGCCCTGGGCGACATCAATGGTGATGGGATGATGGACCTCGTGGCGCTATCTTACACCCTCAACTTCGGCACCGCGCCAGATACGGTTTTCCTCAACGCTTATCATCTCAACGTGCCCTACAGCCCCGAGCGCGTGCTGTGGAGCACCTACAAAGGCAGCAACACCCGCGACGGCCTGCTGGTGCCGGACATGCCTTCAGCCCTCTTCAGCCCGATGCCAGCGGAGCTGCCGCTGCGCCTCTTCCCCAACCCGGCGGCGGGGCAAACCACCGCCCAATTCGAGCTGCCCGAACCGATGTCCATTGGCTTTGCGGTGCTGGATGCGCAAGGGAAAATCCTGATCGCCTTGCCAGAGCAGCTCTTGCCCGCTGGCCCTCACCAGCAGCCCTTGCTTTTGAATCAACTGCCTGCTGGTTGGTATTGGGTGGGGGCCAAGAGCGGCGGGCGGCTCGTGGCGGTGCAGCCGTTGGTGGTGCCGGGGAGGTGAGGGGTGAAGCTCAAAGCTCAAACGCTTGCGTTCCGTACGAGCATAGCGAGTGCGGAATAGAGCGTAGCGACATCCCGCTCTCTAGAAAATCTTCTTGGACGGCCGCAGGGCGGACAAGATTAGATTTTCTTGAGCGGGAGTGTAAAGCTCAAAGGGGGGGCAGGCGGGCATAGCCATCAGGTTTAGTATTTAACAATTCGTACCCTGCTGACATTATCCCGCCCGAATGTAATGAGGAGAGTCCACCCCCGCTCTCGGGCACCCCCGCCAGCCCCCGCATAGCGGGGGCCAGCGGGGGAGAGTAGCCGCATCTTGGGTTTTCAGGACGTTAAGGTTTGAAACCTGGTTTCTCCTGCCAAGTCTCAGCCGGGACCGGCCTTATTTGTTTTAGCGGAACCGAGGCGGAAAAACCGGCC
>CAYSPJ010000018.1:32557-56985 GCA_964432875.1 uncultured Phaeodactylibacter sp. | reverse complement strand
AAAATTGTTATCTTTGCTGAGCATGCAAAACCACATCACTATGTACACAGAAGACATCAAGGCGGTGCTGCACCAGCGCATTGAACAGGCTGTTCAGCGGGTCAGGGTGGTCAGCATTTTCAATGCCCGGCAAGCGCCGGATAAGCTGGTTACCCTCAAAGGCAAATGACCGCATCAAACCTTATTCAATTCAAAGATAATAACACCAAAATGCGCTCCTCTTTTCTGCTGTCCATTTTGCTCTATCCTTTCCTGATCAGCTCGACACCGCCGGCCTTAGCCCATCAGTCCCCATCAGTCCCCGAAAAACCCATCATCCTGACCGGTCAAGTCTTCGGCTTCGACGAGGATGGCACCTTCCCACTATCCATCCAATTGGTTTACACCCCCTTCTGCTGCCAGGATCAAAGTACTGAAACAGCCTTTCTAGAACCCGACGGACGATTTGGATTTCAGCTGGCCAACAGCATCGCTCAGGATTACCTGCTGGAACTCCAGCGCGAACGAAGGGCCGATGAAATCGCCGCGCTCCGCCTCGCTTCCATGCGCGAGCAATTCCCCCGCTTCCCCAGCGAGATGCTGCAATGCCGATTCTTTGACTGCTGAACCGCAAGCAAGCGGCGGCGACCAAAGCACCGTTCAAAGTGTCTGCCATCCCCCACCGTGCGCTCATCGGCAAGGATGGCAAGATCATCAGCGCCAAGGCGCCGGGGCCGGGCGAGGAGTTGGAGGCGCTGATCAGGCGATGCCTGGCAGACTTGGACTAAGGTTGCACCGCGGCCACACCAAAGCCAACGCCATCAATTTCCCGCTCCGACTTTCAGCCAGCGCATGGGCTGTACTCCTTGTTGATGACCCAGCAATAGGGTGTAAACACCTGCTGGCCAAGCCGACTGATCGAGCAGATGGGCGCCAGGGGTATAATGGTCAAGGCGCAACAAGCGCCCCCTTGCATCGTACCATGCCGCATCCGCTGCCCATGGCAGCACCAACACAAACCGCCCCTCGTTGGGGTTGGGGAAGAGCTGCGCTACGGGCACTGCTTGCTCGTTGGCCTGGCTCGATACGCCTTCGATAAAGAAACAATCTGAAATGGCGCTACAGCTCCCCTGGCTTACTGCTACAGCGTAGCTGCCACCTGATTCAGGGACAAAAAACTGAGCTTGCGCCCCGGGCAGAGCCTGCCCATCTTCACAATCAATCCATTGATATTCCGCCCCTGATTGACCAACAACCAAGGTATCAGACAACAAGGCGATAGCCAAATCAGGCTCATAAGCCGAGGCAGCAACGGCGATGTTGCCAGAGCGATGGCATCCTTTGGCATCAGTGATTGTCACGGCATAAATACCAGGAGCCAGACCCGCGGCAAGCTGGCTCTGTTGACCATCGCTCCAGGAATAAGCATAAGGAGGCGTACCTCCCTGCGGCTGAGCGATGGCCAACCCATCGGCGGCTTCCATACAAGCAGCCGGCTCAGTGCTTAAAGCAAGGCCCAAGACCGGCGGTTCGGCAATGCTAATGTCAGCCGTAGCCATGCAACCCGCAGCATCTTTAACCAAAGCGACATAGTTGCCCGCAGGCAGCGCAGCAAGGGAGGCCTGCTCTGGGCCATGCGCCCACGAGAACTCGTATGGCAATATGCCTCCTTTGACTGACATGACTACGGAGGCGGTGCTATCGCCATGACAATCCAAGCCTTGCAAAACCACAAGCGAAAGGGACAGCACACTAGAAGAGTCTAATACGGTGCCAACATTAGCCTGACAACCGCGGGCATCGGTAATCGTCACGGTATGCCCCCCCACAACGAGCTGGTTAGCCAGCTCACCCTGTTCTCCATTGCTCCAGGAGAAGCTCAGAGGCAGTATGCCGCCAGATACCGAAACCAAGGCTTGTCCATTGGCAGCTTCTTGACAGCTCGGCAGTTGGAGCAGTTCAATCTCTGCAATCAGCGGGCTGATTAGAAGCTCCAAAGTCAGGACGCTATCGCACCCCTGCTGATTGGTCAACAATTGCGGATAAACGCCGCTAGAGGCATAAGTCTGGCCATTGAGGCTGTAGGGGCCGCAAGCTTCGACTACCAGATGCTCCGAACTGCTGATGCAGTGGCTGCTGAATTGGCAGATGAAACGCTGCGCGCCCGTCAAGTCAGCCAAAATATGAGGAGATTGCTCGAGCTCAAAGATGAGCGTATCCTGGAAGTAGCCAAAGGCGTAGAGCCGGCCCGCCGCATCCAAAGCCAGGCCATGCGGATGGTCATCCTTGGTGCTACCAGCTGACACCCCCCATTGGTATTCGCCGTCTTGGGTGAACCTGGACAAAAAAATATCGCTTCCGCCTCGGGCCAACAAGGCCGCTGGGCCTGTCGGCAGAGGTAAATGAAGCTGCCCGCTAAATACGCCAGCCCAATATAGATTGCCATAGTCATCGGAAGCCAAAACCAGGCCGGCATCCCGGCCAGTGCCCCCCAGTTGCTGGCCCCATTTCAGTTCGCCAACAGGATTTAACCGGAGCAGGAAAGCATCCTGCGGGCCAGCCGCAACCAGCAGCAGGGGGCCAAACCAGGCTGTGTCTTGAAAGTATCCGGTGAAAAAAATATCCCCTTGGGCACCGATTGACAAATCGGCACCCGCATCCCACAAAGCCCCGCCGAACTGCTTGCTCCAGGCCAACTGCCCATGGGTATCCCACTTGGCCAGGAAAGCATCAGAACCTCCCTGCGACACGAGTGCTCCTTCGTTTAACCCGCTCCCAGGAGCAAAATCGAGCGTATCCTGAAAGTAGCCAGTCAAATATACATTGCCGTCCAAGTCGGTTCGCAGCGAATTTGGCCAAGCTTCCAGGCTGCCCGCAATCGGCAGGAGCCAAAGCGGTTGACCGCTGCTATTGAGCTTGAGTAAAAAGACATCACCCTGTCCATAGGAAGCGTGATGCACGAAAAGCCCCGCCCCAGGAGCAAAATCCATGCTGCCCGAGCAAGTGCCAGCGATATAGAGATTAGACTGGGAGTCAATAGCGATCAACCACCTCAGGGCGGGGGAGACCGCATCTGCTCCGCTGGGTTCAAATGATTTCGCCCACACCAATTGCCCTTCGGCATTCAATTTTGTGAGAAAAGGCTTCCAGCCTGGGGTGGTGCCAAGCGTGAAGACGCCAGGCCCGGGGTCGAAATCAACCGGGCCATCATAAAGGCCGGTCAAATAGAGATTGGCCTGAGCATCAATTGCCAACGAGAAGTGCATACTGCTGCCCCCTGTAAACTGTTTGGCCCATAGCAAATTGCCGTCGGCATCAAGCTTTGCAAGGAAGACCCCAACCCTACCCGGCGTTGCGGTCGAGAGCCAGAAGGTACCCGGCCCGGGGTCCATATCTAAAGTGCCCGTGAAGGAGCCGATGATATAAACATTTCCGGCAGCATCTACCTGCTGGCTCCAACTGTCCACCGCTGGGCTGCTGCCGAGGGCAGCGGCCCAGCCCAAGGTTTGTGCGCTCGCGGCAGACCCCACCAAATGGAGGATGCCACCGGCTAACCCGATGTACTTGATTAACCGAAAGAAGTGCTTCATGAAGTCAAATTTCTCTTTATCTAGCGATTCTATCATGCCCTGGGCGGCCTACTGCCAAGGAGTAGGCAAAGTATCAGTGCGAAAAGGAGTAACCGGCAAACCCGCACTGTTGTAGAGATCGAGCGTCCCTGGATTATCCGACCAAGCATAACGCACGAAAGCCGGCTGGGGTACCAGAGGGCTAAAGACTGCAACCTCATTGGGGGTGCGGATTTCAGCCTGGGCCCACACAAACTGGCCGTTCACTCCAGCAATAGCAAACCCGCGCAGATCGGCCTGGCCATACCAACTCTGTAAACCCGTGCCGACATGGTCAAAGGTAATCACGATCTCCCCATCGGCGACGGCTTGTTCGCGCCAGAGCGGGCTGGCATGTAAGATGGGCTGAGAATAAGCCACCCGCCGGGCTGCCAGGCTCAAGCGGTGCCCCACCGTCAATTTATTGCGCGGATGGATATCGGTGGCATCACCAACGTCAATAGCCACCACCATGCCCGTGCGCGGCAGTGCCAGGGCGCTGGCCTGCGACTCGCGTAGCGTCGCCCAGCCGCTTTGACCTGGCGTAGTGGCTGGCGGCCGGAAGCTATGCAATTGCACATACAAAAATGGAAGGTCGCCTAGCCCCCAGGCTTGGCGCCACGATTGAACCAGGGCCGTGAAATAAGAGCGATAATGATAAGGGCGATGCATATCGCTCTCACCTTGATACCAAATCACCCCTTTGATACTCAAGCCGGTCAATGGATGGATCATGCCATTGAATATCATCGAGGGGAAATCATTGGGCCTCAAGTCCAAGGGGCGCGGCCCAAGCCCAACGGTGCCATGCTTAAAATGCCATGCCCCTTCCAAAGATTGCGCCCAATTGCCCTGAGACAACCGCATCGGCTGGCTGCCGCCGAGCAAACCGCCAACATAGCCGTAATCTGTCACCCTTACCGTGACGACATTTTGCCCTGGCCGCAAGACTGCCGCCGGTATGACGTATAGCCGCTCCAACCCCGCATCCCAGTAGGTATGCCCAACGAGTTGGCCATTAATGTAAGTCTGGTCTTCGTCATCAATGCGCCCCAGATAGAGGCTGACGCCCACTTGAGCTTGCCCAGTGGTCAATTCAAAGGCGCGCTTGAACCACACGACCCCATCTACCTCCGGCAATCCCCCCGATTCCCAGGTACGCGGGATATTCATGGTTGGCCAGCTCATCCAGTCGAAACTATCAGCTTGCCAGAGATGCGTCAATCCCTGATCGAGCAAGGCAAGCTGAGCTTGCCAGGCAGTTTGGGCCAAGGCGATGCTGTCATGGATCGCCTGGATGTCTAATTGGGGCATCTGAGCAATAGCGGCAGCATAGTTCGTATCGGTAGCCAAGGCATGCGGGGGAAGCCAGGTATCAATAGCGGTACTGCCCCAAGTGGCTTCGATCAATCCAATGGGCACCTTCAAGCGCTGATGTAACTCCCGCCCGAAAAAATAGGCTACCCCCGAGAAGTCCCGCGCCGTACCCGGCTCACAAACCAGCCACTCCGCTGAGGGGAGATCCCCCTGCGGCACCATCGCCAAAGTCTTAGGTACGGTCAGGAGGCGTATCTCGGGGTAATCAGCAGCATTGACTTCCTCCGTGCCGTTTTCGCTACGCCACAAACGCCATTCCATGTTCGATTGCCCGGCGCAGACCCATACCTCACCAATCAGCACATCTTCGAGATATAGAGACTCGGCCTCCCCCTCTACCAGCAGCTGATAAGGGCCGCCGGCCGGTAAAGGTGCCAGCCTTGTTTCCCAGCGCCCCTGCTCATCGGCCTGGGCGACGGCAAAACGAGAACCCAAACTGATGCAGACCTGCTCGAAAGGCATTGCCAAGCCCCAGATACGGATGGGCTGCAACTGCTGTAGCACCATGTGGTCAGAGAAAATGCGCGGCAAGCTCAAAGCGGCTTGGGCTGGCGCGGCAAGCGCACTGACCATAGCTATCCAACCAGCAAGCAAGCAACGGAGAAGCAACTCGATCGTACATGCGTTTTTCATAGATTTTGTGTAGCGATATTTGATTTTTTTACCTTAGCGTACCAAATACAATTCTCCCTTAAACAACTGTCTTTTGCCATCGCGGAAAAGCGCCTCCAGGAAGTACACATAAACCCCGACCGCTGCTGGCTGCCCGCGCTGTGTGCCGTCCCAACCATGAACCGGCTGGCCGGGAGCAAAATGATGGTTTTTGAACACCTGGCTGCCCCAACGGTCGAAGATTTCCAGGCGACTGATCTCAGACACCTCGGGTGCAGCATGGGGGTAAAAGTGATCGTTGTGCCCATCGCCATTGGGGCTGAAAGCATTCGGGATGAACAAGCGCCGGGGCTTTTCCACCACAATGGAAAGGCGAGCCTCCGCTTCACAGCCCTGCTCATCTACTACCCTGACGTAAAAGACGGTGCTCTCTGATAAGGAGAAGACGGGGGCGAGACAATCTTGGCAAGACAGCCCCTCGATGTTCGGCCGCCATTGTACCCACAGCTCCCCGATGGCATTAGCCACCTCGACCCACACGCGCACGGTATCGCCATAATTTACCCGCAGTTCTGCCGGCAGGCTAAGCAGGATAGGCGGCGGAGCAGGCATCTCGATTTCATCTTCCCACAAGCAGCCATTTGCATCTTGTAGGCGCAAGAGATGCGCTCCTTGGGGCAGTTCCAGCCAAGCCGTCACGGCAAAACCAGCATCGCCCACTGCAAAGCGATAGGGAGGCACACCGCCCGCTGGCTGCAAGCGCACTTGCCCATCTTGACCGGCACAGCCTGGCGGAGAAAGCTCGTAGCTCACATCCAGTGGCAGCGGCTCGCCTATACTGACGGGCAAACTATCTACACAGCCATGAGCATCAGTAGCCGCTACCCAGTATTGCCCCTTGGGCAGCCCTTCGAGGTGTGCGCTTTTGGGCCCATGCTGCCAACTGTAGGCATAAGGTGCCGTCCCCCCCGATGTGGCCACTTCTATCTGCCCGTCGGCCAGCCCGTGGCAAGAAACGTCAGCACGCCATAGCTCGGCCAGATTGACCGGAGGCGGGCTGCCGATGTGATAATCATTGAAAACGTAGCTACATCCCTGGGCATCTTCCACCCAGAGCGAATAGCTCCCGGCAGACAGATTGGACAGGGTGGCACCCTGGCTGCCATCCGACCATAGGGTCTGATAAGGCCCGATACCTCCGGAAAGCACAACCCTTAAAGCGCCGTCCTCCGATCCAAAGCAACGGGCATCCTGCTGTTCCACCATCACGGCAGTAACCGGTAGCGGAGCGGGCACCCAAAACGAATCGAGCGTGATACAGCCTTGGGCATCTTTGATCAACAGCTGATGCCACCCTGCTCCCAAGCCTGCAACTGCAGCAGCCCCCGTTTGCCCATCCCAATGGATGGCATAAGGCGGAGTACCGCCCTGCAGCCCCTCTAGTCGAGCAGCTCCATCGGCGCTGTAGGCGCAAGCAGCCGAATCTATCAAGAGCTGATAGACAATGGAATCTGGGGCTTGCACCATCTCCCAGGCCGCCACTTGGCAAGCATTGGCATCCTCTACGGTGACCCCGACCAGTCCTGCGGTCAAACCTGTGGATAGGGATGCCACACCCTCTCCTGCGGACCAGGTGAAGACATAGGGCGGCACACCGCCAACCGCTGTAGCGATGGCACTGCCATCTGCTCCTTCATGACAGCTCACCGCCTGGGGTTCTAGCAACAATTCCAACTCGGCTGGCTCACTCAGCAACACCTCAACCGCGGCCTGACAAGCACGCCCGTCGGTAATGACAAAACGGTGCGCCCCGGCAGGCAGCCCCTCAAAGACCGGGTGGGCTTGCACCTGCCCCTGCCATTCATAAAGAGCAGGCTGGGCACCGACGTTCAACTCTAACGCCACGCTCCCGTCAGAGCCCCCGTGGCAAGAGACGGAATAGCCATTGTAATCCTGTTGCAAAATCACTGCCACTTGTAGCTCTGGCCAGACCGTCACCACCACTGTATCCTGGCTGGCACAGCCACCAGGGCGGACAGATTGCAAAACATATACATTTTGTTGAGGGACAGCAGATTGGTTCTCAGCCTGAAAGACTGGCTGGGCCACCGTCTCATCTGACAAGCTGCCCGCCGAACCCGTCACGAGCTGCCACTGATAGCTGATATTATCCTGCCGAAAGTCGGTGCCTAAAACCAGTGCTCCGCCGCTACAAACCTCAGCCTGCAGCGCCACATTGCGCAAGCGGGGAGATGGCAACGGATGCAGCGGCAGAGGCTCGCACAAACATGAAGCACCCGCGTTTTGAGCTGACAACAACAGGCCGCAGACCTCCTCAGTGGGGGCGTAAAAGGAGAAGGTGTCTCGCACACAATCCAGAATACCCAAAGGCGGGAGGCGGCGCTCCAGGCTTAAGGCTAAGCTATTGCTGTCCTCGGCGGCGGAATGGTAAATCAGCCAGCGAATCGAATCACCTTGAACTGGGTGCAGGCCGCGGTTGCAAAGCTCTACTTCAACCGTAACCAGCTCGCCCCCCGGAGGGTATGGCACACTTTCTACTGACAGCAGCTCGAAGCCCCAGTCGTCTTTCAGTATGGGGGTGCGCAGACTGTCGGCATTGACAAAGAACAAGATGTCACATTGCCCTTCGGGTATGGCCATACAACGAACTTCGGTTTGTACCAGCACCCCGAGGCTCAGTTCCACGCTGTCACAGGGCAATTCTTGATTGCCCTCATCGCGCACATCAAGCCGGAAGCGCACCATGCCGCCTGGCTCAACCCCCGGCGGCATGGTGAAAAGTAGGCGCCGGGTCAGGTCGTCCGATTCATCGCTGATCAAGGCCACCCCTGCGGGTAGAGGACCAGGTACGACGACGAAATTACTGGGCAGCGTCACGGCGGCCAGTTCAAGCTCGGTGGTCTCGAAGGGCCCTAAATTCAAAATGCTCAGCTCTAATGGCGCCATGCCACAAGCCTTCAGCCCATGCTCAGGCAAATGGATATCCAAGCCATAGTTGTTAGTATAGGCAGGCACACCCGCAATTTGCAGGCGCCGGGAAAAGGCCGTCCGCTCTACGCTGGCGCCGCAGATGCTGCTGGCACTGGCGCGGAACCCCAAACGTAAGCCTGCCGTAAAAGAACAATCGGTAATGACCTGGAAAGACAATTGATACTGATTGCCCGATGGCCGGTTTACGCCCGTAAGCCAAGCGATTGCCAAGCTCAGGTCCCATGCCCAAGTATTGCCTGGCAATACCTCTGGATCGGGCAGTTCTACCCACTGGCCAGAGCCGGCGGGATACTCCACTCGACTGCTGCCTGCCACGACTTGGGCACCAGGCGGCAAAACGGCATCTATCCGATGGCGATAAGTATTAGGCAGCTGTAAATTGGTCACCAACAAAGCGTAATCCAGCGCTTGACACAGCTCTGGCGTGAGTGGCGGTTCGATGACGGCCAATGCCAGGGAGACCTCTGCCGGCTGTACGCTCAGGTTTCGGCTAATCGTCGGGCATTGAAGCGAGGTGCCTACCACTTGATAACCTGTTTGGGGGTTTGGGTATCCCGTACAAGACGAGCCGAAATAAAGCCGGAGAGCCAAGCGAGAGCACTCGCGATAGCGGCCTACCAGGTGAAAACGACGCGAGGAAAAGGCAGCCAGGCTGCCGATTTCAAACCAGTAGCGGTTCTCGTCTTGCCAAGCTGGCAGATGAACCGTGGGGGATGACAGGCCCGTCAACTCTTCCAAACTCAGTAGCTCGAAGCCCTGGCCCGCTTCGATAGCAATCCAGCCGTATTGCAGGGTTTTATCGGCGCCGGCATAGACCGTGGTGTTTTCAAGGCGGAACGACCATTCCACTGTATCGTTTACCGGGATGAACTCTTGTACTGAAGCCAGCAGTAAAGCAGCTTGGGGTGGGCGATATTGCTTGGCAAAGCTGCTGTCGAGGGAAACCAGGGTATCGCGCCAAGGTAGTGGGGCATCAGGATACCGCACCATATCAGCAGCTACTTCGATGATGAAAGCACCTTGGTCAGGCACACCACAACTAGGCCGAGCGCTGAAATGGATGTCGTGCAGCGCATTGCTGCCGCCGATAGCCAAATCCCCCATAGGCCAATCTCCGGGGTTGATGTAAGTCAACAAGGTCGCGTCCCCATCGTAACTGACGATAGGGTCGGCGATAGCAGCCAAGGCGCCGGGAGCGGCAAGTGAAGGCTGGCCGTTTTTATCAAAGGAACCCGCTGCGACTAGCTGGCTGCTGCCGGGCACGATGTGCCAAGCCCCCCCCAGCTTCACCCTGATCTGTGAGACTGCAGCCGCCGAGCGCACTTCATCCGGAAACTGGTCGCCATCGAAGGCATGGCCTTTATTAGCCACAGCATTTGAATTAAAGCGGATGGCTTCGCAGCCATAGTGTATTTGCGGCACGTATTGCACGTAAGCAGCTGGCACCACCTCTTCCAGCATGAAGACCGCCAGGTAGCGCGCACCCCGCACCTCTTGGCCATCAAGCAAAGAGAATAGTTCCCCCGAAAGCTCCGGCACCCATGAGGCGCGGCGCGGCGTATTGTCGCTGACCAAAACGAAAATACTCAATGACAAGCTGTCTCCTGCTTGCCGGTCAATATGCTCCAGACACCCAACGCCGGGCGCAAAGAGCGTTTCCATCTCCAGGCTCAAAGTATGATAGCGCAAGGCGGGGTCGTAGTTAAGGCTAAAGCCATCCAGTTCGCAAATGGATAGCTCGCCATCGGCTGAAAAATAGCGCATCACTGCCCCGAGCGGCAGGAAATGTGGGGCAGCCGGGTTCACCAAAGTGCTATCAATGGGATGATAGGCAATGCGCGCCATTAGGTCCCCATATGGCCCCGTTCCCCGATAAACACCTTCAAGCCGCATTTCTACCGAATCGAAATTGATGGCAGCTTTGAGGTTTATCGTGGTATCGGCTTGAGGATCCACCCTGGCGCTGTGCTGCACGTCGCGCCAGCCCAATGTGCGGCGCTCTACCGTGAAGCCGCGCATACCGATGCCTGCTTGTCCCATCTCGCACTGAACCAGGAACTCCAAGGATACATCCTGGCAATCAATGCGCTTGGCCATGGGGCAATCAGGGCTGCAATAGTACCAGAAGCTCAAGCGCAGGCTGTTGCCGATGGGGATTCCGCAGACTGCTGCTACGCGTAGCCGCCAGGGTTGGCCCGTCAAGCTGCGCTCCGAACCCGCCAACCATACGGTATCGCCCCTTTGCTCCACGATGCCATAATGTTGGCCTGGGCCGCTCGATACTCCTGTTGCACGCAATCCCGGAGGCAAAATCAGCTCGAGGACAATAGAATCCGTTGCGGAGCATGGGCTGCGCCAAGCGCCGCCGGGCAGGATTTCCAGCCAGGTCTCTTGGCCTTCCATCAAGTTGCTATGAGCCAATTGGGCGCTGAAGTCCCCATCGCGGTGGGTAAATAAACCCACGACGTTCATGCCGGCATCGGCCACCGAATACCAATGCTCAATAGGGCTGCCGCACTGATCGCGATAGTAATAGCCTACGCGCAACGCGGTCTCTGCCCCTCCCTGCGCAGATAGGCCGCTCAGAAAACCACAAGCCTCGACCTGTTCAGGGTCATAATCAATCAATACTTGCAAGCGAAAAGATGCGCCAGGCGGCAAATCATCAAAGAAACCATCGCCATCCACATCTTCCAGCCCGCCGGGGCCGTCGGGGTTGCTGGACAGCGCCGAGAAGCGCAAATTGTAGCCCAGTAGCGGCGTACCCAGCGGAAAAGCATAGGGGCTGATTGGGATCGCCACGCCATTGATCTGAGCGCGGATTGCCCACGCGGGAAACAAGGCGATATCTATTGGCAGCACGCTAGAAAAAAGATTGCCGTTCAGCCCCAGGCCGACGGTCAAATCATAGACGGTTCCAGTGCCCGGCAGCGATTCGCTGCCCGTATTGGCGATCTCGTAATCCAGTACGAGGGTCTGACAAAAGCCGCCACCTACCCGTGCCGGGTCGTTCGCTTGCGCTTGGCTGGCAAAGCCACTGCTATTGACAATCTGCAGATGGGGTAAGCCCGAAGCAGGTGAGACCAAAGTCTGAAGGGTAAAGATTTGGCACAGGGCTTCTCCGCAGCGCCAGTACAAGTCTATTGCTGAATTTTGCTGCAAGCAGCCCAGCAATCTCACCGTTTCGGTGACCACCAGAGTGTCGCCAAAATCGAAGAAGCCATCGCCGCCGGGCAGCTCATCCCCAAAAATAGCCAGCGTATCTCCAGTCGGGCCACTGCCGATGAGGTTGCCTACCGAAAGGCTAACCCGCTCGATACCCGCCTCGTAGCGATTGACAAAGAAGAGGGTATCTAACCTGGCACCCGGAGTTGCCTGGATGATGGTGAAGCTACGGCTACCCATGCCCCCCACTGGCAGTTCAAGCACTACGTCTGTGGCTGCAGTGATGACCACCTCCGGGAAAAAGAAATTGCCCAGCGGCTGTTCCTGAGCATGGTAGGCTTGAGCGCCCGCCCATAGCGTATAGTGCACTGGCTCGTCGTTCACAAAGCTGCAATTGATCGTCGCATCAAATGCAATCGGCCGGAATGATAAAGCTGGCAGCTCTGCCACCTCGAAGCGCGGCTGCTCCAGGTTGCTGAGGTCAAGCTCGATGAGCGGGCCGGTAGCACTACCTGGCACATAGCGCATGCCCTGAGGAAAAGTGATGACGAACTGACTGCCGCTCAAATCAGCCGGGCTGCCATTGATAAGTTGAAGCTTGAAGCCGTCAGGCGCGCCGCAAGCGATGAGCGCCTCTGGAGCATAGGTGGGCGAAATGACGACCTGCCCGCTCGCCTTAGACCAGCAGCAGCACCAAGCAAAAATCGCCAATAAAACTAGTCTCGCCACCTTCATACGTATCAGAGTTGGGGATGCGCCTTTTCCGCTATCCAGACAATAGCATTAAACAAAGAAGCCTTGCCAGCCCTGCTCACCGGAGTGATCAGGGCTGGCAAGCTCCCAATTGACTGCTCGCGCCTGCAGCCCGGCATTACAACCGCGCCTTATAGCTTGTTCAGCTTCCCAACCTGCACGAGACGCCCATTGCGCATGACCTGCACATAGTAAAAGCCCGGCGGCAAGCTGGAAACATCAATTTGCACTTGCTGCTCTTGGCTCGGCCTGCGCTGTTGAATCAGTGGGCGACCTGTCAGGTCGTAGAATTCTATCTCGGTAACCTCCCCCTCTTCAGAATACGGCAAGACCAAGGTCACCTCGTCCCGCACTGGGTTAGGATAAGCCACCAAGGGCTCCGCATTAACGATGATACCCCCACAATATGGGCCACCACTGAAAACATTCAAGCGAGTGACCTTACTAGCGGTACAGCCATTTTCAATCACAGTCACGGTCACATTTACAGTGCCAAAACTAGTGAATGAAATGGTTGCATCACGGCCAATGACTGTAGCAGGTGTTGCTGGCCCAGTGAATGACCAACTGATCTGCGCATCAGGGGTAGCGGTCAAGACAGTGAAACTGGCTGACTCATCTATGCAGGCCCACTCTGGCCCTTGGATATCGGCAATCGCATCATCGCCAACCGTGATGGTGATGATCTCAGTCTCCAGATAGGCAATACAATCTACGATACGGGCGCAGCGCGCAAAGTAAGTCGTTTGATAAACCGGGCCTAAGACCAGATTGGGAGAATTAGAGTTAGGGATCATGGTCCAAGTCTGGTCATTAAAGGGCCCCGGCTCGGTGCTCTTCATCCAGAGATACTCGATAGTACCTACCCCACCGCTAGGAGCGACCACATTAACCAAGGGTTCAGGGATATTGCCCGGACCGCACAATATCTGGTCAAAGCCGATTCTGCCCGGGTCGGTCAGCGGGATACAAGGGTCTATATCGGCCGGTGCCAAATTAATCGAGCAGACTGACTCGCAGCCATTGGCGTCAGTGATGGTTACGCTGATCAGACCGACCGGCAAGGCCGTCGCCAAAGAAGTCGTCTCACCATTGCTCCACCGATAGCTGTACGGTGCCGTGCCAGCAATGGCTACCGCCCGTGCCCGGCCGTTGGCAGCCCCGCTTGTGCTGGGCAACTGCAGGATATCAATGCGGCAGATAAGGATGGGGGGAGCCACAATATTGAAGGTGTCACTCTCCACGCAGAGGTTGGCATCGGTGATGGTATAGCTGTAAGTGCCCCCTGCCAAGCCAGAAACCGAGCTGGTCGTATCGCCGGTGCTCCACAAGAAAGTGAAAGGCGGCGTACCCTCGAAGGGATCAAGCGAGGCAGTACTGCCACATTCATCAAAGCCAATGGTCAAGTTGGGGATAATGGGCCAAGGCGTCACGATCGAGAAGCCTCCTTCTGCCGTACAATTGTTAGCATCCGTGACGGTGTAGCGGTAAGGCCCTGGCTGCAGGTTGGTAATCGTGCGGGTAGTTTCACCGGTGCTCCACAAAACTGTGAAAGGAGGAGTACCCATCACGGGGTCCAGCGTAGCCGTACCATCGCCAAAGCCAAAGCAAGTGACATCGGTCTTGCTAACATTGGGCAGGATGGGCCACAGTTCAATAATGGAGAAATCCCCTTCCCGAGCGCAGCCATTGGCGTCAGTCACGGTATAGCCATAGACGCCCGCGGTAAGGTTGGCAATAGCAGAGGTAGTGGCCCCGGTGCTCCATAGATAAGAATAGGGCGGGGTGCCGCCACTAGCGGTCAAGCTGGCAGTGCCGGTCGAATCGCCGAAACAATCAATTTGAGTGCGTTCCAGGCTGAGCACGATCGGGCTGACAAAGCTGATCACCGAGATGCCGCCCTCACGGGTGCAGCCATTGGCGTCGGTAATCGTATAGTCATAGGCCCCTGCGACCAAGCCGCCAATGGATGCCCCTGAATCGCCATTGCTCCACTCCACGGAGTAAGGCGGCGTTCCGCCCGATGGGTTTACCGTAGCCGTGCCAACCGCATCGCCGAAGCAGGTATTGATGCCCGTAGCACTGGCATTAGCGATGATGGGGCCAGGCGTGAAAAGGGAGAAATTACCCGAGCGCGTACCGCCAACTGCATCGGTCACAGTATAAGCATATAAGCCAGCGCTCAAGCCTGTAATAGAAGCTGTGGTTTCACCAGTGCTCCACAAGTAGGTGTATGGTGTTGTGCCTCCGCTAGCCAAGAGCGCAGCAGAACCATCGCTTCCACCAAAACAGCTCGGGTTTTGCCGATCCAGGCTTACCGAGAGCGGCTGAGCTTCGGCTCCAGCAGCCAACAACCCCAGCAACACAAATGCACCCCAAGCCCAACGTAGCTTGGATACTCCTGGAAAATTGAATAGTAAAGTTTTTGCTAACATAAGTCTAGTTTTATAGATTGTAAAAAAAAATCGTGACAGCCTAAAAGCCGAAGGGCTTTCAATTACGTGCCCCGGCTATACCGACCTACCAAACATTGAAGCAGCTAATCAAAAGGCTCAATGCTCAGACCTGAGCTTGCTGCACGGCAGCAGGCAACGTAAGCGCCAATATCTTGCAATCCATCCAAAAATTGCAACTTAGCGCGTAATCAACATCCAGACGCTTGCGCTCTTCTTCCGACATCCGTACCCGGCCGCGCTTGGTCACTTGCCACAGGCCCGTGATACCTGCAGGCGCCAAGAATCGGGCGATATCCTGGTCGGTAGTCAAACATTCTGCTTCATACAGGGGCAATGGGCGATTACCGACCAGCGACATGTCGCCTTTGAGCACATTAAATAGCTGGGGCAGCTCATCAATGCTGGTGGAGCGGATGAAGCGCCCCATTCGAGTGATGCGCGGGTCTTCCTGGGCTTTGAAAAAGGCATGCTGCGACTGATGCTTTGCAGACCGGTACTGACGCTCCTCGACATAGCCATGATCGGAAAAAAGCAATGCCGAATAATCAGTACATTGCGCTTCATCCGGCATGACGTCCTCCCCGGAGGGTACAGCATATTGATTTTGTTCATGCAACGACTTCAAACGGGCATCCGCATCAGATTGCATCGAACGAAATTTATAAAAATTAAAGATGCGATAGCCCTGCCCTACTCGTTTCGAGATGTAGAACACTGGCCCACGCGACTCTATCTTGATCAGCAAAGCGACTAGCAGCATAATTGGAACCGTCAGCACAATCAGCACTGTTGCGCCGAGGATATCCAGCGCTCGTTTCCAACGTGGAATGGGAGGGGGCAATACGAAGGTCGTCTCCTGATACATAAAAAACAGTTTTCAAATAACCGAAGAAAAGAGGGCGCAGCAGCGCATAAGGCTGCCCTATGACAATAAACCAAGACAAGCTGCTATCCAGTGGGGGGGGGAAGGGGGATCAAGCAGCTTTGCTGATGCTGAGTTGAAACTTGATGCGATGTTCTAACTCCTTGGGATTAAAAGGCTTGACGACATAGTCGGCAGCGCCTGCCTGCAGGCACGCCAGCCGCTCATGGCTCTCATCAACACTCGACAAAAAAATGACTGGTACTGGCGCGAACTGGGCTGAGCTCTTCAACTTTGCCAACAATTCCAAGCCAGAGGAACCTGGCATTCTCAAATCCAGCACAATCAAAACAGGCTGTAAGCCCGACTCCAGCCATTTCCATGCTTCATCGGCGTCGGCAGCCGCATGAACCTGATACTCCTTTGAAAAATAGTGGAGCAGAAACTGACGCATCATGTCACTATCATCAACGAAAAGCAAACCTGGTTTTGTCATAGTATCTTTTGTACCCAATATAAGTGTTTGGAGCAATCAGATCGGCAATTATTATTTGAACTGCAAGATTGAGAGGTTGAACAAGCAATAATTCCTGCTAAACGAAAAAACGAACCTGCTCAGAAGCATTAAGCCGTTCAGCGCTAAAAAAGCACTGTTCTTCCTCCGAAAACAGCCTTTTACAGGAAAGCACCTGCACCCTACCGAGATTTCCCTAGCTTTGCCAGGCAATGAAGTTCATTCAGATGGTAGTCCAAACATTATTGAGCAAGCTGGTGCGGATAACCACCACCGGCAGATATCTGCCAGTGGTAGATGGGTTGCGCTTTGTTGCCATCATGCCAGTCCTGATGCAGCACCTGAGCGAGCGCTTACAGCGCTACAGCCCGATAAACTGGCACTCGCCGCTAGAGCAGAGCCAGGCGGCCTTTTTTGCTAGCCGGGGTACTATCGGGGTCTTCTTGTTTTTTGCCATCAGCGGTTTCATCCTTTGCCTGCCTTTTGCCCAAGCGCATCTGCGTGGTGATAGCCCGCCCCGCCTAAGCAAGTATTTATGGCGGCGCGTCACTCGCCTTGAGCCGCCCTATATTTTTTGGATGAGCGTCTTTTTCATCATGCTGCTCCTGCGCGGGGGTGAATGGTCAACGCTTTTTCCGCATTGGGGTGCCAGCATTTTCTATCTGCACAATATTGCTTACGCCACCTACTCGCCCATCAATCCGGTAGCCTGGTCTCTGGAGATTGAGATCCAGTTTTACTTACTTGCTCCCATCCTGGCAAAGTTGTTTTTTTCGATACCCCATGCTCAGCAGCGACGGTGGCTGTTGTTTGCTAGCATCTTTGGCTTCATCAGCTTGCAGCACTTACTAGGATGGCAGCATTTCCCTTATAAATTGACACTACTAGGTCAATTACAGCACTTTCTAACAGGCTTTCTGCTGGCTGATTTGTATCTTTGCGATTGGCAAGGGCGCCCGTTGCGCAGCTATTGGATATGGGACGTGGCAGCCGCACTGGCTCTCCTGGCGATGTGCCTGAGCTGGTCAGAGGAGTATGGGAAAAGCTTGGTATTCGCCGTCTCCTTGTTGTGTTTGCTGATCGCCACCTTCCGCGGCCGCTGGTTCCCCCGCTTCCTGGCGTACCCTTGGGTCGCTGCCATCGGCGGGATGTGCTACACCATATATCTGATACACTTGCCGCTGATGGAAGCTGTGGTACCCTGGTCGAGCCGTCTTTATTGGGGGCGATCCTTCGAGGCCAATCTACTGCTACAGGCGCTACTGGTGCTACCCGTAGTGCTAGCTGTCTCCATTGTGGCGTTCTTAGCCCTGGAAAAGCCCTTTATGGACAAAGAATGGATAACGCGGCTGAAGCGGCAAATTGGCCAACTGGCCTTCGCTCAGCGTTGGAAGAGATAATCGCAATACTATGATGCCGAACGTAAACCGAAGAAGACTACTGTATTCCTGGCTGATGCCGCTGCTTGTGTTGTGCTGCGGCCGAGGCCCCGCCCTGGCCCAAGGCACTACCCCACCCGATGAACTGCTGCTGACAACAGAAGAATTGGCCATCAAACCGCTGGAAGAGATCATCGGCATGGCGCTGGTACATTCGCCCTTGCTGAAACATCAATCACTAAACGTGGATATCGCCTGGCGGGAGCTGAAGATGATGAATCAGGAATGGGCACGTTACTTGGCCGGCGTGGCAACCGTGCAATTGGGCAATATCCAGGCTCTCGGCAACATCGAGGGGGGGGTGAACCCCAATTTCATCACTCAAAACAACCTCTTCTATGGCGCTGGCCTGCAGTTTCGCCTGTCCGCTCACGATTTGCTCACCCGCAAGGACCGCCTGGCAATCCAACAAGACAAGCTGGAACAAGAGAAGCTGATGCTCCAGGATCGCGAGTTACAGCTCCGCGAGCTAGTCATACAGCAATACCAGGAGCTGAAGCTACGGGCCGAGCTGCTCGAACTGAAAGCCCAAGAAGCCGATTTCCAAAATACCACGATGACCCTAGCCGAACAATATTTCCGCCAAGGTGAGTTGCCCCTGGACGAATATGCAGCCGCCAATACACGGCGTAGCCGTGCACAAGAAGCACTGGCGCAAACGCGCGCTGAAACCCTGTTGTCTTTCCGCCTGCTGCGTGAATTAGTCGGCTCTGACATCAGCGCCAAGCGTTAAACAGCATCATACTATGAGGAATGCCAAGGAATTGATCAGCTTGTTGTGGCGACATGCGCCGCTTATTATCGGACTGGCTTTGACCACCGGGGCGCTAGTTTTTTGGCTCACCCGCAACTCCAAGCAGCAATATACTTCCAAAGCGTTGGTCAGCACTGGCATCATCTCACCCTTTTCTATCGAAAATCCCAGCGCATCAAACCGCATTGACCGAGACTATGCGCTCAGCGAGCTTGAAAACCTCATCAGCTTGGCCAGCGCCTATGAGACTATGGAAGAGCTAGCCACCCGCTTGCTAGCCGAATACCTGCAACAGCCGGTGGGACAGCGTTGGCCAATCAACGAACCGCCGCAAGGCGACCGCCTCGATGAATTGGATCGTTTGCGCCTGCTGCTGCAAGAGGTGCCCGACGCCGATTCGGCTTATGCTATCTTGGTTCAATACCGCCAGCAAGGGCCCGAAGATTTCATCCCCGCGCTCATCTATTCTGATGAAGACTATTTCGGCATCGAATATCTCAGCCAACATCTGCGGGTATATCGCCGCGGCCAGAGTGATCTGCTCGAGTTCATCTACACCACCACCCAACCCGACTTGTGCCAGCGCACCCTGCAAGCCTTGATCCAGATCTTCATGCGCCGCCATGGCGAGCTCAAGCGGAGCAAGACCTCGGGGGTAGTGGATTACTTTGCGGAATCTACCCGCGAAGCAGCCCGGCAGCTGCAGCAAGCCGAGCAGACCTTGCTCGAGTTCCGCACTCAAAACAACATTATCAATTATGATGAGCAGACGCGCTTCATCGCCAGCCATAAGGAAGAGCTCGATGATCTGTCCTTCAAAGAAAAGATGGCGCTCAACGCCAGCGAAGCTACCCTGGAGCGTTTGGAGCGGCAGCTGGGCAACCGCGCCGGGCTAGCGGCCCTCAATGCCGAATTGCTTGGCAAAAAGCGCGAGCTGTCGGAGCTGACCGCACAACTCTATAAGCTTGAGATCGTCGCTGCCGTAGAAGTGATGCCGGGGGCCATGCCCGAACGCCAACGCATCGCCAGCCGCCTGGCTGATTTGGAGCAAGAAATAAGCACTTACGCCCAGCAATCTTTTGCTTTGGCGCACACTCCCGAAGGCGTCGCGATCAAAGAGGTGCTGGCCAACTGGCTGGAAGCCATGATCACTGCCGAACAAGCACAAGCCAGGCTGAGGGTCATCCAAACCCGTCAACAAGAATTTGCAGGCATTTACCAGCAATATGCCCCCTGGGGTTCGCAGATCAAGCGCATCGAGCGGGAAATCAACTTGGCGGAGGATGCTTATCTGGCTAGCCTGCACAGTTACAACCAAGCCATCTTGCACCGCGAAAATGCCCTCATGGTCAGTAACCTAAAAATACTGGATGCCCCCTTTTACCCCAAAGAGCCCAGCGACAGCAAGCGCCTGCTGCTCATCTTAGCTGGTTTGATAGGGGGAGGGCTATTGGGTATCAGTACTCTTATCGGGCTAGAATTCCTGGACGACAACCTCAAGCTGCCGCGGGTAGCCGCTGAGCAAACTGGGCTTGCCTTTGGCGCAGTCTTACCCGATTTTTCACTTACCCGCTCCAGCAGCAAGAAGGCCCGCCGCCTGCAAGCAGCGACCAGCCGTTCGCTGGCGGTCTTCATCCAACAGTTCAAGGTCGAAGCAGCCCGTCGGCAGCAGCATCCCAAGCGATTGCTGCTGGCCAGCGTCGCCCCACAAGAGGGCAAGACTTTCCTGGCCATCGCTTTGGCAGAAGCCTTGCGCAACGAAGGCAGCAGAGTGCTGTTGCTCATGCCTCAGGGAGTGCCCATGTCTACGCCTGCCCCCTCCCCTGCCCCACCTGACAATCATTACTATCGCATTGATAAAGACCTCATCCATGAAGCGACGCTGAACAGCTTGGATTGGAGCGGGAGGGAACAGCAACAATGGAGCCAGTATGATTATCTCATCGTCGAGATACCGAGCTTGCTCTCCGGCTGGTATCCTTTAGGGCTGCTGCGCCAGTTCGACCTGGCGGCTTTGGTCTGCCGCTCAGACCGCAGCTGGAAAACGGTGGACCGTCAAGCACTGGAAGCCCTCCAGGAGGCGGTCGCCTGCCCGATACGCCTGGTCCTTAACGGGGTGTCCATCGATGCTTTGTCCGCTTACATGGGCGCACTGCCCAGCGAGAACAAAATCGCCAAACAACATCTACCATGATGACTGGCCAACAAATCATCTGTGTGGCCTTCCCCAAATGGGAGGGCGACTACCTCAAGTCCACCGTCGAGCTGATGAAAGAACTGGCTCGGCACAATGAGTTGCTGTATGTAGATTACCCTTATACGCTGAAAGATTTAGCGCTGAGCGGGCTAGGAGGGCCTAGCGTGCCCACCGCCCCCCTGCTGGGCCTGCGCCCACGCTTGCGCCTCCAAGGATTCGAGGGCGGCAGCAAGCTCTGGCTCCTGACCCTTCCGCCAAGCTGGCCCATCAACTGGCTGGGCCAGCCGCAGAGCTACGACCGCCTCTTGAGCTGGAACGCGCATTGGGCCAGGCGTTGCATCCGCCGGGCCATGGAGCAGCTTGGCTTTCAGCGGCCCATCGTCATCAATGCCTTCAACCCGGCTTTGGGCAATGCCTTAGCGGGCCAGCTCGACGAAAGCTGCCTGGTCTATTATTGCTATGACGAAATCAGCGCTGCCAACTGGATTGGCAAGCACGGCACGCGCCACGAGCAGGCCTTCCTGCGCCGGGCTGATTTGACCATCGTCTCTTCGGCACCCCTTCTCGCGGCTAAAGCCCCCCTGGCGCAACGCTGCGCCTTAGTCAAAAACGGCGTCAACCTGGAACACTTCAGCCAACCGGGCCCGCGCCCTCTGGACCTGCCGCCAGCCGATACCCCTCTGATCGGTTATCTCGGTTCGCTAGATGAGCGGCTGGACTACGATCTGTTGGCCTTCCTGGCCCAGCGTTTGCCAAGCTGCCGCTTTGCCCTGGTCGGGCGCCTCGTCAGCTCTGAGGCGGAAGCGCGGCTAGGCCGCCTGCCCAACGTTGATCTGCTCGGGGCCAAGCCGCCTGCTGCCCTGAGCAGCTATGTAGCCGCCTTCGACCTGTGCTTGATCCCCTTTATCAAAAGCCGCCTGACCGCTGGTATCTACCCTCTGAAAATCAATGAATACCTGGCACTGGGCAAGCCGGTAGTAGCTACCGATTTCAGCGACCTGAGCGACTTTGCCGGGCTGATCGAACTTGCTGGCAGCCCAGCGCAGTTTCTCGCCGCCGTGAAGCAGGCCCTGGATGCCCCCTTATCCGCCGATGAAAGGGCGTCTCGGCGGGCGTTTGCTCTAGCCAATTCGTGGGCCCAACGTGCGGCTGATTTTGGCGCGGCCATCTTAGCAACACAGCCCGCCATCTCTAATCCTTGAAGCCATGCAGCTACGATCCACCTTCTCCAATCGCTTAGGGGCTGAAGCAGCCTGGACGCCGCGGGCGCTGCTCGCGCTGCTCGCGGGCTGCCTGCTGTTGGCGGCGCTGATCAGCTTGCTGGGCGGTAGTAAGGGTTTAGCCGCGGCGCTGCTGCCAGCTCTTGCGCTCGGCCTGGGAATGCTCTTGCGCTACCCAGGCAGCGGCATTTTCGTAGCGCTTTTCTTCAGCTTCATCAGTTCGGGCCTGGGCCTTTATTTCCCGTCAGTGCCTTGGGGCCTATCCGTTGATTTCATTTTACTGCTGTGCGTGATAGGCATGATATTCCTGAAATTCCGCAGCCCAGATTGGCATCGCCTGGCGAATGACGGGATGTTGTGGGCCGCCCTTTGGCTGGGCTATCTGCTGCTGGAGCTTTTCAACCCGGAATCCCCCGGCCCAGTGGCCTGGGGCTATGCCGTGCGGGGCATCGGGCTGTACAACGTCTTCGTCTTTGCGCTGGCGTTTATGTATCTACGTCGAGCCACACAGGCAGTGCGTTTCGTCCATTGGGTCTTAGCTTTATCGGTGCTAGGTGCTTTGTGGGGCTTCAAGCAGCGGTTCATCGGCCTGGATGCTGCCGAGCATTACTGGCTCTTCGAGCTGGAGCATCATCAAGAACATCTGCTGCACGGTGTCTTGCGGGTCTTTTCTTTTTATAGTGATGCCGGCCAGTTTGGCGCTTCACAGGCCATGGTCGCCCTGATGTGCGGCATCTTGACGCTGGGCCCTTTTTCCTGGCAACGGCGCTTGCTCTACGCAGCAGTCGGGCTTATCACTTTTTTTGGATTCCTCTACTCTGGCACGCGCGGTGCATTGGCTGTGCCAGCCGCGGGCCTGTTACTGTACTTGCTGCTGAGTAAAAATTTCAAGCTCTTCTTCGCGGGGCTGCTGTTCATGGGCCTAGTGTTCTATGCCTTGAAGTACACCTACGTGCTACAATCTTACCAACCCGTAGCACGCATGCGTACAGCGCTATCAGCCGATGACCCTTCGCTACAGGCACGGCTGCGCAACCAGATCACCTTTGGAGAATATCTCCGCAACCGGCCAATGGGCGGCGGCGTAGGCTCGGCAGGCTTCTGGGGAGAGCGCTTCCGCCCCGGCTCCTTGCTTGCTAAAACCCCAACCGATAGCTATTACGTCAAGATTTGGGCTGAAACGGGCATCCTGGGTATTTGCCTGCACTTTTTCATCTTGGGTTACTTTTTGGGGAAAAGCAGCTACATCGTCTGGCACTTACGCCACCCGCAACTGAAGTACTACATGCTGGCTCTGCTCGCTGCTTTTGGTGGAGTGCTGCTAGCCAGTTATGGCAATCAAGTGTATAGCCAATTCCCTACCGGCATCATCATGGCGATCGCTTTGCCGCTGATTTTTATGGCACCACAATACGACGACATGCTAGAAAAAGAAACGACATGAATCTAATCGGGATACTTAGCGCCATCGTGCTGGCTTATCTGGCCTTCGGAGCGCTCTACCAACTGCTATTCGCCCTGGCGGGGCATTTTTTCCGCGAACCAGCGCGGCAAGCTGCAGATGTGTGGCGATCGATTGCGGTCTTCATCCCGGCTTATCGGGAGGATGCCGTCATCCTCGAAGTAGCGCGGCAAGCGCTGGCGCAAGATTATCCTGCCGAGCGTTATGCCGTCATCGTCATCGCTGATGGCTTGCAGCCCGACACGCTCGCCGCCTTGAAGGAAATGCCCATCCTGCTCATCGAGGTAGCTTTCGAGCGCAGCACCAAGGCTAAGGCGTTGAATGAAGCCTTGCGGCAGATTGGCTCCTCCGCCTATGATATCGCACTCATCCTGGATGCAGACAACGTGATGGAAAGCAGCTTCCTGCAACGAGTGAATGCGCTTTTTGCCAGCGGCTGCCGAGTAGTGCAAGGGCAGCGAGCCGCCAAAAATGCCGATACCCCGATGGCCGTGATAGATGGCGCCAGCGAAGCCATCAACAACCACATCTTGTGCAAGGGCGCACGCGCGATGGGGCTATCAGCCCGGCTGGCCGGGTCGGCAATGGCTTTCGATTACCCGCTTTTCTGCCAGGTGATGCCCCAGATAGATGCCATCGGCGGCTTCGATAAAGAATTGGAGCTGCTCCTGACTCAGCGCGGTGAACGGATCTATTATAGCCATGAAGCCATAGTATATGACGAGAAGGTGCGCCGGGGCAGCGATTTCTCCCGTCAGCGCAGCCGATGGATTGCGGCACAATTCCATTATGCCCAGTTGTTTTTCCCGGTAGCAGTGCAGCATTGCCTGCGCACTGGCAAAGTGGACTTTTTCCACAAAGCGTTACAGTTGTTGTTGCCGCCACGCTTGATTGCGCCGGGCTTGCTGGCGATAGGCGCCCTGCTCCACGTACTGTGGGGCCCGTCGGCATTGGCCATCGCCTGGCTACTGACCTTGCTGGCTAGCGTGCTTAGCTTTTTGCTGGCCATGCCCACTTA
>CAYSPJ010000018.1:0-32457 GCA_964432875.1 uncultured Phaeodactylibacter sp. | reverse complement strand
AAAAGATAAATCACTATGCTTGGACAAGGCATGCCCTGGCACATCATCTTGCCTTTTTTTGTGCTGGGCTTGATATTTGCGCTGTATAAAGAGCACCAAGCCCGTAGTGCGCGGCAGGCCAAAAAAACAGACCCATGAAAAGTGCCGCGCCTCCTTCCTGGCTAAAATCGGGCAGCTATTCGCTCCTGAGCTACGGCATGCAAATGGGGCTGGGCTTCATCGCCTTCCTATTGCTCATCCGACTGATGCCGGAGCGGGAGTTTGGCGTTTGGGTCTTATTTTTGACGATGACTTCCTTTGCGGACATGGGGCGGCTGGGGCTGACGCAAAACGCGATCATCAAGTTCTGCGTTGAGCAACGAAACGCGACGGGCTCGGTACTCACCACGGGGCTATTGCTCAACACACTGTGTAGCTTCGTACTATCGGCCTTGCTTTTGTTGCTCAGCGGGCCACTGGGCAGCCTTTGGTCAGCACCGGAATTGACGAGCCTGCTGTGGTGGTATTTGCCTTACGCACTGCTGGAGGGCACCGCCCGCTACCTTGATTTTGCACACATCGCGCATCACGATTTCCGGGGTGTTTTCTGGTCGAAAACAGCTTACGGGATTAGTTTGCTATTGGGTATCGGGCTGTTGTGGCATGGGTATGGGCAAGTGCCTCTGTACTGGCTGCCCATCGTGCAGGTAGCGGCTAGCGTGCCCTCACTACTGACGAACTCTTTCTACATGCCGCAGCGCTGGCAGTGGGGCCGGCCCTCACTCGAATGGATGGGGCGTCTTTTCCACTTTGGCAAATACGTGCTAGGCACCAACTTCAGCTCGATGTTTTTCAACAAGATGGACATCATGATGGTCGGGGCTTTCCTCACGCCAGCGGCAGTAGCCATGTACAATATCGCCACGCGCATCACCAACTATATGGAGGTGCCGATGACGGGTGTCGCCCAGTCGGTCTATCCCCGCATTGCAGGCGCCAATGCAAAAGGGGGCGGCGCTAGTGTCGCTGCGCTTTACGAACGAGCGGTGGGCCTGCTCATGGCCACTTTGCTGCCACTGGCCCTGGTCGTGCTTTTGCTGTCTCGACCATTGGTGGTGCTGTTGGCCGGAGAACAGTACGCTGAAGCGGCGCCGCTGCTCAACATTCTGGTAGTGGCCATGCTGGCTAAGCCTTGGGCGCGCTTGTTCGGGATCACGCTCGACGCCATTGGCCGACCGCGGCTCAACTTCAGCTTGCTGCTGGCTAGCCTGGCGGTCAACGTAGTGTTCAATCTTTTGCTCATCCCGCGTTTGGGCATGGCTGGGGCCGCTTTTGCCAGTTGGCTCTCTATCTGGGGGATCGCCATAGCAGGCCAGCTCATCATCAGCCGCATCTTACCCATCAGCCAGCGCAACATCTGGCGCCAGGTCTGGGCATTTTACCGCCGCCCGATGAGACAACTCAAGCTCTCCCCACCCACCACCAAACAAGACTAAGTATGCCGCACTCCGCTGATATACCAACTGCTACACCTTTGGTCTCGATAGTGACCGTCAATTACCGACAGCTCGAGCTGACTTGCAGCCTGCTCGATTCCGTGTGCCAAATAGACTATCCTTGCTACGAATTGATTGTAGTGGATAATGGGGCTTCAGTTGATAACAGCGCCCGCTATGCACAGCACCTGCCAGACGTCCAGGTGATCAACAGCGCCGAAAATCTTGGCTTCGCCGGGGGGAATAACCTGGGTATTGCACGGGCGCGCGGCCAGTACATCTTGCTAATCAACAACGATACCATTGTGCCGCCCGATTTATTGAGCCGCCTGGTCGAGGTGCTGGAGGCCGATGTACGCATCGGCATCGCAAGCCCGAAGATCTACTACTACGAGCAACCGGACGTGCTCCAGTACGCCGGCTCCCGAGGCATCAATCCCTTTACGGGGCGGGGCAAAAACCTTGCCCGGCAAAGGACGGATGATGGGAGCTTCGACCGCATCGGCCCCACCGACCTGGCGCATGGCGCCTGCATGATGGTGCGCCGTCAATTGTTTGAGGAGATCGGGCTGCTGCCCGAAGATTACTTTTTGTATTACGAGGAAATAGATTTCTGCGAGCGGGCACGCCGCCAGGGGTGGCAAATCTACCTGGCAGGCCATACCTATATCCATCACCGCGAATCGGCTTCGGTCGGTTCGGCTACCCCCCTGAAGACCTATTACCTGTATCGCAATCGCTGGTTGTATATGCGGCGCTTCTACCGCGGCCTGCCCTATTGGTCTTTCGTAGTGTATTTCCTGGTAGCAGGAGTGCCCCTCAACGTGTTGCGCCACAGCCTGAAAGGTGAGTGGCGCCACGTGCAGGCCATCCTGCGCAGCTTGGCCTGGAATCTATCCAACACCACAACTCCTGCTTTATGAAAGCCCTGCTCTACCAAGAAATCCAAAAGCTGCGCCAACAAGGGTACCAAGGCTTGCTGCTCAGTTTGCTCCTCCTTTGGCGGCTGCTGCGCGTGGGCGGCTACTTTCTGCAGGCTCGATACTACCTGAGAACAGCTAACCGCTTGGGGCGGCTAGTCTTTGTGCGTGGTCGGCCACGGATAGCCAATGATGGCTGGCTACAAATCGGCAACCGCAGCCGCATCTGGTCGGGTATCGCGCCAGCACAATTGCTTACCGCCCCTGGCGCCCGGCTGCAAATCGGCGAGGGCTGCTTCATCAATGGCGCACTGCTGGCCGCTAATCAGGAAATTCACATTGGTGAGGGCTGTTACTTTGGCCCGATGGCCACTGTTATAGACAGCGACTGTTTAGCCCACCCCCAAGCTGGCCTCGAAGGAGGCCCATGCGCCCCGGTCGTCATCGAAGCCGGGGCTTGGCTGGCCACGCGCAGCATGGTGCTCAAAGGGGTACGCATCGGGCGCGGAGCAGTGATAGCGGTGGGTGCCATCGTCACCCAAGACGTGCCGCCCCACTGCATCGCTGCCGGCGTGCCCGCTCGTGTCATCAAGCGCCTGGACCCCAGTATAGAGCAGCTCGGGCCTGGGGTGCCAGGTCATCCCAGGCCCGAGCTGCCACCTTATCGCCAACCATCGTATCCGACCAATATGCTGCAATCCATCAAAGCCTTGATCGCCCAAGAACGGGCCCAGGAAAAACCTGCCTCCGCTGCCGGGCCGCTCTGGCGCCGCTTGTGGCGGCAGGGATTAGCGCTACTGCGCGGCTATTATTATCTGCGCCGAGCTGACAGGGTTGGCGATCTGGTAATGGTCTATGGATCGCCAGCCGTCAAAAACCAAGGGCGGCTCGAAGTGGGGCATCGCGTCTGCCTGGTTTCGGACATTGCCCGTAGCCGCCTGGCCGTCAGTCCAGGGGCATATCTGAAAATTGAGGATGGCTGTCAAATCAATGGGGCGATCATTGCAGCGACGCTTTATATCGAACTAGGCCGCAATTGCCGCCTGGAGCCTTTTTGCCACCTGATGGACAGTGATTTCCACGACTTGCACGACCGCCAGGCCGCCGGGGCAGCAGCCCCCATCATCCTCGAAGAGGAAGTCCGCCTGGGGGCTCGCGCCATGGTGCTCAAAGGGGTACGCATCGGTCGCGGGGCGGTCGTGGCGCCGGGTGCCGTCGTCACCAAAGACGTCGCCCCTTATACATTGGTGGGTGGTGTGCCAGCCACCTTTATTAGCTCATTACCAAATCCAGAGGCCGACGGCCTAGCTGAAAACGAATGTTGAAAATCATCTTTTGGGCCGCTGTGGCCATGGTCATTTACACTTATTTGGGGTACGGGCTATTGGTCTATGCGCTCCTCAAGCGGGGTCGCCAGGGCCAGCGGCCAGCCAAAGGGGCCACTACTTCAGCCAGAGAACATTGGCCCGCCGTCACCTTGCTGATCGCTGCTTACAACGAAGCGGCCATCTTGCCGGCCAAGGTTGTCAATTGCCAGGCGCTGGATTATCCAACGGATAAACTGCATATACTTTTCGTCACGGATGGCTCTGACGACGGCAGCGAGCAGTTGTTAGGGGCTTATCCTGGTTTGCAAGTACTCCACCAGCCCCTACGCCAGGGCAAGATAGCCGCAGTAGCACGCGCGATGGAGGTCGTGCAGACGCCCCTGACGGTGTTTACGGATGCTAATACCTTCTTGAATACCCAGGCCATCAAGTACTTGGTGCAGCGCTTCAACCAGGCCACAGTAGGGGCCGTAGCAGGCGAAAAGCGGGTTGTGCACCGTGCTGAAGCTGGCGCTAGCGCCAGGGGCGAAGGCTTGTATTGGCGCTATGAATCTTGGCTCAAGCGCCTGGATGCTGAGCTGTACTCGGTAGTAGGCGCAGCCGGCGAACTTTGGGCGGTGCGTACTGCCTTGTTCCAAACGGTGCCGCCAGATACCATCCTCGACGACTTTATGCAGACGCTGCTGATCGCGAAAGCTGGCTACCGCGTAGATTATGAGCCTGAGGCTATAGCCGAAGAACACGCATCCGCAAATCTGCGCGAGGAACTCAAGCGCAAAGTCCGCATCTGTGCGGGTGGCTTCCAGGCCATGGCTCGGCTGCTGCCGCTCTTGCAAGTATGGCGCTACGGCTGGCTGGGCTTCCAATATGTGTCGCATCGAGTTTTGCGCTGGACGTTGGCTCCGCTAGCGCTGCCCTTCCTCTTTTTAAGCAGCCTGGGGCTGGCGGCTCAGGGCGGCGCTTTCTACCAGCTAGCTTTGCTGGCCCAAATGGCTTTTTATGCCCTGGCCGCAGCAGGTTGGGCATGGCAGCATCGCCCAGCCCCATTCCCGGGCTTTTTCGCGCCTCTCTATTTTTGCCTCATGAACCTTAGCGTCTATCTCGGCTTCGCCCGCTTCGTGCGCAACCGGCAAAGCGTACAATGGGAAAAAGCGCGACGGGCCGATTCCTGAGCACCCTGCCTTTTAAAAAGGTGCAATGCGCTCCATCAGCTTGGCACGTTGCGAGCGGCTGATGGGGATAACGCGATCTTTGACCAGCAAGCTATTATCTTCAATATCCTTCACTTTCGCCAAGTTGACGATGAACGAGCGGTGCACCTTGACAAAAGCAGGATGGCTGAGCCGCTCCTCGATGTCTCGCAGCGGCGTATTGACGACATACTGCCCGCCATCTTGGGTTTTGAAGATCGAGTAATCGCCGCTGCTCTCCACGTAGAGCAACTGTGTCAAGTCAATGCGCACATAGCGCCGCACCGACTTGACGAAGATGAATCCATCTTGGAAAGCCCAGTTAGACTCTGCTGCTTCTGCAGAGGGCGGCATGCCAGAAACCGTACGCTCGTAGCGCTGCAAAGCCAATAACAAACGCTGACGGCTCACCGGCTTGACGACGAAGTCAATTATCGGCTTTAGGTAGTTAAAGGCATCGGCGGCATAAGCCTCCTTCCCCGTGACGAGGATGGTGGCAGGCAGGGCATCAACGCTGCGCACCAAATCCATGCCGCTGAACTGTGGCATCTCGATATCCAGGAACATCAAGTCAACCGCATTGCTCTGCAAATAGCCTGGCAAGCACAAAGCATTGTCCAACTCTCCGATGATTTGTAGCCCGGAGATTTGCTGGCAAATGATGCGTAGGCAGACTCTGGCCATTTCGTCGTCATCAATGATTAGGCATCGCATAAGTTAATGGTTGTGGTATCGTTCCATGAAATGAGCGATACGCTTGTTTTCGCATTGGATCAGGTTCATAGCCAAGGCTGCCGCTTCCTTTAGCCCCTCCAGAGTGACCATGATGAAATCGAGCGAGGGTGGTTCCGCTGCCTGGCAACAACGCTCCAGCGTTTGAGCCTCGGAACCATAAGCCCCCAGGCCAACCATCGCGAAAGAAGGTTTGGTCTTGTGTGCTTCATGCCCCAAAGCATGCCAATCTTGACGGCGGCAAGCCTCGTCCATGCGGTCCAATGACACTGGCAAGGTGCGCAGGAAAGTGTCAAACACCACCTGTACTTGTCCAAGCTCCCCACCATAAAGGACTTGAAGCTCAGACGCATCAAATTCAGGAGAAAAAAGGAAGCGGGGTGCTGCCGAGTCCAGTGCGGCCTGGTGCGAGCGGAGCACCTCATAGATATCCTGTGGCTTGAATGGCTTGGACAAGAAGCCAGTCATACCCAAGTCCAGGGCACAACGCTCCAGCTCTGAGGCAGAAACAGCCGAGATAGCAAAAACAGCCAGGTCCAATTTCTGGTCTTGGCAGATCTGCTGCGCTAATTTGCGGCCGCAACCATCGGCGAGGTTCAAATCAATGAATATCAAGTCGAAAGTTTCCTGCTCCAGCCAATACAAGGCTTCAGCAGGCGCAGCGCAAGCCCGGCAAGTTACACCTACCTTCACCAGTACCTGTTCCAGGTACACACGCCCCAAGGTGTCATCTTCCACTATCAATACCCGCAGGCTACTAAGCTTGGGCATCGCATGAAGAGGGCGTGCAACAACTGCTTCCCGCGACTCCTGCACCTCTGTCAACGGCAAGAAAACGGTGAAGCAAGCCCCTTGTCCTGCTTGACTTTGCACACTAATCTGCCCCGTGTGCATACGGACTAATTCCTTGACGATGGCCAGCCCCAAACCAGCGCCGGCATGCTTCAGGTTATGGCCTGCTTGCCGATAGCGGGAGAAAATCTGTTGAATCTGCTCTTGGGCGATGCCAATTCCTGTGTCAGATACCCGAAATTCCAAGCCAGCTACCTGTCCAGGCCGAGCTGCTAAGGGCCGGACGGACAAAACCACCTTGCCTTGAGTAGTAAACTTGGCAGCATTGCTGAGCAGGTTGAGCAAGATTTGGTAAAGCGCCGTTTCATCGCCTTGATAATAATGTGCCACCTCGGCAGCAACCACCAATTCGAAGTGTACTTCTCGACGGTTCAATTCCTGGGAAAAAGCCAGGGCCAGATTATCCAACAACTGCCTCAAGTCGAAGGGGGCGAACTGCATACTGAAGCGGCCTCCATCCATCTTGGATAGGCTTAGCATATTATCAGTCAACCTACTGAGAAAACCAGCAGTTTGCTTGAGGTGTGCTACATAGGGCAGGTGCACCAAGCTATCTCTACTCTCGTCCAGTAGTTGGCACATGCCGCTGATAGTATGGGCCAAGTTGCGTATCTCATGGCTGAGATCAGCTACAAATTCTTGTTGAGCGCGCTGCTCTTGCTGGGTTTTACGCAGGCGAACGCCCTGCAAGTATTTCAAGGTGATATCTTCCAACAGCAGGTAGCTGATCTTGTCGTCACTTGCCAAAAGGCTGCGTACTTTTATCCAACATGGGCGGCCTAGACAACCCTCCAAGCTCAGTGCTAAGCCAATATAGCCAGAAGACTGAACTTTGCGGCATCGTTTCAGCAGTCGTTCTTGCTGCTCCGAACCAAAGAAAACGCTGAGCGGCTGCCCTAGCACTTGAGTCACTGACCGCTGCACCATGTGGAAAAACGAAGCATTCCCCCAAGTAATCTGGGCAAGTTTGTCAATAGCTACTATTGCATAAGGTAAGTTTTCCGCCAAAACCGAGGCCTCGATGTCGTATTCTTTCGGCAAGAGGTGAAAACGCGCTGGCTGGCATTCGCGCCCGCCCGCCGGACTCCCCCTCTTAACTTCTGCATTCGTTAATTGCCGCCTATATAGATGGCTACTGATTATTCGGTTTTTTTTCACGGCAATTGTCGTTTTTTATATTTTAATGAGTGCTTTGCTTCAAACAGTGAAGAAGAGGTATTGATGCTTGGTTCAGTTACTTGGCTACGATAGCCGCTGCGGTTACCATAATAAGATCGAAGCTGAACAACCAACAATAGGATGCTTTCCTGAAGGACGCAAACCAGAACTAATGGGCTGGTTCAACACATTCGGATGGTTGTAGCTTGTGTTATGATTTCGCATACAGGGGGTGCAGTAACCTGCTTCGCCCTATGAATGAGTTTGAAGTAGCTATAAGTAGCTAATAAAAGGAAGGAGGATGGTATTTTTAGCACCAATCAACTTAGTACTTAATTTAAACGCAAAAACCTGAGAAATGTTGCCTGTTAAAAGAAAAAAGTGCCTGTTTAACAGTTCGCTTTGGGCAGTTACCCAGTTCCATATCATCACTCTTCCCTGGGTTTCAATACAGTTACTTTCAGTATACGCATATAGCTGAATTTTGTTATATAAAAAATGAGTATTTGGTTTACGCCCTGAAAACCATTGCGCCTGCGAACTACAAGGTGAAGCGCTGCTGCTGGCAACCGCCATCGCGCCTATGCAAGGGATGAACTCCCTTACCTTACCTCCACTACCTTCTCCTTCCTTTCAGTAATATACCCCAGCGCTTGCAGCTCAAAGCCCTGCGCCCGCGCCTCGGCCAGGAAATCCGCCTCGTGGGCAGGGTGGACGGCAGTCAGCAAGCCGCCGCTGGTCTGGGGGTCGCAGAGCAGGAAGCGCTGGCGCTCCGGCAAGTCGGCGATTTTATGGCCGTAGCTGGCCCAGTTGCGGTGGGTGCCGCCGGGGATGCAGCCCTCGTCCAGATAATGATTCAGGACGGCGCGGTCGATGAAGGGCACTTGATCAAACTCGATTACGGCAGTGGCGCCGCTGGCTTCACACATCTCGCTGAGGTGGCCCAGCAGGCCGAAGCCCGTCACATCGGTCATCGCTTGCACGTAGGGCAGCCGGCCGAAGGCCTCCCCCACTCTATTGAGCTCCAACATACTGCGGCGCGCCAGAGCGAGGTGCTCGGGCTGGATTTTGTTTTTCTTCTGAGCGGTAGTGAGGATGCCCACCCCCAAAGGCTTGGTGAGGAATAGCTTACTGCCGGGTGTAGCCCCGCCATTTTTTTTGAGATGCTCCTGGCGCACCCGGCCAGTGACGGCCAACCCGAAGATCGGCTCCGGGCTGTCGATGCTGTGCCCGCCGGCCAGCGGGATGCCCGCTTCAGCACAGGCTTTGCGCCCGCCTTCGACGACCAGGTTGGCCACCTCGGCCGGGAGCTTGTCGATGGGCCAGCCCAGGATGGCGATGGCCACCAAGGGCGTACCGCCCATGGCGTAGATGTCGCTGATGGCATTGACGGCGGCGATGCGCCCGAAATCCTCGGGGTCATCCACGATGGGCATGAAAAAATCGGTGGTGCTCACAATGGCGGTGCCGTCGCCGAGGTCATAGACTGCTGCGTCGTCGCGCTCCTCGTTGCCCACCAGCAATTGCGGGAAGTGGTATTGCTCCGAATGGTGCTGCAGGATTTGGTCCAGCACTTTTGGGGCTATTTTGCAGCCGCAGCCAGCGCCGTGGCTGTATTGAGTCAGTTTATAATCCATCTCAGTGTGGTCTGTTTTCAATTAACGCTTCATTATGTTTCATTAAAATCACATCCAGCAGCTTCAGAGCGTAATGTCTCTTGTTCTCCATGAATGCTCCCTCCTAGCCTGCCACCCTTTCGGCAAACGCGACCAGCTCTCGAGCTGTTTCGCCCGGGTCGTCATTTTCAGCAGGAAAGGGGAAAATGCCCTCCTCGGCGTGCTTGCTGAGGGTATGGTGGGCGTAGGACTTATCGTAGTAGGAGAGCGCTACGGCCGCCGCCGCCGCATAGTCTCCGGCATCGAGGGCTTCCAGGGCAGCCTTCAGATGCTGCCCGCCCAGGCGCTTGCTGATTTTTTCAAAAGAAGCCGCCAATGCCTCTTGGGGATACTGGGCATAGAGCTTTACCAGGCGGGCCAGCCTTTTCTCAAAAGGTACTTGCAGGCCGAACAGGGGCGCGTCCAACATCCGCCGCCAAAAGGGATCAGGGATGTAAACCCGGCCGATGGCGCGGCTTTCGTTTTCCAGCCAGATGGGGCGCTGCGGGCACCGTTGGCGAAAGGCTTCAAACAAGTCGTTTTCAAACTGCTCCACGGTCGGCTGGGGGGCTTCGCCCAAGGCGCCGAAAGCAGAGCCTTTATGGTGGGCCAGCCCTTCCAGGTCGATGACCTGCTCGCCGGCATCGCGCAAAGCGTGGATGACTTCCGTTTTGCCGGAGCCCGTCGGCCCGCCGACGATGCGCAACTGCGCCGGGCGTTGCGCAAACTGTTCCAGGATGTAATTGCGGTATGCTTTGTAGCCGCCGGAAGCCACCTGCACATCGAACCCCGCCAGATCGAGCAGCCAGGCGAGGCTGCCGCTACGCTGCCCACCCCGCCAACAGTGCAGGGCAACTTTGCCGGATGGCGCTAGCCGTTGGGCTTCTTCTACGAGAAAACGCATCTTGGGCCCGACCCGCTCCAGCCCTTTCAACAGCGCTTGCTCCGGGCCGGCCTGTTTGTATAGCGTACCGATCTCTGCTCGTTCTTCGTTGGAAAACAAAGGCAGGCTCAAAGCCCCCGGTATATGGCCGTGCTCATACTCTGCCGGGCTGCGCACATCGAGCAGCACCCGCTCTGCTTCCAACTCCAATAGCTGGCTGACTTCAATTTTTTTCACTGCCATTTTTTGATCCGGCAAATTTACGCTATTATTTCTGATGAAGGCAGAAGGCAGGAAAAAGAGCTAACCGGCTGCAGGAGGTTCGTTCGCGCTAGCCCTGCTCACTGCTCACCTTCCCAGGCCATCGAGCGGCTCACCGCTTTTTGCCAGCCGAGGTACAAGCGCTGCCGCTCCGCTACTGGCATTTGAGGAGAAAAAGCCGTGTCCAGATGCCAACGGCTGGATATTTCGGCGGGCTTCCAGAAGCCGGTGGCCAGGCCAGCCAGGTAGGCCGCGCCCAGGGCCGTGGTTTCGATGATGCGCGGGCGCTCCACCCTGGCACCCAGGATATCCGACTGGAACTGCATCAGGAGGTTATTGGCGCAGGCCCCGCCATCTACGCGCAGGGCTTGCAGGGGCAAGCCGGCATCTTTCTCCATGGCATCCAGCACGTCTTTGGTTTGGAAAGCCAAGGCTTCGAGCGTGGCGCGGATGATGTGGGCCTTGGTCGTGCCGCGCGTCAGGCCAAAAATCGCGCCCCGGGCGTACATATCCCAATAGGGTGCGCCCAGCCCGGCGAAAGCGGGCACGACATAGACCCCGTCCGTATCGGGCACCTTCATGGCAAAATATTCCGAATCAGGTGATTCATCGATGATCTTCAGGCCATCGCGCAGCCATTGGATGGCGGCACCGGCAATGAATACGCTGCCTTCCAGGGCGTACTGCGGGCTGCCATCCAGTTTGCACGCGATGGTGGTGATGAGCCCCGACTGCGAAGCGACGGGCTCATCGCCCGTAGCCATGAGCATAAAGCAGCCTGTGCCATAGGTGTTTTTAGCCATGCCCTGATCATAGCACGCCTGCCCGAAAAGGGCCGCCTGCTGATCGCCGGCGATGCCGGCGATCGGGATGGGCTTGCCGAATAATCCTGGCAAGCTCTCGCCATAGATTTCGCTGGATTTGCGCACCTCCGGCAACATGCTGGCAGGTATGCCCAGGATGTCGAGCAAATGCGCATCCCATTCCAACTTTTTGATGTTGAAAAGCAAAGTGCGCGAGGCATTGGTGTAATCAGTGATATGAACTCTCCCGCCAGTCAGTTTCCAGGCCAACCAGGAATCTACGGTGCCGAAGCATAGCTCGCCCCGCTCGGCCCTGGCGCGGGCACCCTCTACCTGATCCAGTATCCACTGTACTTTTGTGCCCGAGAAGTAGGCATCAGCTAATAGCCCGGTATTTTCGCGGATGTAAGCCTCGTGCCCATCGGCCTTCAGGCGGCTGCAGATATCGGCGGTGCGGCGGTCTTGCCACACGATGGCGTTGTAAACCGGTTCTCCGCTGAGGCGGTCCCACACCAGGGTCGTCTCCCGCTGGTTGGTGATGCCGATGGCGGCTACTTCATCTGCTTTTACCCCATTTCGACTCAGCACATCCTGAGCGACTTTCAGCTGGGTTTTCCAGATCTCTTCCGGGCGATGCTCTACCCAACCCGATTTGGGGAACAATTGAGTGAATTCTTGCTGCTCAACGGCTTTGATCTTGCCTTCCTGGTCAAAAAGGATGGCGCGAGAACTAGTGGTACCCTGGTCCAGGGCGAGGATGTAGTGCTGCATCTTTCGTATTTGTTATATTTTGTGGCTTCTGGATCCTGACAACTCGCCGCTAGCGCTGGCCGCTGGCCGCTAAATTTCTAGTTTGCAAAACCAATCCCCCATTTGAAGCATTTCAATAGGGCAATTCAAATATAGAGCATTCATCAAGCTTTACCAAACCGATGCTCTTTTCAATGAAAAAAGATAACCAACAAATGGACATCAAACAACTTGCCTACAGCCAAATCCCCCAACTTTCCAAACTAGACCGCGCTTATGCCGAAGGCGCCCCTGCACTGCGGCCCTTTTATCAATACGAACCAACCTTAGAGGGTTTTGCCCAAGCCATGAGCGCCAAAAAAGCCCAGCCCATTGACCGGCAAACGCTCGTCAAGGTAATGGAGGAGCAATATCACGAATTGGATGCTTCCCCAGCTACTGCCGAAAACATCCAGGCGCTGCGCCAGGAAAATACCTATACGGTGGTCACTGCTCACCAGCCCAGCCTTTTCACCGGCCCCTTGTACTATCTCTACAAAATCGTTTCGGCCATCAACCTGGCGGAGCTGTTGCAGCAAACTTACCCAACCTTCCGCTTCGTGCCCGTTTTCATCACCGGGGGCGAAGACCACGACTTTGAAGAAGTCAACCACCTCAACCTCTTTGGCAAGCGCATCTCCTGGGAGAGCGGCGAAAAAGGCTCGGTGGGCATGATGAGCACAGCCTCGCTGAAGCCCGTGCTGGAAGAAGTCGGCAACGTGTTAGGTGATTCCGAAAATGCCCAGGCACTGATGGCGATGCTGCGGCCAGCCGTCGAGCAGCACCAAACCTACTCCGGCACGGCCCGCCATCTGGCCAACGCCTTGTTTGGCGCTTACGGGCTGGTGGTACTGGATACCAACCACCGGGAGCTGAAGGCCTTATTCCGCCCCATCATCCGAGAGGAAATCCTGGAGCAGCCTTCCAAAGCACTGGTGGAGCAGGCTCATGCTGAGCTGGAAAAAGCGGGCTTTTCTGGCCAAGCCTATCCGCGGGAAATCAATTTTTTCTACTTGTTGCCCGGCCTGCGGGAACGCATCGTGGAGGAAGGCGGCCGCTTTCAGGTACTGAACACCGAGCACTCCTTTTCGCGCGATGAATTGCTGGAGGAAATTGAACAACATCCCGAGCGCTTCAGCCCCAACGTAGTCATGCGCCCGATATTTCAGGAATTTATCCTGCCCAACCTGGCCTACATCGGCGGCGGGGGCGAGCTGGCTTACTGGCTGGAGCGCAAAGCGCAGTTTGCGCACTTTGGCATTAGCTTCCCCGTGCTGATCAGGCGCAATTCGGCTCTGTTTATTGATGGCGGCAGCGCCAAACGCATGGACAAGCTCGGGCTGAATGCTGCGGATATTTTCAAGGATGTGGAAGACCTCATCAAGGATTACGTGCGGAAAAACACGGAAAACGAGATCAGCCTGTCGCAGGAGAAGGCTCAACTGGAAGGGCTCTTCAACCAAATCGAGCAGAAGGCCCGCGAAGTGGACCCCACCTTGGTCAAAGCCTTCGCCGCTGAAAAAGCCCGCCAGATGAATAGCCTGCAGCAATTGGAAGGCAAACTGATGCGGGCCGAAAAGCAGCGCCACGATACGGCTATCAACCAAATGAGAGCCCTGAAGGAGAAGCTCTTCCCAGGCAATAACGGCCTACAGGAGCGCCACGATAACTTCATGATGTTCTACCTCAAGCATGGTGCAGCTTTCATCGATCTGCTCAAAGCCAACTTACACCCTTTGCGCGCTGAGTTTACGGTGATTTTGGAAGGTTAGAAAGGCTTATGGGTGCGAGGGGAAGGAAAAGTAAAAAGTAAAAAGTAAAATGGAACGAAGTGACATCCCGTCTGAACGAAGTGAAGCGGGAAGTAAAAAGTGACCGACAGCCTTAACCTTTCAAGTCCTCCCGCGCCGGCTGAAACACGTCGATGACATAGCAGTCCGTCAGGGCGTGGGCAGCGTGCGGGATATTGGAAGGTATGCTTACGCAAGTGCCGGCTTTACAGGAAACCGTTTGCCCGCCCACGGTCATCTCCAACTCTCCGTGGATGACCGTGGTGATTTGCTGCTGCGGGTGGCGGTGCTCCGGCAGCACGCTACCCGCCGCGATTTCCACATGAGCTACCGTTAGCCCATCCGTATGGATCAGGCGGGCATCAAAGCCAGGATACAATTCCTTGACGGGCAACTCTTTTATGGTTTGGAATTCGTGCATGATTTCGACGGTTTGCCGGGCTTGATGCTTATTTGTCGTTCTCTTTCATCCTGTCGAGGCCGGGGTCCTAATTAGGGGGTGCCCACTTTTTGTTCGCTATTAGGCTTATTATCAAAGAAATAGAGCAGGTCAGAAACCGTTTCCTTCAAATCCTTGCGGTCCACGATAAAATCCAGGAAGCCGTGTTCGAGCAGGAACTCCGAGGTTTGGAAGCCCTCTGGCAAGTCCCGTTTGATGGTTTCACGGATGACGCGGGGGCCGGCGAAGCCGATCAGAGCCGCTGGCTCAGCGAAGTTGATATCGCCCAGCATGGCATAAGAAGCGGTGACGCCGCCGGTAGTCGGGTCGGTAAGGAAGGAAAAATAAGGGATACCCGCTTTGGATAACTGCGAGAGCTTGACTGAGGTTTTGGCCATCTGCATCAGGGAGAAAGCCGATTCCATCATGCGGGCGCCGCCAGACTTAGAGATAATCATAAAAGGCGTGCGGGTTTCCAAGCAGTGGTCGATCGCCCGGACAATTTTCTCTCCGACTACTGAGCCCATAGAGCCGCCAATAAACTTGAAATCCATGGCGGCCACCACCAGCGGGCGACGGTTGACCTTGCCTTTAGCGACGCTGATGGCATCCTTTAGGCCGGTTTTTTTCCAAGCCTCGTTTAAGCGCTCAGTATAGGGCTTGAGGTCGGAAAAATTGAGGAAATCCGTGGCGATCAAATCCCCGAAGAGCTCTTCATAGTTGCTGTCGAAGAGGAGGTCGAAATAATCGTGGGAGCCAATACGGACGTGGTAGCTGCAATAGGGACATTTATAGAAATTGTCTTTCAACTCCTTCATCGTCGAAGTCTCTTTGCAGTTGGTACACTTGTACCAAAGCCCCTCGGGGGCTTCTTTTTTATTCCTGGTGGTAGTCTGGATACCGTCTTTAAGCCGTTTAAACCAACCCATAAAGCTATTTTTTTATAAGGGTTACACCGGTTTTTGAGGATTATTTCAGCGAACAGCGCTCGAAACAGGGGGCAAAAATAAGGAGCTATTGCGTGAAATTATAGCCCTGGCCTAATTTTAATAGCGATAAGCCTGTACCGCCTGGACAAAAGCGCGCACATTTTCCAGGGGCGTATCCGGATAGACGCCATGCCCGAGGTTGGCGATATGCCTGCGCCCGAAGGCGTCCAGCATGCGGTGCGCCGCCGGGGCGATGTCTTCAATTTTGGCAAATAAGGCACAGGGGTCCAGGTTGCCCTGTAGCACCTTCTGCGGGCCGAGCTGTCGGCGGGCTTCCTGGGGGCTCACCGTCCAATCCAGGCCGACGACCTGGCAGTCTAACTGCCCAATTTCTTCCAGGGCAAACCAGGCGCCTTTGGCAAAAACCGTCACGGGCACTTCTTCTATAGCCCGGCAGATTTCGCCAATGTAGGGTAGGCTAAACTCCCGATACTGCTCCGGGCTGAGTATGCCCGCCCAAGAGTCGAACAACTGCAACAAATCGGCGCCATGGCGGGCTTTTTGCTGTAGATAGGCAATAATCGTTTCCGTGATTTTTTCCAGCAGGCGGTGGGCCAGGCGCGGCTCATTGTACAGAAAGGACTTGGCTTTGGAAAAAGTCTTGCTGCCCTTGCCTTCCACCATGTAAGCCAGCAGCGTCCAGGGCGCGCCGGAAAACCCGATGAGGGGTACCCGTCCGGCCAGGTTTTTCCGGCTTATTTCCAGGGCTTCATAAACATAACTCAGGCGCTCGGCTGCTGCTGGCCCACTGAGCAGGGCATCGATATCTGCGGCGCTGCTCAGGGTATGAGGAAACCAGGGCCCACGCTGCTCGACCATCTCATAAGGCAGGCCCATGGCCTCGGGTATGACCAGGATGTCGGAAAAAATAATGGCAGCATCCACATTCAGTTCGTCAATCGGCTGGAGCGTGGCTTCCGCTGCCAACTCTGGCTTCTCCACCAGCTCTTTAAACCCGGAAAGGGCTTCGCGCAAAGCCCGGTACTGCGGCAAGATCCGCCCGGCTTGACGCATCAGCCAGATCGGCGGGCGCTCGGTCTCTTCGCCCCGGGCGGCCCGTAGAAAGAGGTCGTTTTGCAATTTCATGCCGCAAACTTAGCTAAAATCAGCGAACTTATTTTTCGACGGTTACTTAACTTTAGAGAATTTATCTATTTTGGGCCCTGCTTAATCAAACCATTCATGAAGAAACTACCGCTACACTGGAAAATCATCATCGGCCTGGTGATTGGTATTGTCTACTCCCTGGCTTCCAGCTATTGGGGGTGGAATGAATTCACACAGGACTGGATAGACCCCTTTGGCGTCATCTTTATCCGCCTGCTGAAATTCATCGCCGTACCGCTGGTGCTCTTTTCGATCATTAGCGGGGTTTCTGCCCTGCCCGACCCTGCCCGCCTGGGGCGTATGGGCGCCAAGACGCTGCTGGCTTATCTGCTCACTACCGTGACGGCTGTGACCATCGGCTTGGCCCTGGTCAATATGCTCAACCCTGGCAGCTATATCGACGAAGGGCAGCGCGTCAAAAACCGCCTGAAGTACGAACTCTGGGCCCAGGCTACGCCCGGCGGCGAAATCCTGGACCACAAAAACTACCTGGACAAGCCGGAATATGCGGAACTGGTAGCTGCCGCCAGGGAAGCCTTGCGCACCGAAGAGGCCAATCAGGGGGTGGAAGAACGCATGAAAGCAGCAGAGGCCTTCAAACAAGCTGGCCCGATGCAATTTTTTGTGGATTTCGTGCCAGACAACATCTTTGCGGCGCTTACCGATAGTGGGCGGATGCTGCAAGTCATCTTCTTCGGCATCTTTTTCGGCGTTATGGTTTTATTGCTGCCCAATGAAAAAGTCCAACCAGTGATCGATACCATCAATGGTATCAACGAGGTTTTCCTCAAGATGGTGGAAGTGGTGATGCAGGCAGCCCCGTTCTTCGTTTTTGCCCTCATGGCGGGCGTCATCTCCAAGATGGCCGATACGCCAGCTGAGGTCATCGAGATATTCAAGGGCTTGCTCAGCTATTCCGTAGTGGTATTCATAGGCCTGGCAGCGATGATCTTTCTTTTTTACCCTACCCTGATCGCTTTCCTGGTGCGCGGCATAACCTATAAAAGCTTCTTCCGCCGCTTCAGCCCGGCACAGTTCCTGGCTTTTTCCACCAGCTCCAGCGCGGCGACCCTGCCCGTCACCATGGAATGCGTGAAAGACAATCTGGGGGTCTCGCCCGCCGTGACCAATTTCGTGCTGCCCATCGGCGCTACGGTCAACATGGATGGCACCAGCCTCTACCAGGCCGTTGCAGTGGTCTTCCTGGCCCAGATGCACCTGGTAGAGCTCACCCTCGGGCAACAGCTGACCATCGTCTTTACCGCTACCCTGGCCTCTATCGGCTCAGCAGCCGTGCCCAGCGCCGGGCTAATCATGATGATCGTCGTGCTGCAATCGGTAGGGCTCAACCCCGCCTGGATTGCCATTATCTTCCCGGTTGACCGCATCCTGGATATGTGCCGCACCGTCGTCAACGTGACCGGAGATGCCACCGTCTCCTGCCTGATCGCTCAATCGGAAGGCGAATTGCATGTGCCGGAGGAGGTCAAACTGTTGTAAATCAAGCTATAATGTATAACTAAGCGCAAGCTATCAATCATTATAAAACCATAAAAACAATCTTTCCATGAGCGAAAAAAACATCCTTGGCATCGGTTCCCGGGTGAGGCACCCGGCTTATGGAGACGGGGCGGTCATCCGCCTGCACAAAGCCGCCTACGAAGTCTGCTTCATGCTTTACGGCATCAAGATGGTCGGCAAGGAATATGACAAGTGGGAAATCATCGAAGCCGTGGTGCCAGAGGAAGCCATTTCTTTCAATGAAGCGGAGAAATCACTGATTAAAATCTTGCGCGCTTTTTCCGACATTACGGAAGAGGTGCCTCTGGGCGAACGCTGGCAAGGCGGCATGATGATCCTCAAGCCGGAAGACGAAAGCCTGAAACCTAAGGAAGTCCCGATTGAAGCCTTTTTCCACAAAATCGTCATGCTGCGCGACCGCCTGCGCGTGCTGGAGCAACGCATCAACAGCAACAACAAGCTGGACGAGGAGGAAAAACTCAACCTCCAACAATACATCACGCGCATCTATGGCACCCTCACTACTTTTAATGTGTTGTTCAAATATAAGGAGAATTACTTCGTTGGAGAAAAGGGCAAACAGTAAAAAAAACAATACGCTGAAATTGGAGTTCTTGCAGTGTATCTTTTTTTGCTTTTTTCAGTATAACACTTATATGAAACGACAATTGCACCGGCTCTTCTTGCTTTCCCTCCTGGCCTTTGCGCTGACCTCCTCTGGTTGCCTGGTGATCGACAACACTTTTGAAGGCCTGCCGCCCGGCCCTTGGCGGGCCGTGCTCAAGCTACGACCTGCAGCAGTAAACGACAATCCTGAGGGCCGTCCCCTACCGGAGAAGATGAATCTCCAGTTTGAGGAAGTCACCGAGGGTGAGCTGCCGTTCAATTTTGAGGTCATCTACCGCAACGAGCGGGAATTCTATATTGAAATCATCAATGGCGACGAGCGCATCCGGGTAGAGGATATCTTTTTTGGCCCCGACCGCTCTACCGCCAAAGATACGGTCGTCATTTCTTTTCCCGTTTACGAATCTTACATCCGGGCGGTTTTTGAGGAAAACGTCATGGAAGGGGAGTGGGTGGTCACCAACCGGGAAAATTACAGCATCCCTTTCGTGGCGCACTACGGCCACAACCATCGCTTTACCACTTTGCGTAAACCCCCACTGACGGATGTTAGCGGCCGCTGGGAAGCCACCTTTGGCATTGAAGGCGAGGAGACCTACCCGGCCATCGCCGAGCTTCAACAAGACGGCAACTACCTGACGGGCACTTTCCTGACGGAAACCGGCGATTACCGCTTTCTGGAAGGCACTATCCAGGACAATAAGCTCTACCTCTCTGCCTTCGACGGCGCCCATGCCTTTCTCTTTGAAGGCAAGATACAAGCTGACGGCAGCCTACTGGGCTCTTTCCGCTCCGGAACACACTTCCAGACCCTTTGGCAAGCCCGGCGCAATTCCGAGTTCAAACTCGGCGACGCCCACCAGCTGACTTATCTGAAGGAAGGATACAGCCGCATCGATTTTGCTTTTGAAAACCCGGCCGGGCAAGTTATCAGCTCTAAAGACCCGAAATATCAGGGGAAAGTGCTTATTTTGCAAATCATGGGTACTTGGTGCCCCAATTGTAATGACGAGGCAAAATTCCTGGTGGAGTACCTGGAGCAAAACCCCAACGAAAACCTGGAAGTGATCGGCCTGGCTTTTGAACGGCAAAGGGAAGCGGCTAAGGCCAAGCAAGTGATTCAAACGTTTACAGAAAAGATGGATATCCCTTACGAAATCCTCCATGCTGGATATGCCGATAAGGATGAAGCCGCCCAAGCACTGCCCATGCTGAATTCCGTGCTGGCCTACCCCACTTTGATCTTCATCGGCAAAGATGGGCAGGTGCGCCGCATCCATACTGGCTTCTCCGGCCCGGCTACCAGTGAGTATCCGCAGTTTAAAAAGAAATTTGCAGCTTATGTCAACCAACTTCTTGCAGAATAATTAAAAGGACCAAAAATCAACTTGGAAATTATGAGCACAAAAAACATAGCGATCGCCTATTGTGCAGACAATGAACGCGCAGCGAGAGAAATCGAGCAAAAACTGCGCCCCGCCGGTTACCATTTCAACCTCATCTCCTGCACGCGCACTACGGCAGGCACCTCCCTGCCCGAACAACTGCTCGCCCAACCCTACCCTATCCTTTTGCTGATCAGCGACAATTTCCTCAAGTCGGCCCAATGTATGGCCCGCGGCTTGCGGCTGCTGCAGGAAAAGCGCCACCAGATAATGCCCATCGTCATTGACGGGGTAGCCAAAGACGAACAAAGCGACGAGTGGACTACCATTACCACCGACTTTGAGCGCGTCAGCGATATCATCCAGTACATCAACTACTGGCAAGACCAATACCTGGATCTGCGGCGGCAAAAGCGGCAGATGAAAGATTACGACGAGCAGGCTTTCAACGAACACCTCAAGGCCATGCGCGAAATCTCCAGCGAAGCCGGCGAGTTCCTGCGCGTCTTGCGGAGCATGGATTTCCGCCTTTACCCCGACTTCAAAGCGAATGCTTTTGAGTCGTTCTTCATGTTTACCAATGACCATAGCAGCTGGCTCAGCTTTAAAGCTCAGTATAAGGAAGAGCAGGCACCTGCTCTGGCTGAACGCCCAGATGCGGAAGAAATAACCACGGCCATACTGCATAGCAGTGAAGAAATAGCCGAAGAACCGCCCATTGACCTCTCCCAAATCCCCGGCATCGGCCTGCTGCCTGCAGAGGAAGAGGCCCCGGAAGAAATAACGGAAAGCCCCCAACCGATCAGCCCGGAAGAAGCGCCGACCATCGAATGGGAGAATCCGGCAGAGGCTGCTGAGCCCAGCGCGATCGAAGAAGAAGAAGAAGAAGAGATGCTGGAAGCCGAGGAGCCGGAGCTTGAGCCTGCTATCGAGGATATCGCTGGCCAGCCCTGGCCCGACTATGAATATGAGGATGCCGAACAGATGTATAATGCCCCGCCAGTAGAAGAGGAAGAGGAAGAGGAAGAGGAAGAGGAAGAAACGCCTGCCATTGGGCTGGAGGATGTACTCAACCACATCCGTGCCGGACAGGTGCAGGAGGGCCTGGCCCTCATCGCTCAGGCAGTGGAAGATAAGCCTGAAGATACCTACTTGCGTTACCATTATGCCCTGCTGCTGGCTCAACATCGGCAAGATTACGCTGCGGCCAGGCGCGAACTGCAATCGGTGGTGGATGCCGAGCCAGATAATGAAAACGCCTTGTTCCTCATGGGTGAACTGGAGGAGCTGCTCCATGAGTTCCAAGCGGCTCACCAGCACTATTTGCGCCTGGTGGAGCTCAACCCGGTATTCCCCAATGCCGCTTACCGCCTGGGCATGATCATCGCTGGGCATTTTCCTGGCCAGGAAGAGGAAGCCGCTCTTTATTTCAAAAAAGCTGGCAAGCAAGACCCTTCCAATGCGGACGCTTTCTACCAATACGGACTACTGCTGGCCGAAGCCTTTGGCAAGCCGAAAAAGGCGATCAAGTATTTTAAAAAGGCGATAGATGCCAGCCCCTTACATCCTTTTGCACATTACGATCTGGCCTTGGCTTACCATCAACTCGGCGAACGCAAAGCAGCCCTGAATGCTTACAATGAAGCCACCCGGGTCAACCCTGAGCTCAAAACACCGGAGAATGACCTGGCTTTTTCACCCCTGCGCGAAGAACCGGCATCGGCCCGCACCGCCATCGGGCTGGAAACGATCGAAGCGCTGAAAAACAACATCAACCACCTGGAAGAATTGCTGCGGGCCAGGGAAGAGGAAAGCCTGCAATTGCGCCAGGAAATCCAGGATATTGAAGAGGTGAAGGCGCAGCGCCCTAGCGTAGATCAAACCGTGCTGGTCACTGGTGCTACCTCCGGCATCGGCAAGGCCACGGCGGAAATCTTTGCCCGCAACGGCTACCGCGTCATCATCACGGGACGGCGGGCCGACCGCTTGGCCAGCCTTAAAGATGAATTTGAACAGCAATACCAGGCCGAGGTACTCGCCATTGAGTTTGACGTGCGCGACGAACAGGCCGGCCGGGAAGCAGTTCAAAGCCTAGAAGGGCAATGGCGCGATATTGATATCCTGGTCAATAATGCCGGCAAAGCTAAGGGCTTCGCCCCTATCCACGAAGGGAACCTGGAGCATTGGGAAGAAATGATCGATACCAACCTCAAGGGCTTGCTCTATATCACGCGAGCCGTCTCACCTGGCATGGTCGCCAGGAAGAGTGGGCACATCATCAATATCTGCTCGACAGCGGGCAAGGAGCCCTACCCCAATGGCAATGTGTACTGCGCCACTAAAGCTGCGGTAGATATGCTTACTAAGTCGATGCGCATGGACTTGCACGCCCACAAGGTGCGCGTCAGCATGGTCAGCCCGGCTCATGTGGAGGAAACGGAGTTCGCCCTCGTCCGCTTTGATGGCGATGAGCAAAAGGCACAAATTTATCAGGATTTCAAGCCTTTGTCTTCTGCCGAAGTGGCCCAGGCGGTGTTCTTTATCGCCAGCCAGCCCCCCCACGTCAACATCCTTGATGTGGTGATGCAGGGTACGCAGCAAGCCAGCAGTATGCTCATCGACCGTTCGGGGAGGGCAGAGCAGTAGGCCCAGCCTGCTGGCCTGCCCATAGAGCCCCCCCAAACGAACGATGCGAGGCGGTCAGCTGACCGCCTCGCATCGCCATTTTAACTACGAAGCTATGCTATAGCGATAACCTACGCATTGACGTACAAGACCTCCTTAGCCGCTTTCACGATTTTTGCTGCATTGGGCAAATAAGCATCCACCAGAGTGGGCGCATAGGGTAAAGAGGTGTCTGCTGAATTGACGCGGGCTACCGGGGCATCCAGATAATCAAAGGCGTATTTCTGTACCGCATAAGCGATTTCAGCAGAGATGCCTGCCAGGGGCCAGGACTCGTCAATGACGACCAGGCGGTTGGTCTTTTTAACCGATTCCACGATCGTCTTATAGTCCAACGGACGGATGGTGCGCAGGTCGATCACCTCTGCGGCGATACCATCTTTGGCCAATTCGTCCGCAGCCTCTAAGGTGGGGAGCATCATTTTATTGTAAGAAACCAGCGTGATATCCGTGCCCTGACGGCGTACGGCTGCCACTCCGATTGGCGTGAGGTACTCCTCTTCCGGCACTTCGCCCTCGAAGCCATAGAGCAGCTCCGATTCCATCATACAAACCGGGTCATTATCGCGGATAGCTGATTTGAGCAGCCCTTTGGCATCGGCGGGGTCTACACAGGAAATGACTTTGAGGCCCGGCACATTTGCCATCCAGCTTTCAAAAGTTTGGGAGTGTTGTTGCGCCAACTGCCCGGCGCTGCCAGAAGGCCCGCGGAATACAATGGGGCAGCTGAATTGGCCCGCCGATTGTGAAAGCGTCTTGGCGGCATTATTGACGATCTGGTCGAAAGCCAGTACGGCAAAGTTCCAAGTCATGAACTCGACGATGGGGCGCAGGCCGTTCATGGCGGCGCCCACACCAATGCCGGCAAAGCCGAGCTCGGCAATCGGCGTATCGATGACCCGCCGGGGGCCAAATTCATCAAGCATGCCTTTGCTTACCTTGTAAGCGCCATCGTACTCGGCCACCTCTTCGCCCATCAGGAAGACGGTCTCATCGCGGCGCATTTCTTCTATCATCGCTTCGCGCAAAGCATCGCGCAGTGCCAGTTTTCTTGCCATTGCTTTTTTCTTACTTATCAGGGCTTGCTGCCGAGGCTTGAGCCCATTGGGTTATTCAATGTTTGAGTGCGCAAAAATAGTAAAATCAAGCTAATTAACAATATCCTTGCTCGCTTGTTTATGAAAGTTAGAGCCAAGGGGAAAACCGGCGTTTGTAAATTGTGCGGCTGAAAAGCATTAATCTGAAATCAAATGGCGTAATTTGCGGCGTTTTTCATAATAAGGGTGTCTAAACAGGCGTTCCCTACTCGTTTACGCAAAAAACTATTAACATATCCAAAATAGCACGGCAATGACAAAGAAAAACCTCAGAAGAATTGGCGCTATGGCTGCGCTCGTCGCACTGGCCCTGTCCTTCTCCTCTTGCAACCGCGGCTACGGCTGCCCCAACAATTTCTCGCTCGGCGATGTACTGACTACGGTGCTGGCTGCCATCCCCAAATAGCAGCCGCCTACCATACCGGCAGCCGACAGGCATGATAGCAACAGGCAAGATTTTCGAAACTCAGGATGGCTCCCATTCCGTCTTTTCCGAGCAGTATGGCGTCAGTTACCACTCCAGGTACGGCGCCATCCAGGAATCGCGGCATGTGTTTATTGAGTCGGCTCTTTTCTATAAGCTGCCGGCCCAACAGGAGCTCTCCATCCTGGAGATCGGCCTTGGCACTGGCTTAAACGCTGTGCTGACGCTGCTGGAGGCAGAACGCCATGGCGCAAATATCCGCTACGAAGCGATTGAAGCCTTCCCGCTTTCGCTAGAGCAAGCCCGCCAGTTGAACTACCCTTCTCTCTTAGGTGATCTAGCCACTGACTATTTCCTGCAGCTCCACCTCCTCAGCTGGGGGAATGCTCACCAGTTGACGCCCCATTTCTCTTTTTGTAAACACCACCAGCAATTTGAGGAAGTGGATTACGATGCTGCTTTCGATATCATCTATTTTGATGCTTTTGCCCCCGATACCCAGCCGGAGCTTTGGGAAGCCAACATGATGTCCAGGATGTATAAAGCGCTAAAACCCACTGGCATATTGGTTACTTATTGCGCCAAAGGAGCGGTAAAGCGCACGCTGAAAGGGGTCGGCTTCACGGTGGAATCCCTCAAGGGCCCTCCGGGCAAACGGGAGATGACCCGGGCCGTGAAAACAGCATGAGCATGGTCAAAAAATAGCGGCCGCTAGCGCTACCCCTCCCCACTTTTACCTGGCCGTATGACGTTAAACTTGCCTTCATCGCCATACAATTCCCGCGATTTAAGATTGTAGGCATGTGCTGCTTCCTCGGCAGTATCATACATGCCAATGTGGATAGAGCGGCGTTTGACCGAGATCAAAGCGCGATAACGGCCGTTTTCCATGTAAACACCAGTATAGCCGACCTTGCTGGTTGTCTTGCGCTTGCGGCTGGCCGCCGAGCGCGAGCGAAAGACCAGGTTTTCCAAGCGGCAGTCTAGCTTGTTGCCATTCTTGCAGCCAACCAGGTTTTTTTCTTTGGTCTTGGTGTGCAGCAGGAATTTCTCGGCGACCAATTTGTGCAGGTAAATCGTTTCCGTCTTATACTGCCCGTTGGCCCTTTTCCAGGTTTTTTGAAATACCGCACAACCGCTGGAGTGCTTCCGCAAATTGTTGACAAAGTCAACATTCACTAGATATGGATCGGTAGCTAGGTAATTGTAAACCTGGTCATCCAGCAATACGGTTTCTTCCGAATTCTTGAGTTTGATTTTGTACAGCACGCCCAGAGGATTTAAAGTTGTTTCCGAGATGTTTTGAATGTATGTCCAATGGGAATGCTATGTTCTGAGAAATAAAAAATGAGGCTTGATTAATTGGGCTGGGAATTGATTAGGCGAAAATATGAAATTTACACCGAAGCAAAAAAGATTCCTCCGGTTTTTTGAAAGAAAAGTAATTTTGGCGGATAAACCATCGCCCTACATGCCAACTTCGCACCAAGATTACATGCAACGCTGCTTCGACCTGGCCCTACTCGCAGCGGGCCGCACCTCGCCCAACCCCATGGTCGGCGCGGTAATCGTCTATCAGGACAGGATTATTGGCGAGGGTTATCACCAAGCCTATGGGCAGGCTCATGCCGAAGTAAACGCCGTGAGGAGCGTAGCTGCTCACGACCAGGGGCTCCTCCCCCACTCTACACTCTATGTGTCATTGGAGCCATGCAACGTCTATGGCAAGACGCCACCTTGTACCGAACTGATCCTGGAGCATAAAATCCCCCGGGTCGTCCTCGCCGGCCTGGACCAGAGCGAAGGGGTGAATGGGCTGGGCGTAAAACGCCTTCGCGAAGCAGGCGTGGAAGTTTCAACTGGTTTGCTTCAAGCGGCTGGCGAACGCCTCAGCAGCATACGCAACACCTTCGTCAGCAAGCAGCGCCCCTACATAATCTTGAAATACGCCCAATCGGCCAATGGCTGCTTTGCCCCCAATGAAGCCCGGCAACACTGGCTGACCAACGCCTTTTCCAAACGCCTGGTGCACAAATGGCGCAGCGAGGCAGATGCGATCCTGATTGGTGCCAATACGGCCCGGATTGACAACCCCCGGCTCGACAACCGGCTCTATTTCGGCAAATCGCCCTACCGCATCAGCTTCGACCGCGACCACTCCCTCCCCTCTAACCTGGCGCTATTCGATGGGAAAGCCCCTACCCTGCTCTTCACCGCTAAGCCTCCGCCACACCCCACATTGGAGACGGTAGACTACATCGGATTGGATTTTGATGAACACCTGATAAACAATGTCTTAAAATCGTTGGCGGCAAAAAAAATCACCTCGCTCATCGTCGAAGGCGGCATCAAAACCCTGGAAAAATTCCTGCAAGCAGATTTTTGGGACGAAGCGCGCGTTTTGACCTCCTCTGCCTATCTCCTCGATGGCCGGCCAGCCCCACCATTGCCCTTGCCGCCGGAAAAGGCTTACACGCTGGGCAGCGACAAACTCCACATTTACTACAATCCGGCCCCGCGATCCGTTTACAATCGTTAAACTTCCTTTAAATCGGCCTGCTCATGCCATAAGAGGCTTCGCTATATGGTTTCCTTATAGCTATTATTGCAGTCGTAAATGAATCAAAACTGAATTACAGAATGAAAAGGTCAAGTATTATCCTGATTGCCATGCTCGCTTTGAGCGCCCTTTCATTCAAACCAAACGAATATACAGAGAAACTACGCCCACAAGCAGCAGAAGCTGCCATCAATTGGCTCAGTTGGGAAGAAGCCATGGCGCTTTCGCAAAAGGAGAAAAAGAAAATCCTCTTCTCTGTATATACCGATTGGTGTGGATGGTGTAAGCGCATGGACAGCGCTACTTTTGAGGAGCCAAACATCGCTGCTTATCTCAACCAGCATTTCTATGCCGTCAAATTCGATGCGGAGCAGCGGCAGGAACTGGAGTATAAGGGCAAGTCCTACAAGTATTTAAAGACTGGCAAGCGCAATTACCACGAGTTGGCGGCTGAACTGCTGCGCGGACAGATGAGCTTCCCTTCGGTAGTATTCCTGGATGAAAACCAGGAGATCATCCAGGCTATCGTTGGCTTTAAAACGCCCCAGCAGTTTGAGAAAATCGCTACTTATTTTGCGGGAGACTATTACAAAAACACCCCTTGGTCAAGCTACGAAAAGAGCTACAAGCCCATCCTGGTAAAAAGAATAACGCCCGAGTAGGCTTTAATGGAGGGAAGGCAGCAGCAAGCTGCGTTATAGCTCAACTTGCCTTATGAGGTTGGCTTACGCGAAGTTGCCCTCCCGATAAGCGGTGCAAATCGGGAGGGCAATGCGCTAAGCCCACCGCCGCAGAAGCCCTCGCCTAACGTTTACGGCGCGTCGTCGAGCTCGAACTGCTGCGGCGGGTCGTGCTGACGCCCAGCACCCCCAACAGGCTGCGGGTCAACTCGCGCGCCACCGTGCGGCCAATTTGGCGGGTGGTAGGGCTGTTGATTACTTTTTCGAAGGTGCTCTTTTCCGCTCTGCGCGTGCTGGTGGTGGTCACCCGAGCCGCTTTTTCCTGCTCGGCGCGCAACTGCTCCTGCATCTTATCCTCATGCGCCCGTTCTATTTTCTCCTGAAGGATTTCGTGCGCACTGCGGGTATTGAGCTTCTCGTTGTACTTCCGGATGATCGTTGAATTGCGCACGATATGGTCAATCTCGTCATCCGTCAATACGTCCATGCGCGATTCCGGGGCGCGCAGCAGCGTATGAGCCAGGGGCGTGGGGATGCCCTTCTCGTTGAGCGCAGTAACCAAAGCTTCGCCGATGCCCAGCTCGGTGACGATCTGAGCTACGTCATAGAATTCAGAAAGCGGGTAGTTTTCAGCAGCCAGCTTAATGGCTTTGCGGTCTTTAGCCGTAAAGGCCCGCAAGGAGTGTTGTATCTTGAGGCCCAATTGCCCCAGCACCGCATCCGGCACGTCGGCAGGGTTTTGAGTCACGAAGAAGATGCCGACCCCTTTGGAACGGATGAGCTTCACCACCGCCTCGATTTGGCTGAGCAGGGCTTTGGAAGATTCTTCAAACACCAGGTGGGCCTCATCGATAAAGATGACGAGCTTGGGCTTGTCCATATCGCCCACTTCGGGGAAAGTAGCGTAGATCTCTGCCAGGATTTGCAGCATGAAAGAGGAGAACAGCTTGGGGCGGTTCTGGATATCCGTCAAGCGGATGATTGAGACGATACCGCGGCCGTTGCGGTCGAAGCGCATGAGGTCCTCTACATCAAACGAGCGCTCGCCAAAAAACAAATCGGCACCTTGCTGCTCCAGCTCGACGATTTTGCGCATGATAGTGCCGACCGAAGCCGAGGAGATCGAACCATAAAGGCTCTCTATTTCAGCTTTGCCTTCGCCAGTGATGAACTTGAGCGCCTGTTTGAAGTCGTCGAGATCCAACAACGGCAGGTCCTTATCATCACAGTATTTGAACAAAACGGCAACGATGCCGCCCTGGGTGTCGTTCAGGCCCAGGATTTTGGAAAACAGCACGGGCCCAAATTCTGTAACCGTAGCGCGCAGGCGAGCCCCCTTTTCTTCGGAAAGGGTGAGGAACTCCACTGGGCTAGCCCCAGCTGTGAAAGGGATGCCGATGCGCTCGTGGCGCTCGTCGATTTTGGCGTGGCCGGCACTGGGCACCGCGATGCCGCTGAGGTCGCCCTTGATATCCATCAGCAGAGAAGGCACGCCTTCTCTCGACAACTGCTCAGCAATAATCTGCAGGGTTTTAGTCTTACCCGAGCCCGTAGCGCCCGCAATCAAGCCATGCCGGTTCATGGTCTTGAGCGGCACTTTTATCAATGAATTAGGGATAGACTCCCCACCGAGCATGGCACCGCCAAGGACCATAGAAGACCCCTTGAAGTTGTAGCCATTTTCGATTTCTGCGATGAATTTTTCTCTTTTCTCAGACATAGGTTTATTTATTCGTTGTTCCACTTTTCGATGCGCAGCTGATGCTTTTGCTTGCTAAACTCCCACAAGTCGAGGTTAAAGCTTTTTTCCACCTCATCTTCCAAGGCTTCGGGCATGAGATCGCCAAAGAAATCGATGCCCGTCAATGCCTCCACTTCGTCTATTGAGACGGCAAACTTATGCAAAGGTTCAAAACTGACCTCATTGGGGATGAGAAAGCCGATGCCTTTGACGATAGGCTCTTCCAGGTCGAGCAACACTTTGAAGTAGGCGGCGGGTACAGAAACGCCATTTTCCCCGATTTTCCCCTTAATGGGCATCTTCAGCACTGGGCCAGTGACCACGTACAGCTGCTTGTCACGCTTGGCCCAGGAACGCGCCAGTTCCTCCAATTCCCTCCAAACCCCTTTATTGAAGTTGCTGGCTTGAGGGCTGATATTGCTCATCAAGAAAGTTTCAGACATCGCCTCTTCGCTGAAAGCCCGGTCGGCGGCTGGCAGCAAGTGGCCACGGTCATAGCCAGAGTTGCGGTAGTCATCGGGGGTAGCCGAGCCGGTTTTCACTTTGGGGTCAGGTTGGAAGTTATTGGTGCGGCTCACCCAGGGGGCATCCAGTTCTTCCCGGGTCAGGCGGTAGGCTACCCATTCGGCCTGCTCGTGCGCTTCAGCATACGAGAGGGTGAAATATTGGTGGCGCACGATAGCATCGGTGGTGGAGGTGGGCAAATAGTATTCTCCTTCTTCGCGCACCAAGTCTTCTTCCGCCGTGCTATTGCCCATGAAGAGGTTGAACAGAAAGAACAAACCACTAATGATGGCACCGAAAAGCCCCACGCGGATAATCATGCCGGCGGAAGCCCCTCCTCCCTGGCGGTTGTGGTTGGTCCTGAATTTACTACTCATTTGGCTAAAATTTGTTTGGCTGTGGGCAAAGATAAAAACATTTGGAAAACCCACCCACAAACTATCTGCTCATCAGCTCCTTCACCGCTTCTCCTGGCTGGATCAGGAAGCCTGTCTCGGTCGTATTGCCCGTAGAGCGGCCCGTCTTTTTCATGATGCGGTATGCTGTTTCAGTATCCAAATCCGGATCCAGGCTTTTCAGCAGGCCCAGTAAGCCTGCCACGTAAGGCGTAGCCATTGAGGTGCCATTGTACGAGGCATACTGATCTTTAGGGATAGTCGAATAAATGTTGACCCCCGGTGCAGCGATGCCCATCGAGACGTTGGTGACGTGGTTGGAAAAAGAAGCCCGGTTGAGCTGTTCGTCCAGGGCGCTTACAGCGATCACGCCAGGCACCCCTGCCGGCGCGTAGTTCTTGGCGTCGCGATTCGAATTGCCCGCGGCCACTACTACGATAGCACCTTTTTTGTTGGCGTAATCTACCGCCTTGCGGTAAGCGCGCTCTTTGGTTTGATCAGAAGGGCCGCCCAGCGACAGGGAGAGGACATCAGCCCCCTGATCGGCAGCCAGGAGGATGCCGTCGATGATGGTCTTCTGGGTGCCCGAGCCATAACGGCTCAACACCTTGACGCTGGAGATTTCAACAAAGGCGTTGTCTTTCGAGAAGGAAGCAATGCCCAGCTTGTTATTGGAAACAGCCCCGGCGATGCCGCCGCAGTGGGTACCATGTCCCATGGGGTCGTCGTCGAAATCAGCTCGGATGGAGCGGTAGTTGCCCTGGATATCCTGATGCGCCGCATCCACCCCTGTATCGAGGATGACGATGAGTGCTTTGCGCTTGGGGCGCAGTTGTTGCTTTTCCAGATAATCCAGCAACACGTCGATGCCCATGGCTTCAAAACCCCAGAGCTGTTCGATGCCAGCATCGTTTAAGCCAAAGGTCTTTTGGGCAGAGGGCATTGGATCAGCAGCGGGCAGAGGGCTTACTTCTATCACTTCATTGGGCTCGACCCAATCCACCTGGCTAACCCCCTGCAGCTCTTTGATGATTTGCGCGAGCTTGCTCTCGTGCGCGGCAGGGATATCCACGAGGAAATAGTCGTCTAACTCCGTCATATCCGGCGACTGAGGCTGGAACGCGGGTTTGAGCTGCAGCCCGTAGCGCTTCGCGATGCCGTCCAGCACCTCCAGCCTGGCCCCTTCGGCCAATTCCAGCAGCAATTCTCCGTCTTTGTCAACGGATATGGTATGTGCCAGGCTAGGGTTGGTTGGTTTAAAGCTATTGACCATGGCTACTTGATAATAAGCAAACCCTAGCACCACAGCCAGCAGCCCGAAGCGCCGCAATTGGCGCGGGGAAGACCAGAACTGAAAAACCAGGCCAAAGCCCGACATGGCTAGCAAATCGCGGAACAGCACCCCGAGTTTATCCTCCCAGGCGGCATTTGCCAAGGCTACCGAGGCGATAAATGCGGATAACACTGCAAAGAACAAGGTTTGCAAAAACCTGCTCTTGGCTTCGTCAGAGCGGTAGGCAAACCAAAGAGCCAAGCTGGCCAGGCAAGCGGCGAAAGTTAATGGATAAATCATGAGCAACTTTTTTTTCACGTCCACCATAAAAGTATGGAAGTCCAATGACAAAACCAAAGAGTGGGCTGGCTCGTTCCCCTAAATTCGGCCGGCGGCTTAGTTTTTGAGGCCAAAGGGCTACTTGAGGCTCTCCTAAATGCTCTTAGGGGCAGACGCTAATACGAACAAGTGCAAGGGCTTATTCATTTTGCCAAGCTTCGCCTTAAGCCGATGCTATGAAGCAGCTACTCCCCCTCTACCATACCGCCGGAGATTTTTTCCCCATCGCGGTATTCATACTCCATCGTCAACTCGCCGGCTTCGTTGAAGAAACGGTAGCTGCCGTGCAATTTGCCATCCTTGTAGTGGATCTCCTTTTGCAGCTTGCCAGAAAATTTATCGTATTCGTAGGAAGGGCCGTCTAATTGGCCGTTCTTATAAGTAGCGCTATTTTCGAGCCGCCCGAAGCTAAATTGTGACCAATAGCCGTCCAATTGATTTTCCTTATAATAGGCACGCAGCTTGACCTGACCTTGCTGTCCATATTCTATATAAGGGCCGTCATATTTGCCGTGCACAAAGCTGATGAGCTTGAGGGGTAGCGGAGAAGACTCGCCGTACTGTATCCAGGTGCCTTCTGGCACCCCATTCAACAGCAAGCCCTCCTGAAGGAGGACCCCCTTGTCGTTGCGTTGAATAGCCCGCTGGTAACCAGGGGCACCAGAGATGTCTTCCAGGACAAAGCCAGTGGTATCAAAAGCGGCCTGGCTTTCGGAAGCAGGCTGCTGCCCACAGGAAAGCACGAGGGTAAGCAAGAAAAAAATGCCGGATAAACGCATCATAGCTAGCGATGTTTTTGAATGATTATGCAATGCGGCAAAAGTAGAAGATTTGGCTGGGAATACCAACTACCTA
>CAYSPJ010000017.1:0-58108 GCA_964432875.1 uncultured Phaeodactylibacter sp. | reverse complement strand
ACCCGCCTCCCTGAGTGGAACTGTTAAGGGCGGTTTCCCGGGATTCGTACCCAAAACGGACGAGACGCGGGTGCAGGTTCTTCAGCCCATGCTGGATGCGCTTCAGGGCGAACCGTGCTTTATCGCCGAAAAGCTCGACGGCTCTTCCGTCACTTATTACCTCCGCAACGGCGATTTCGGCGTCTGCAGCCGGAACCTCGAACTCATCGAGGATGATGCCAATACGCTCTGGAAAGTTGCGCGCGAACTCGAGGTGGAGCAAAAACTGCGCAGTCTCGGCGGAAATTTTGCCCTGCAGGGCGAAATCATCGGGGAGGGCATAAACGGCAATAAGCTGCGCCTGCGTGGGCAGACTTCGAGGTTTTTCAACCTGTTCGACATCGACCGCTATGCCTATCTGGATTTTGCCGACTACCAAAGCACGCTCGAACGACTCGACTTGCCGATGGTACCCGTGCTGGATGCGAATTTCAGCCTCGTAAACGACATTCCGGCTCTGGTGGCGATGGCTACTCGGCGCTCCGTCGTCTCCCCGGAAGTGTGGGCGGAAGGGATCGTCGTCCGGCCGTTGAAAGAACAGCGGTTCGAAGGCGAGCGGGTTTCGTTCAAGGTCATCAACCCGGAGCTCCTGCTGAAGTTCGGGGAGTAAATTTTGTGTGGACTATTGAAAATATACGGCATTCATTTGAGAAATATGATCCGGTCATTGTCGTCAGCTCAGAGGGTAAATTTCTTATGGAAGAATGTGATAAGACGCTGCAGTTTATGGAGACATGCGCACGCCAGGCGTATGCAGGTTTCCGGCTCGGAAAGGCTTTCCGTGTGTTTGTGTATTGACGCACCTTCACAACCCCGCACCCGGCCGAAGGCAAGGCAACTCCTTCCACGAAGCCAGGCTGCATATTTCCTTTTGGGCATTTCCGAAGGAGTACAGATGCATGACGTCGTCTATGTGGCCGTCAAACATATTCTCTGCCCGGTGCAAGCTCAAAAATTCCGGCACAATCCCGATGCTATCCTGCCCGAGCAGCCGTTTCCGGATCTTTTCGGGATCGTCGAGGGATACGGTGAGTTGGGCGTCCATCAGGCCGAGGTAGATTTTCAGGGTTTCGGCAATTCGGACGATCGAATTGCCCAAGAGTTTGATTTCGTACTCGTTGTCAGCCCCGTACTGTCTTTTGGAGACGTATAGCGAGATGTGGGTGGTGTTCCCGCCGCGCAGTATTTCCCAGGGGTGTCCGCCGCGCTGCCTTTTCGGGTGCTTGTCTTCCATCCAATCCCTGAATGCTTCGACCGAATCCTGCTCAATTTCAGTGAGGCCTTCGTGCCGCCCGTCGGCGAATAATTTGTACAGTTCGATGCCGGGCAGTTGCTTAGTTTGCTCGTCCAAATCCAAGTGGCTGTTCAGGTAGGCCACTTTGCAGTACTCGAAGTACTTGGCTGCGGTGAGGTCTTTCACCCTGCCGTCATGGAAGGGGTTTATCTTTCTGTTTTCGACCATGTCCACAAATTTCCGCAGGTTTTCGCCGCCGAGTTCCTGGTCGATGCGCCGGATATCCGGGCAATAATGCCGCGCCAGTTTGCTGTGGATCACGCCTTGGCGGTACTTGTAGGGGAATTTCCTGACCAGTTGGCGGTATTCGCCGACCCAGTCCTTTTCCACCCTATCCAGATGCTCCAAGGCCAGGGAAAACAACTTTGCCCACTTTTTTTCATCGAAGTCGTAGGTTTCATGGTGCGTATCGGCGGCCATTTCGCCCTGCTCGTCCAGCTCGATGGAGTCAAGATCGCCGAAGTGTTCGGCTATGTAATAGCTGCCCTGGTAGTACGAAACGACCAGGTAAAACCACTTGCGCTTGCCATTGCTGAAAACGAGTTCCCAGCGCGGGTCGCCGTCAAACTCGTGCTCGAAGGCAGGCAGCCTTTGGATGAAAGTTTTGGCTGGGTTGTTCATCATTTTGAGATTTTGGCTGTCAGTTTGGCTCGCCCCCATACTCCCCCACCATCCACGCCGCATACGCCTTCAATTTAGCCGACAGGTAATAAGGCAAATTCATCAAATAGTACGGCGTGCCGCTTGGGGTTTTGGCCGCCTCCACGGAGAAGCGGTTGGTCAAAAGCCTGATGGCGAAGGGGTGATCGGCGCGGTCCATGAATTCATGGAGGGAGCGCAGGCGGCCCTGCTTGCCCGATTTGACCTCGTTTATTCCCATTTACGGGGTAAATTTAGGCAAAAAAATGCACAAATACGGGGTTATTTTTCCAAATTTCTGTCGCATTTACGGGGTAATTATGGAGCATGGTACCAGGTTTCCCCTTACTACCCCTCCCGAAACAGCGCCTCCATCCCAATATCGTTCTGCACCAGGTCGCCATAAGGGCCGGGTGCCAGGCCGTAGGTGCTGATCAGGGTGAGGAAGATGGCTTTGGTAGTCCCTGTGGCGGTTTTGAAGGCGTTGATTATTTGCTCAATCTGGATCTATGTCCCTTTTTTTGCCACTTAGCGCGCTGATTGTTTGCTCAATCTGGCTCTAAGTCCATTTTTTCACTACTTCGCGCGCCGAATTCTCTCTAAACTGGGCTGTATAACCCACCCGTAACTATTTAACTAGCTTCGAGCTTCGAGTCTGACCTTGGCGAAAGGAGATTGCCGAGTTTCAACCATGGAAAAAATCGTTCCCCTATATAGTTCAGAATTTAATCTTGGAGAAATGGACTAAAGCTCGTGACTCGCAACTCGTGGCTCGAAGCTTTTTTCCTATGGTAAATAGTTACACCCACCCAAAGCCCCTTCATCCTCTACTCCCCTTCTTACCTCCGCAATATAGCCGCCACGAAATGAAATTTGGCACTGGCTTTTTTGCGGTTGATGCAGATAAACAGTATATTTGTGTCGTAACTAAATCAAGCATACGAAGTGTCTGCGAAAGATATCTTTCACGAGGCGGTCAAACAAGCACTCATTGGCGATGGGTGGGTCATTACCCATGACCCGTTTGAGGCTTATCCTTTTCGACCCATCCAATAAAAACATCTTATCATGGACAAACTAGCTGCTTACAGACAGATTGCCCGGCAAATCATCGAAGGCGTCCAAGCAAAGCTGACACAAGTTGAGGCTTATGAGGCCCTGTTGGCTATTGACGAACAGCACGGCCAGTACCTCGTCATGACCGACGGTTGGGACAAGACCGAGCGAACTTACGGCCCTTTGGTGCATATCGAGGTAAAAACAGATGGGAAAGTCTGGCTGCGCTACGACGGCACCGACCTGGAAATCGGGCAAGAACTATTGGATAGAGGCGTGCTGGCGTCTGATCTGGTGCTCGCCTTCCACTCGCCAGTTATGCGCAGCTATACGCCTTACGCTGCGGCTTGAGCTATTTCTCCACCAACCCAGCCTTTACCCATCGGTTCACCAGAGCAGGGCGCCGGCCGTATTCCTGCCGCAGGTTCTCCATCCTGGCCCGGAACCCATCCTGCCTGTTTTGATACTCGGCTAAATCCCGTAAATCCTTCAATATCTCGGTGGCGTAGTCATAGGCTTTGGCGTTGCTTTGCAGGAGGAAGTCGGAAACGCTTTCCCCGATTATAATCCGAAATTATCATAACAATTTCAGATTACAATCCCATTTTCCCCCTACTCGCCCGCATTTCCACTCCTCACGCGCTCCAAAATCCCCGCTTATGCCTATCTTTAGGGAATAAAAACCTCGCCAGCATGAAAAACCTCCTTTTCCTTGCGTACTGCATAGCCCTGCTCACCGCCTGCCAGCCCGTGCCGCAAGCCACCTACCTCATGACCGTCAACGGGCCCATCCCTGCCGACAGCATGGGGGTGGCGCTCATCCACGAGCACGTCTTCCTAGACTGGTCGGGCGCGGATAGCATTAAGCCCGCAGACTGGGATGAGGAAGGCGCTTTCCGACTCATCCTGCCTTACCTGCAAGAGATGCAAGCGCAAGGCGTACGCACTTTCTTGGAATGTACGCCCGCCTACCTCGGCCGCAACCCGCGCCTCTTGCGGCGGCTGGCCGATTCCACGGGCTTGCAGATCCTGACCAATACGGGCTATTATGGCGCGCGCCAGGATGTACACTTGCCGAAGCATGCCCATACCGAAACGGCGGAGCAGTTGGCCCGGCGCTGGGTGCAGGAGTGGGAAGCAGGCATCGAAGGCACGGGCATCCGGCCGGGCTTCATCAAGATAGGGGTGGACGTGCCGCTCTCGCCCTTGCACGAGAAGCTGGTGCGGGCCGCCGCCATCGCCCACCGGGAGACCGGGCTGGCCATCGTGGCGCATACCGGGACGGAGGCCGGCGCTTTCCGCGAACTGGAGATACTGGCGGAAGAAGGCGTCGCCCCGGAAGCGCTGATGTGGACCCACGCCCAGGAGGGCAGCCGCGCCGCCCATGTCGAGATTGCCCGCCGGGGCGCCTGGGTCTCCCTGGACGGCATGGGCTGGATCGACCCCGCCGACCACCAGGGCGACCGCACTGCGCTGCTGGATTACATCGCCATGATTCAAAACCTGAAAGACGCGGGGCTGTTGCATCGCACCCTTATCTCGCACGATGCGGGCTGGTACACCCATGGGGCGGCAGCGCAGTCTTTCAAGCCTTTCACCGCCATTTTCCGGCTGGTCGTCCCCGAACTGGAGCGGGCGGGCTTTAGCCCCGCCGAAATACAGCAGTTGCTGGTGGAAAACCCGGCGGCGGCCTATGCTATCCAGCCACGGCGGCTGGAGCGCTGAGCTACGAGTGGCGAGCTGCGAGTGGCGAGCTGCGAGTGGCGAGCTGCGAGTGGCGAGCTGCGAGTGGCGGTCCCGCATCAGCTCGAAACTCGAAACTCGCAGCTCGTAGCTCGAAACCCAACTTCACCTCTCATGCCCGCATACAGCATATACTCTTTTGTACAAGCAGCGCCACAAGCCACTCCAGTTCCCCTCACTCCCCCACCCCATTCTCCCTCACCTTCCGGCTGATCCAATGCCCATGCGCCTCATTGAGCTGCTGGCGGAACTGTGGCTCGACGAACTTGGCGACGGAGCGGCTGAAATCAAAGAAGCGGAACTCCCCGGCGCGGCGCAGCACGAAGCCCTCCATCTCGCGGGCGGCCTGGCGGCGGTAGTCGGCGTAGGCCTGCTCGATGGCTTCGCGCTGGTAGGGGCCGCGGTAGATGATCTCCGGCGTGGGCAGGTCGAGCAGTTCGGCGTATTCGAGCGTCTCGTCCCAGCAGAGGCAGCGGTCGTCGATCCAGACGGAGAAGAGGAGCAGGTAGGATTTCAGCTCGCGGTAGTGGATGGTGTGCTTGGCGTAGAGGTTCTCGCCGCACACCCGCATGTTGTCGTCCAGCAAGTAGGCGCGCTGGAACCAGACTTCTTTGGCTTTGTGGCGCGAGGGGTGATTGGGCGAATCCACGCTGCGCGCATGGCAGTAGTCGTTGTAGCCGGTGAAGTTCTCGCCGTCCATTTTTTCGGTGACCACCACTTCCTGGCCAGTAAATACGGATTCGTCTTCCAGCACCTTATCGTCGGCGGAAGGGGCGCTCCAGGGCAGGTGGTAGGTGCGCGGGTACTTGAAGTACTTGATGAAATCGTCGCCCCGGAGGATTTTCTGCACCGACTCGTCATAGAACAACTCGCCCTTGATCCGGCCTTTCTCGGTGATGATGTTGCCCCATTTGTCGTATTGGAAATCGGGGTACAGATGCTCCGGCAGCACAATGCGCTCGATGCCGCAGCGCTCGCGGATGGCGTCGCAGGACAAAGTCGTCTGCTCCGCCTCGATGTGGTGCGGGCCGCAGAGCGAAGCGCCGTTGTCCAGGAAATAGCCGCCCTGCTCATGCGCGGCTTTGAACAGCCGGCGCTCGATGATGTGGTGGGCATCTTGGGCCGGCGCGCCGCAGATCACGCAACGATGGCCGTCGCGGGCAAAGACGGCTTCCCGGAACTCGTCGCGGCTCAGGAGCTCGATCGGATGGTGGCGTTGAGGTTTCATAACGGTGGGGGAAACCGCTGAGGGGCAGGTATAAGTTCCCCGATGAGGCTAATTCCACTTATCCTCATCATATTCCACCAGGTATGTCTGCACCTACTCCCCCTTCTTCATCCGCACGCTCCAAATCCCCCGCACCTCATTTTCGGCATAGCCGACGGCCTGGTCAGCGGGATAGAGATTGGCGAGCTTGCGGAGCAGCTCCGGCTGGAGGGCGTCCTTTTTGCCGTGGCATTGCAAGCACATCGTGTTGGTGACGATGGGGTAGTAAAACTGGGCGATGCCCGCCTTTTCCAGCACCACTGGTCGGGGCTCTTCGCCCGCCGCGATCTGCTTTTTGAATTGGGCGATGTACTCCAGTTCTTCGGCATTCGCCCGGTTATCCGGGTTGCGGGGCTGGTCCGACACCCGGCGGATGTCAGCGCCATAGTGGCGGGACATGCTGTCGGTGAGGGGAAGGGCGCGGGTATTGCAGAACTCCAGGGCGTGCAGCGCGCCTTTCGATTGCAGCGCCCCCATCAGGTTTTTGCCTAGTACTTCCTTGGTACCCAGGGCGTATTCCAGGCCCAGCTCTTCCAGCGATTTCGGGGCATCGGCGGCGGCTTCGACCAGCTTGCCGCGCTGCTGATAGGTACCGCCGTGCTGGGCTTCCCAATGGGCGGGGAACCAGTCTGGCTCTTCGATCTGATATTCGTATATAAAGGCGGCAATCTGCCGGATGTTCTCCTCCGAGTACTGCTGGTAGGGCATCAGGCCGTAGCGCGCCACCGCTTCCTTCATTTTGGCTTTTTCGGCCGAGGGCTGGTTGAGGAAGGCGAGCATCTCCTGGGTGAACTGCTCCAAAGTCGGATCTTCTGCCAGATAATAAGCTTTGATGGCCGCCATGGGCGGGCCGATGCGGCCTTCATTTTCCGGAGCCGAGGGGCTGTGGCAGAGGTAGCAATTGGTCTCCATCAGCTTTTTGCCGGGGTGGATGTCGGCTAAGGCGAGGGCTTCGTTATCTGCACCCTCCGCTTGGGAGGCGCTAGATGTCTTGTCGCGGCAACTGCCCAGCAGCAGCGCAGCAGTCAGGGCGAGGAGGGTCAATGTATGTTTCATAACGTGCCTTTTCGGCAAAGATAAGGCTTAAGGGGCGGGATATTGTGTAATGGAGGTCACAAAAAAGCGAAGGCGCTGGGTCGTTAAACGACCCAGCGCCTTCGCTTTGCCCCGGGGGGTGGGGCGGCGGCCGGTGGTGGGTGGTAGAGACAATTCATGAATTGCCTCTACCACCGGGCACCATCATCAACCATCAACGACCACCACCTACACCGGCGGATCAGCCGGCGTATTCGGGTTGTTGTCCCTTTCGCGCAGTGGGTAGGGGTAGAAATTGCGGTTGCGTTCGCCACCTGGAGGGCCGGGGCGGCCAAAGCGGCGGCTATCTTCCAGCTTCAGGCCCGACATATACAGCTCGATGCAGCGGTTGCGGTAGATTTCCTGCAGAACAGCCTCCTGCGTCTCGGGGCCGCTATAAACCGGCAGGTTAGCGTTGAGATTGAACGCATCATCGGTCTTGGTCAGCACCTTATTCAGCTCCGCAATGGCGCCGGGTAGATCGTTTTTGCGCGCCAGCGCTTCCGCCCTGATCAAGATGACCTCGCCGGGTAGATAGACCGGGATGGCGTCGATGTCCGCTTTGAAAAAGCCCTGGACCTTGACGTTGGTCAAAGGGTTGCTGCCCAGGTAAAAGGGGATGCGGCCATCATTGGGGTCGGGGGCCAGTTCGCCTTCCAGGCCGAAGTTATGCAGGCCGTCATAAGTATTGTTATTTACCAATGCCGTGCGGAACACCGGGTTCTGGTTGAGGGCATCAAAGGCGAAGACGGATTTTTTGGTCAAATCCACTTTGCCTGCCGCTGCCAATGCATTGTCGTGCTGGCCGAGCATGTTGTAGTAGCGGGCCAGCAGCGCTGCAGTAGCGTTGGCGATATCGATACTGGTACCTACCTTACTATTGAAATAAGCTGAAGGCGGGTTAGCTGCAATGGCGGTGGCGCCAGCTTCGAGCAGGGCGATGGCATCTGCCAACGCTTGTTCACGCGGCTTAAAAGTGGCAAACTTGCCGTCGAGGAAATCTGCGGCAGTGGTAGCTTGGGTGGGTACCTGCTCCCAAAACTGCGCCATCGTGCCGATGGCTAAGGCCTTGAAGAAGTGGCCATAAACCAGCACCGCCGTAGAAGTACGCACATCGCTGATGTTGGAGGCGTTTTCGATCAGCAACTGGCTGTTGGCATTGACGATATTGAGGCTCGCCCAGATATTGCTCACGAAAGCATTGGAATTGCCCAGCGTCTGATTGCCGGCTTCCAAGGCGGCTAGTTCACCGTTGCCCGTATTGATGACGTAAAGCTCGCCGGTGCTGAGCCCATTGGCCGACACCAGGTTGAACAGGGAGCTGAGCGCCCCTACCGAATAGGTCCGCTTCAAGCCGACCACCATACCCAGTAGCCCGTCTACGCTGTTGAGCGCTTCTTCGCTGGTGGCGGCATTCGGGTTGAGGTACTCCTTTTCGCACGAGCCCAACAGCATAAGGAAGGGCATCGCCGCTAATATGATGAATTGTTTGATTTTCATGCCAATAGTTTTTTAAGATTCGCAAAATAGCCATTAAAAACGAGCGCCAAGGCGCAACTGGAACATCCGCGGGATGGGCACGTTGCCGAAGTCGTCGCCGCGCACACGGTCGGTCTGGCCCGCCGAGTTGGTTTCTGGGTCGTAGCCCTGGTAGCTGTCAAACGAAATGAGGTTGCGGCCGATCAAGCTGATGTTCAGGTTGCTGAACGTTTGGCCAACCTTGCCGAAATCATAAGTCAGCGCCAACTCCCGCAGCTTGACGAACGAACCATCTTCGATATGCTCCTCCTGGATACGCTGCCCGGTGACACCGCCAGCGATAGAGGCCACGTAACCACGCGGCAACTCGCCCTTAATTTCCCTTTCCGCAATCTCGCCCTGCCCAACGTTGTTTTGGGTGATACGGTTCCAGTTGTAAACATCGAAGCCCCAGATAGCGTCGAACTGGACGCGGAAGGAGAACTTGCCGATGCTCAGGTCAGAGGTCAATGCACCAAACCAGTCGGGGTTCGGGTCGCCAATGATTTTACGCAATTCGACGCCTGAAGGCTGCCCTTCCGCATTGCGGACGACGGTCCCTTCCAGGATTTGGTCTGCCCCTTGAGTACCACGCTCCGGCTGTGCCAGCCCCTGGCTGGTAAGTAACAGGTTGCCAGAGGCATCGCGAGCGTAATAGCGCCCATAGAACAAGCCATAAGGCTGGCCATTAATAGCCGCTTGTGCGCCGTCGCTGCCGCGCAGGGAAAGCACGCCGTCAATACCGTCCAGCTGGTTGCGGTTGCGCGACCACATCAGGCCCAAGTTCCAGCGCAGCCTGTTGGTGACAACCGGGGCGGCTTGCAGCAGGAATTCTATGCCCTTATTGGTCATCGAGCCTTCATTGGTCACGATAAAGTTGCCGCCAGCGGTAGGAGGAAGCGGGCGGGTCAGCAGCAGGTCTTGGATATCCTGGTTGTAAACGGTCACGTTCAAACCGATGCGGTTGTTGGCGAAGGCCATATCTGCACCAAACTCGAACTCCGTCATGCGCTCAGGCTTCACGTCCGGGTTAGCCAATACCGTAGAAGGCGTCACCGATGTCAGGCCGCCGAGCTGGCCGGTCACGTAATTGTTGTAGCGGTCGTAAGGCCCAATGCCGGTAAGGTTGCCGGCCTGGCCATAGCTGGCGCGCAGCTTAAGCGAGCTGATCGACTTGCGCAGGTCGCTATCTTTCCAATAGTCGGAAAGCACCCAACTGGCGCTGGCCTTGGGATAGAACAGGTTCTGGTTGTCGGGTGAAAAAGCCGAAGACCCGTCCATACGCCCGGCTAAGGTGACGAAAACCTGGTCGTTATAGCCAAAAGTCTGTTGGAGGAAATACCCCCATACGCTGCGCTGAGCGATGCTCTGCGCCGGCGCGCTAAACAAATTGGCAGCAGCAGAAATGGTCTGCACGAAAGGCGCCAAATCACGCCCTTCCTGAGCAGTGAAATGGTTGCGGTCGTTCTGGATCTGGTAGCCCGCCGTGGTGGTCGAACTGATGGCATCCGACAGGTTCTTGGTGTAGTTGACCATGAGGTCGTGGTTCATCAAGGTTACGTTGCTGGTAGCATTACTGACGTAGCCATCGGGGAAGAAGGTAGCGGCCACCCCCGCATAGGGTACTCGGGGGCGGAATTCGTTGCCCACAAGGGAATAGGTGTCGTAGCCAAGGATTGCATTGATGGTAAGCCCCTTGGCCGGATAGAGGTTGAGCTGAACATCGCCGATGCTGCGGTTGGTGCGCTGGGTGATGTCAAAGGTCTCGATGATCGTCAGCGGGTTCATGCGCACCAGTTCCACCTGCTTGAGGTTGCCGGCATCGTCGCGCTCGGTAATGTCCCACACGTTGTCCATGATAAACATGGTACTGATGGGGCTGAAGAAGTTGTTGCCGTTGGGCAAATCCTGGCTCTGGCTGTAGTTGTAAGCCAGGCCGACCGAAACCGTGGCCCAGTCCGCGAGGGTCTGATTGACGCGTAAACGGCCGGTATATTTAGTGAAGTTAGTGTTTTGGATGATACCATCATTATTGGTATAACCAAAAGAGGCAAAGTAGTTAGTCTTGTCATTGCCACCGGAAACCGACAGGTAGTTTTCCGTGCCGAAGGCATTGGTGAATATCTCGTCTTGCATGTCGTAGCGCTGAACCTCGTACTTATCCGTGACTAGCAAGCGGTTGACCGGGCCAACTTTGGTGAAATTGACGCCTTGGCTCAGCAGCGTAGCTTCAGAAGGGCCAAGGTGCAACAGCACGGTGAGGCGGTCTTGGGTGGTTTCCAGGCGGTCGTTGCCTTTGACGCCAAAGCGCTCGTTATGCTGGCTCATAAAGACCTTCTTGCGCACCTGGCTCATGCTCATGGCGGTGCTGAACTCGATAGTCGGCTTGCCGCTCTTGCCGCGCTTGGTGAAGATTTGCACGACGCCGTTGGCAGCGCGGGAGCCATAAAGCGCTGCCGCCGAAGCGCCATTGATGACTTCGATGCGCTCGATGTCGGCAGGGTTGATGTCAACCAGGCGGTTTTGGCCGCCGCGCAGACCCGTGGTCATGGCATCTGCACTGAGGTTGATGACGTTGGTGGAGCTGTTATCCACGATGACGCCATCCACGATGTAAAGCGGGTCAGAAGAGCCATTGATGGAGCTAGGGCCGCGCAGGCGCACCGAGATACCACCTGCTGGGTTGCCATCGTTCTGGCTAATCTGAGCCCCCATCACCTTACCGCTCAGCGCCGCCAGGGTGTTGGGGGTGCCGGCCTGGCCCACGCTGCGGCCATCCACTACGCTGATGTTGTTGCCCAACTGCTTGCGGGTCGACGTAGGCGAGTTGCCGGTGACGATAATCTGGTCCAATTCCAGGATATCCGTTCTCAAAGTAATGTCTCTGACGAGCGTGCCGCCAGCGGCATCAACCGCAATAACTTCGGTGTAGCTGGAATGCCCTACATAACTTGCTTGCAAGGTGTAGCTGCCGGGGGTGACTGCCCCTGATAAATCATAGTAGCCGTTGAAGTCTGTAACCGTGCCAGTACGCGCTTCCGCCAGCACGATCGTAACCCCGATCAGCGGCTCCCCCGCTTCGTCAGTCACGGTGCCGCGGACGGAGAAGTTGACCCGCTGCCCGAAGGCAAACAGGGGCAGCGCCCAAAGCAGTGCTAAGGGCAGCAGCTTTCGTTTAAAGTTCATCTGCAACATAAATTCCTGCATTTAGTAGTGAGTGAATAATCAAATAACCGAACATAGTTAGCGCTTTTTCTTGAGCCTGCAAATAAAAAGCCCATTATTTTGCAATATTTTGCAAATTATTCGACAGAAAAGCCGGCATTCCAAGTTAAAGGGCCTATTTTTGCAACAACCTGCAAGATTTAATTATGTTAAAAGAAGAAAGACAGTCGCTCATCCTCCGGGAAATCAACATCCACAACAAGGTGCTGCTATCAGACCTCGGCCATCGGTTTGATGTATCAGAAGATACGATCCGGCGCGACTTGCAGGATTTGGCCGATGCCGATAAAATCATCAAGGTCCGGGGCGGCGCCTTGTCCAAGTCTTATCAGATGTATTCCTATCGGGAGAACGACATCTATGCCTACCAGGAAAAAACCATCATTGCCGGCAAGGCCATCAGCCTGCTGCGCGACGGCATGCTGGTGCTCATCAGCGGAGGCTCTACCAACCTGGAGATTGCCCGCATCTTGCCGCCCGAATTGCGGGTTACTTTCCTGACGGTGAGCCTATCTACGGCCATGCAACTGCTGGACCACTCCAACAGCGAAGTCATTTTTATAGGGGGCACCTTATCCAAAACAGCCCGCATTAGCATCGGCGGCGAGGTCATCCAGGCGCTGCAAGGGGTGCGCCCTGATTTGTGCATCATGGGCACCAACGGCATTGACGCCACCGAAGGCGTCACCGATTCTGACTGGGAAGTGGTGACGGTCAAAAAAGCCATGATCCAGGCCTCCAAGAAAGTAGTCGTCCATGCCATTGGCGAAAAACTCAACTCGGTGCAGAAAATCCGGGTCTGCTCCCTGGCTGAGCTGGATGTGCTGCTCACCGAGCTCCCCCCCAGCCACGGCCTGCTGTCACCCTACCGCAAAGCGGGCTTGACGGTATTGTAAACCAAGCAGGTTCACCATCGAGCCCACTTTCCTTAAAAAAACCTATCTTGCCCCCCTAAAAGACAAGCGCATGTTCAAAGACCAGGTAATATGGATCACCGGCGCCTCAGCCGGCATTGGGCGCTATTTAGCGCTGGAATTTGCCGCCCAGGGCGGCAAGCTGGCCATTTCTGCCCGCCGGGAAGACAAGCTAGCCGAAGTATTAGCCGAGCTGCAGAAAAGCGGGGTCGAAGCCCTGGCGCTGCCTTGTGATGTAGCAGAGGAAGCCCAGATTGCCGCCTGCGCCGAAGCAATCGTCGCCCATTTTGGCCGGCTGGATGTAGCCGTAGCCAATGCCGGCTTCGGCGTCTACGGCAAAATAGAGCGCCTCAGCGCTGCTGAATGGCGCCGGCAGTTCGACGTCAACGTCACCGGCTTGGCCTTGACCGCTCGCTACGCGCTGCCACACCTGCGCCAAAGCCAGGGGCGGCTTGCCCTCATCGGCAGTGTCTCGGCCTATCTGCCCTTCCCTAGCACCGGCGCTTATGCCGCTTCCAAAGCCGCGGTGCGCTCCATCGGCAGCACGCTATCAGTGGAGCTGCAAGGCAGTGGGGTGAGCTGCACCACCATCCACCCTGGTTTTGTGGAAAGCGAAATCGCTAAAGTTGATAACGAAGGCGTCTATCGGCCAGAGCGCGCCGACCGACGCCCAAAGCACCTGATGTGGCCTGCCGACAAAGCTGCCCGCGTGATGGCCCGTGCCATCTATCGCCGCAAGCGGCAATTCGTCTTCACCGGCCACGGCAAACTCCTGGCCGCCATTGGCCTGCACGCCCCTGCCCTCGCCCGTTGGGTGGTGACCAGGATGTAAAAGCGCCTGCAAAGGAGTATACTGAGCCGCTATCAGTATCAAAAGCCGTTTTTATGCTTTGGGCAAAGCCGCCTCTTGAAAGCAGAGCTAAAATTTAAAACTCACAACTCGAAGCTGAAAACTAATGGAATAGCTCCCTTTTTTCAAGGGCAAGGCCTATCTTTGCCCAATGCGCCATCACCAGCAACCTAACATTTATGAAAGCGGAAAATGCTGCCCAGCTTGGGCATTGCTCCATTTCCTGATAGCCTGCTTGCTGGCAGCCAGCCTTTTCCAATGCAGCCAGGCTGACCAGGCTGAAGCGGGTGCCGAGCCAATCCCCAATGACTGGTTTTACCGCCAGCGGGCCTACCCCACCGGCCAGATCGACCAAGCCAAGTATGTAGAAGCCATGCGCCAGCAGCAAGCCGCTGCCGCTGCCTATGCCATGCGCGGCCTCAGCAGCCCGTGGGTGTTTCGTGGGCCGACGAACATCGTCGGGCGGATTGCCGACCTGGCGATTCACCCCGCCAACCCGAATACTATTTTCGTCGGCGCGGCTTCTGGCGGCATCTTCCGGTCTTACGACCGCGGCAATACCTTTACGCCGATTTTTGATGATGCGCTCAGCCTCTCTATCGGCGATATAGAAATAGCGCCGTCCAATCCCGCGGTCATTTATGCTGGCACGGGCGAAGCCAATGCTGGCGGAGGATCCCTGGCTTACGAAGGTGTGGGCATCTATAAAAGCATCAACGGTGGCAATACCTGGCAGCATAGCGGATTGGAAAACAGCGGCAGCATCGGGCGCATCGCTGTCCATCCTGCCAACCCCAACCGGGTATATGCCGCTGCCATGGGCAGGCTCTTCGGCAATAATGCCGAAAGAGGTGTTTACCGCTCTTCCAACGGCGGGCAGAGCTGGGAACAGGTACTCTTCCTCAATGATTCCACTGGCGCAATTGACTTGGCCATGCACCCCAACCGGCCGGATACGCTCTACGCTGCGATGTGGGAACGCGTACGCCGCCCGGAGTACTATTATTACGGCGGCTATTCTTCCGGCATCTACCGCTCTTATGACGGGGGGGATACCTGGGAAAAGCTCACCAACGGCCTGCCTCAGGGTGAAGCCGGGCGCATCGGCCTGGCGCTCTCGCCTGCTGACCCGCAGGTCATCTATGCTCAGTACATCACCCCCATCGGCCACATCATGGGCGTCTATCGTTCCAATGACGGGGGCAATAGCTGGTTTTCGACCGGTACGTCTGGCATCACCGGGCCCAATTTCATGTGGTGGTTTGGCCGCCTTTTCCCCCACCCTCACGATCCGGAAACCGTCTATTTCCCCAGCATCAACCTCTTCCGCACTACCAATGGCGGTCAAAACTGGGTGGGCGTCGGCAGCGGCGTCCACGTCGATCAGCACGACCTCTATATCGACCCCAACAACCCGGACTACCTGGTGCTGGCCAATGATGGCGGGCTGTATATCTCCGAAAACAGCGCCCAATCCTGGGAACATAAAAAAGGCCTGCCCCTTATCCAGTTCTATACCTGCGAAGTAGATTACAGCGACCCCCAGCGGCGCTACGGCGGCACTCAGGACAACGGCACCATCCGCACTACTACTGGCAATACCACCGACTGGCGGGGCATCCTCCCGGGCGATGGCTTCTACTGCCTGGTGGACCCCACCGACAACAACTTCGTCTATGGCGAGTCTCAATACGGCATCCTGCGGCGCTCAATCAACGGGGGCACCTCTTTTCAATTCGCCCTGGCCGGCGTGCCCAGCACCGACCGCCGCAACTGGAATACGCCCTTCGTCTTCAACCCCCTCAACCCTCGCAGCCTCTACTACGGTACTTTCCGCCTGTATAAATCCGACAACCGCGCCCTGTCCTGGTCGGCTATCAGCGATAATTTGACCGGGCCAGACGAGCCGGGCAACCTGGCCTATGGCACCATCACCTCCATCTCCGTCTCGGCTGTAGATACGAACCTGATCTATGTCGCTACCGACAACGGCCTGGTGTGGAAAACGCCCGATGGCGGCCAAGACTGGCAGCTCTTGTCGAGCGCCCTGCCTCGCCGCTGGGCGACGCGCGTGGCAGCCTGCCCTGCCGATGCCCTCACGGCTTATGTCACTTTCTCTGGCTACCGCTTTGATGATTATCTGCCCCATGTATTTAAGACCACGGATGGCGGGCAAAGCTGGCTCGATATTTCCGGTGGCTTGCCTGAGGTGCCCGTCAACGAAATCGTGATCGACCCGGATTCCCCCGCCAACCTCTATCTCGCAAATGACGTCGGCGTCTTCGCTAGCTTCAATGCTGGCAATACCTGGAACAACATCAGCCAGGGGCTGCCGGCCATTGTGGTGAGCGACCTCTGCCTGCACGAGCCTTCGCAAGAGCTCTATGCCGCTACTTATGGCCGCTCGATGTATAGCTTGCCGCTGGCACAGTTGCCGGCCCCAGCTCAGCCTCTAAGCGGCACCGTGCGCCGGGGAGACGGCTTGCCCATTCCCGCAGTGCAGGCTTCATTGGCAGGCCAAAGCAATTTACCCATCACTACGGATGGCAATGGCGCATACAGCTTCACCGGGTTGGCACCACAGCAAAGCTATACCCTTGGCATGGCACGCCCCGGCGATCACCTCAATGGCATTTCTACTTTTGACATCTTGCTCATCAACCGCCACATCCTCGGCGTCGAGCCTTTTGATAGCCCCTACAAGCATATCGCTGCTGATGTCAATAATTCGCATTCCATCACTACGCTCGATATGATCATCCTGCGCCGCCTCATCCTCGGCATCGATATAGCGCTGGCCGCCGTGCCATCCTGGCGCTTTGTACCCGCCAGCTATGTCTTCCCGAATCCCGCCAACCCCTGGTCAGCCCCTTTCCCTGAAAGCCTGCCCATCCCCAGCATGCCTGCTAGCGGGCTGAATAACCAGGATTTCATCGGCATCAAAATGGGAGATGTGAATTGGGACGGCAGCTTTTGAGCTAACTTTGTCGCCCAAACGTTAATTCCCCAGATTCCTAAACGAGCACTTCCTTAACACATTCAAAATATCCTTACTTTTCCGGCGGATTGAAACCGACTTTGGCTATTTTAAAATCATGACAACTATGTTCAAATCCTACCTCACCTCCTGTTTACTCCTTGTAGCCCTGCTTTTGCCCCTGGCTGCATTCAGCCAGGAAGCCACTCTCCCTACTGACGCATTAGGGCAGGTGCAACGCTACCTGCAGGAAAATGCCGCCAAACAAGGGCTAGAAGCCCGTGACTGGGCAGAATTCCGCATCACCGACTTATACGCCAACCGGCGCAACGGTATCAGCTACTTTTACATCCAACAGACTTGGCAGGGTATCCCCATCGAGCGGGGCACCGCCAATGGCGTGTTTGATGCCGAAGGGCAACTGCTGCACCTGAAGCTGCGCTTCCAGCAAGGGCTGTCGAGCCGCATCCGTCGTATTAGCCCTAGCCTGAGTGCTGAGCAAGCACTACGCAGCGCTGCTATCCAACTTGGGTTGAGCCTGCCCGCTGGCCCGCTTAAGCTCACCACCGATAACGACGCCCGGCAAACAACCCGCTTCGATAGTAAGGCATGGGCGCAAGAGCCAGCAGAAGCCCGACTGGCCTATTTCCCCACTAGCGGCGAGGCACTCGACCTTTGTTGGGAGATCCACTGGTATCAGGCCGATGCGAAACACCGCTGGATCATGTTTGTAGATGCTCAGACCGGTAATATTTTGCACCAGCAAGACCTGGTGCTGGAGTGTAGCTTCGGCTCGCCCCATCACGCCCATGCTGGTGAGTGCCTGGGCTACGATACCCGGGGCATTACCATGTCGCGCGAAATGCCTCAGACGCCCTCCCCCAACAGCTACCGCGTCTTCGCTCTGCCCGTAGAAAGCCCCAACCACGGGCCACATATCATCGTAACCGATCCGGTAGATACTACTGCTTCGCCCTATGGATGGCACGATACAGATGGGCAGCCCGGAGCGGAACATACCATCACCCGCGGCAACAACGTCCATGCTTACCAGGATTCAAACAACAGCAACAGTTCCAGCGGCGATGAGCCGGATGGCGGGGCCGACCTGGTTTTCGACTTCCCCTTTGACCCGGCCAGCCCTCCCGAAGAATATCGCGATGCCGCCGTGACCAATCTGTTTTACTGGTGCAATGTGATGCACGATGTATGGTACCAATACGGCTTCGACGAGCCAGCTGGGAATTTCCAAGCCAACAACTACGATAATGGAGGCGAAGCAGGCGACTACATCCGGGCCGAAGCTCAGGATGGCGGCGGCACCAATAATGCCAACTTCAGCTCGGGCGGCGATGGCTCCAATGCCCGCATCCAAATGTATCTTTGGACAGCCCAGTCTGGCACCTTCTTCCTCGAAGTGCTCAGCCCTGACACCCTCGCTGGGGCCTATTCCAGCACCAGTGCCAACTTTGGCCCACCGCTGCCCAGCGAGCCGCTCATCGCCCAATTGGTACAAGCGGTTGATGCCACCAGCACGCCCAATGAAGCCTGCGAAACCATCATCAATACTGCCGAACTAGCTGGCAAAGTTGCCCTGATTGACCGCGGCAATTGCACCTTCGTGCAAAAAGTACGCAACGCCCAACAGGCTGGCGCCATCGCCGCTATTATCTGCAACAATACTGGTGGTGACCCTATCACGATGGGTGGCAGCGGTGCTGGCGATATCGGAATACCCTCCATCATGATCCGGCAGGATGATTGTGCGCGCATCCGCATGTTGCTCGGCGAAGGCATCACCGTGAGCATCCAGGGCGGTAGCGGCAGTACGCTCTTCCTCGACGGCGACTTCGACAACGGCATCATCGCCCACGAGTATGGGCACGGCTTATCGATCCGCATGACTGGCGGCCCCTCTACCGGGGGCTGCCTGGGCAATGACGAGCAGATGGGCGAAGGCTGGAGCGACTACGTGGGGCTAATGCTCACCATGAAGGAGTCTGACCTGCCCGGCGACATCCGCGGCATCGGCACTTTTGCCGTTAATCAGTCCATTTCGGGCAATGGCATCCGCCCGGCCCCCTACTCTACCGATTTTGCCGTGAACCCCTTCACGTATGCGCGCTCCAACAACTCGAATATCTCCATGCCCCATGGCGTGGGCTTTATTTGGGCTACGGCGCTCTGGGAAATGACCTGGGCCCTGATTCAAGAATACGGCTTCGACCCCGATTTTTATCACGGCAATGGCGGCAACAACATCGCTATGCATCTGGTGACGGAAGGCATGAAGCTGCAGCCCTGCAACCCCGGCATGATTGACGGAAGGGATGCCATACTGCTCGCCGATGAAATATTCTATGGCGGCGCCAATCGTTGCCTTATCTGGTCGGCCTTCGCCCGCCGCGGCTTTGGTGCCAGCGCCAGCCAAGGCAGCTCCTTCAACCGTTTTGACCAGGTTGAAGCCTTCGACATCCCGGTTTTGTGCCAAACGCCAGTAACCGCTCCCTCTGCCCTTTTCAGCACCAATATTGAATCGAGCTGCGACGGCACCTTCCAATTCCAGGATGCTTCCTTCGACATCCCGCACTTCTACCTCTGGGATTTTGGCGACGGCAACACTTCTAACCAACAGAACCCCAGCCATTCGTATGCGGCGGAAGGCGAATACGAAGTAAGCCTCACTGTGAGCAATGCCCTGGGCGAATCGACCTACACCCTGACTGTCGTGGTAGATTACCCGGATGCTCCGCAAGTGGCAAGCGCTTATGCTTGCGAGGGCCAACCCGCCATCCTTACAGCTGATAGCCCGGGCCAGGTCAACTGGTACCTCAATGGCAACCTGGCCTTCAGCGGCGCCACCTATGAGACCGCCCCGCTCAGCGGCCCCTTGGTATTGGAGGTCGAGACTGAAATCCTCAAAACTAATGGACAAGCCGGCCCTCCCAACAATGCCTTTGGCACCGGCGGTTATCACAATACCGGCTTTACCGGCACCGTTGACTTCACCGCTCATACCGCTGTGGTCATCGAATCGGTTTGGGTAGATGCAGCTGCTGCCGGCAACCGGACAGTACAGCTGCTGAACTCCTCTGGCAACGTAGTCAATTCAGTCAATGTCTTCATGCCGCAAGGGCAAAGCACCGTCGTGTTGAACCTGGAAGTGCCTGCTCCTGGCACCTACTCCCTGGCCGGCACCAATGTCAACCTCTACCGCAACGATAGCGGGGCTAACTTCCCCTACCATCTCGACGGTTTGGTGACGCTCACCGGCACGGCGGCCGGCCCCGATTTCTACTACTATTACTATAATTGGTCGGTGCGGGAGCAATCTTGTTTCAGCGAGCGGATTGCGGTGGAGGTGACACCACAGGAAGCCCCCTCGCCAGCATTTAGCTTCAATGAGGCCGAGGGCTTAGTGGAATTCAGCGATGCTTCTGCCGGGGCTGTTTCCTGGTTGTGGGATTTTGGTGATGGCAACACCTCTGAGTTGCAGAACCCTACCCACCGTTACAACCAAGTTGGAGAATATATCGTAACCCTGACGATAAGCAATGGAATCTGCAATGCCAGCATTAGCCAAAACATCGCTATCCTCGTCAGCACCGCATCAATCGAAGGGCTGCAAAGCTTCCGCCTGATGCCCAATCCTGGCGACGGGCTGCTGACGGTAGAAGTAATACTGGAGAAAGCCGTCGACTTCAGCCTACAGGTGCGCGATGTGCTGGGCAGAGAGCTCTACCGCAGCCAATATGCCGCAACAGCTGAACTTCAACAAGCAATCGACTTGCGCCGGATGCCTGCTGGCACTTACCTGGTAGTGCTTTCTTCCGGCCAGCAGCATATCGCTCAGCGCTATATTTTGTTAGAGTGATTTCAGCAGCTAATTAGTATCTGTTTTTTCAGTCTCTTCAAGCTTCATCATTGAGCCATAAAACCCAGGTAACCAACTAAATAAACAGACGCTAATCATCATCACCATCCCGCGAGGGTGCTGCTAAAAGAGCGGCACCCTCGCTATGTTTTGAGCCAGGGGCACCGCTCCATGCCCCCTGCTTTTTCAGCCAAATACATAATTCAAACCAGTTTCTAATCGTATTATAATACTAAGAAAGGCAAAAAGGCAGTTTATTGCCTCCATGCCAGCAAAGCAGGCAAGCTAGCGGATAAACAGACTTGTTAGAGGGGAATCACCACAACAAGTCTAATGAATAATCAACCATAAAAACTTTCGAATCATGAAGCGAACAATCCAGCTATTTATCTTTATCCTAGTCGGTTTGACGGCAGTTTCCTGCGTCAGCAAAAAACAATTTATAGCCCTGCAGGCAGAATTGGATGCCGCAAACAAAGATTTGGGCAAATGCGGTGAAAGCCTGCACGATTACATGGCCAGGCTAACGGCCTGCGAACAGGAAAAAGCCCGGTTAGCGGCTCAGATCCAAAAAGACCAACAAGCCCTCAACCTGCGCCAGGAGCAAATGCAAGACCTCCGCGATCAATTGGCCGATTGCCGCACGCAGCGCGACCGCCAGTTGACCCAAGTGGGCGACCTCACCGTGCTGTCTCAGTCTGCCAACGAGAATATCCGGGAGACCTTGTCTCAATTGGAGAGCAAGGATAAATACATCCGCCTGCTCCAAGCTGCTAAATCCAAGGCCGATTCGATCAACCTGGCCCTGGCCGTCAACCTCAAGAGCGTGCTCAAAGATGGTATAGAAGACGAGGACGTGGAAGTAAAAGTGGACAAAACCGTCGTTTTCATTAATCTCTCTGACAAGATGCTCTACCAAAGCGGCAGCGCCAGGATTACCCCTAAAGCCAATGAAGTCCTGGGCAAGATCGCCCAGATCATCAAGTCCAGGCCAGAACTTGAGGTGATGGTGGAAGGCTATACCGATAACGTGCCGATCAAGAATAACTGCATGGACGACAACTGGGACCTCAGCGTAAAGCGGGCTACTTCCGTCGTGCGCGCCTTGCAGACGACGCACAAGGTTGACCCCAATCGCCTCATCGCTGCGGGCCGGGGCGAGTACAACATCCTTGTCAGCAACGACACGGCTGAAGGGCGGGCAACCAACCGCCGCACCCGTATCATCATTTTACCGAAGCTAGATCAGTTTTACGATTTGCTGAATCCAAGTGTGGTTCCGAAATAAGCTGAGCTACAGCTCCCCCAACGCTCCAATCAAATCCGGATAATCCGTGATGATGCCATCCACGCCCAAGGCGATGAGCGCTTTCATGCTGGTCGTGTCATTGACCGTCCAGGGGATGATTTTCATCCCCTGGGCGTGGACGGTTTTCACCACATTATCCGTCACCAGTTGATAGTAGGGGCTATAGGCCTGAGGGGTGAAGCCCAGTTCGGCCAGGTTGGCAGCTACGCCATTGGGGTTGTCGATCAACAAAGCGAGAAAAAGGGTGGAGTCCAAGCGGTGCAGTACCTGCAAGGGTCGCACGTCAAAAGACTGCACACAGGCGCGCTCTTTGATGCCCAGGCGTTCGATTTCGTCGAGTACTAGGCGGGCGAAGGCTTCTGGCCCGGGGGTTTTTATCCCGTCGTAGTCCGGTTGTATTTTGATTTCGATATTATAGCGCGGTTTTTCCCGGCTTTGCGCTACGCAAAACGCCTCGGCAGCCTCCACTACTTCACTCAGTAATGGCTTGTAGGCCGCCAGCGCTTCCTGTTGGGGGAAACGGGCATTACCCCGGCTGCCACAATCGAACTGTTTAATAAGGCTATAGGGCATTTGGAAGAAAAGCAGGCTATCCTCTTCGCCTTCCGCTACCGGCCGGCCATCGGGGTGGCTGCAGATGTGATGCGACATCCAAGGCTCATGAGAAACGACCAGCAGGCTATCCTGGCTTACCGCCAAATCCAGCTCCAGGGTAGCCACTTGGGGGTATTCCAGGGCTTTCAGGAAAGACGGCAGGGTGTTTTCTGGCAACAGGCCGCGGGCCCCGCGATGGCCTTGCCAATCAAAGGAGGCAGATTGTTCGGCAGTCATCTTTTTTTGAGTATTGGGTTGAGAACAGGAAACAAAACTGGCAAAAAACAGTAAAATACAGAAGTGGCGCATGATCTTGTCATTTTAATTTAGCCCTGCTCGCACAGGGCGGCTTTGTAAGGTAAGCTGCATTTTGCCCTAAAGATAAACATACCGCAATAGAAGGACAAAAAATGTGTTATTTTTACGGGAGTTTTCAAACTTAGACCAACCGCTATGCTAATTCGCCTAACCATTTTTATCTCGGCTTTCCTGCAGCTGCTCGCCAGCGGGCTGTATGCCCAGCCGGCCATCCCCCGGCTTGCACAAGTCGACGTGCTGCACTACCGCTTCGAGCTGGAGCTATCCGATAAGACCGATGAAATCAATGGGAAGGCAACGATACACATCCGGCTGCTGCAAGCCCTGGACAGCTTTGCGATCGACCTGGTGAAGCCGGCTGCGCCCAAGGGCAAGGGCATGTCGGTATCCATCGTAGCTGAAGCCGGCCAAAAAGCCGCCTTCCGGCACGAAGCCAATAGCCTATGGCTCTACCCTGCCACGCCTCAGGCCGCCGGCGAAGAAAGGGTATACGAGATCCGCTACGCCGGCATCCCCGCCGATGGGCTTATCATTGATAAAAATAAACACGGCGACCGCACTTTCTTCGGCGACAACTGGCCCAACCGTGCTCATCACTGGATACCCTGCATCGATCACCCCTCCGACAAAGCATCCGTCGAATTCATCATCACTGCCCCCGATCATTATCAGGTGGTAGCCAACGGCCTCCAAATCGAAAAGACCAACCTGGACGATGAGAGGACGCTGACCCACTGGCGCGAAGATGCCCCCTTGCCCACCAAGGTCATGGTTTTTGGCGCCGCCCGCTTCGGAGTACAACACGCTGGCGAAACCCAGGGCATCCCCGTCAGCAGTTGGGTCTACCGGCAGGATCGCAAAGCGGGCTTCCACGACTACCAGCAAGCCGTGGAAGTACTGGAGTTTTTTATCGAAAACATTGGCCCTTACCCCTACAAGAAATTGGCCAACGTACAGTCCAAAACCCGCTATGGCGGCATGGAAAATGCCAGCAACATCTTTTATTTTGAGGGCTCAGTAAGCGGCCAGCGCGAACATGAAGACCTCATCGCCCACGAAATCGCCCATCAGTGGTTTGGCAATTCGGCTTCTGAACAGAACTGGCACCACATCTGGCTCAGCGAAGGCTTTGCCACTTATGGCACCAACCTTTACATAGAACACAAGTACGGGCGTGACAAAATGGTGGAAAGGCTCCAAAAGGAACGCGAACTAGTGCTGGGGTTCTACGGCCGCCGGGCAGCCCCTATCGTAGATACCTCCGTCACGGACTGGAACCAACTGCTCAACCCCAATTCTTATAAAAAGGGCGGCTGGGTGCTCCACATGTTGCGCCGCCAGTTGGGCGATGATGCCTTCTGGGAGGGGTTGCGCCAATACTACCGTATTTTCGAGGGCAGGAATGCACTCACCGAAGATTTCCAGCGCGTCATGGAGCTAGTCAGCGGGCAGGATTTGTCCGTTTTTTTCCAACAGTGGCTCTACCAGGCCGGGCAGCCACAGTTAGCGGTGGAATGGTCTTATGAAAATGGCAAGCTCGATTTGACCATTAGTCAACTGCAAGAGGGCATCCCTTTTGTTTTTCCTCTTGAACTGGAAGCCCGCGGCGCAATCGGGCAATCTCAACGTTGGGCCATCGAAGTAAGCGGCTCATCGCTACAAACGAGCTTAGCTTGCCCCTTCCCCCCCCAAGAGTTGACGCTAGACCCCGATACCTGGCTGCTGTTTTCCGGCAGTGCAATCCGCTCGAAATCAAATTAAAATGCCGCTGGTCATTGAAACAGGATAAACACAAATATACTATATCTACGATTTAAAAATGAACAACACAAACGCACTACTGGCTCTCATCCTCCTGGCATTTTGGCCAGCACTGCTCAGCAGCCAGGCTAGCCTGGAACTGCAGGCAGAAGTAGCCAATAAGCTCATCGAGCAGGAAAAATACCGGCAGGCCTTAGTCGTAGCCAAAGAAGCCTATCGCAACAGCGTCAAGACTGGCGATGTGGGGATCATGGTCCTAGCCCGCATCCTGGAAGCGCGAGCTCTTGCCGGGGATTCACCCTATCTCAGCAAAAAGAGATTGACGGCAGAAATCGAAGGCAAGCTTCAAGAGGCTTACCACCTGGCGCATACCAGTGGCCGAGACTCGCTCATCCTCCTGGTAAACCTACACTCGGAAAACCTCCTGGGCAAGCTGCCCAGCCCTCCACCTCCCCCCACACCACCTGCTGGCGGCGTCACCTCCGTAAAGCCCAAGATGCCAGATATCGGCAAAGATAAAATGCCGACGCTGAAAGCCCAGGAAGAAAGCCTGAACAATCAGTTTGCGGCACTGAAACTGGAGAAAGAAAAACTAGAAAAGCAATACCGTTCGGAAATCGCCCAGCTCAGCCTGGAACAAACCCAACAGCAACTCCTGCTGGCGCTTCAGCAGCAGGCGATCGACTCCATTTCCATGACCCGCCTGCAGGATTCGCTGCTGGTCACCCAGGCGAAGAAAGAATTGGAGCGCCAGGAAAACGAACTAGAGCGCCAGCAAAACCGTATGGCCTTGTTATTGGTCGTGGCTCTAGCCGTGCTGGCCATCGCTGCTGGCTTGCTATGGCTTTACTTTGCTTCTCGCCGCAAAAACCGCATTATCGAACAAGAACGCCGGCGCTCGGAAGAGCTCTTGCTCAACATCCTGCCTTTGGCGATAGCGGAAGAATTGAAAACCAATGGCAAAGCCAGCGCCCGCTTTTACGAACAAGCCACGGTATTGTTCACCGATTTCAAAAACTTCAGCCACACGGCCAGCGAGATGGAGCCCCAAGCCTTGGTAAATGCCCTGGATCGTTGTTTCCGCGCTTTCGACGAGATAGCCGGGCGCTATGGGCTGGAAAAAATAAAAACCATCGGCGATGCTTACATGTGCGCCGGCGGCCTCCCCCTTGCCGACCCCGGGCACCCTCGCCGCGCCGTACAAGCCGCCTTGGAGATGCAGGCCTGGCTGAAAGCCGCTGGCACCCCCTTCCAGGGCGCCCGTATCGGCCTGCATACCGGCCCGGTGATAGCCGGCGTAGTCGGCGCCAAAAAATTTGCCTATGATATCTGGGGGGACACGGTTAATATCGCTGCGCGTATCGAGACTAAAGGCGAAACCGGGCGGGTCAACCTCTCCCAGGCTACCTATGATCTGGTCAAAGGCGAATTCAAATGCACCCACCGCGGCAAAGTGCCAGCGAAGAATATCGGAGACGTAGATATGTACTTTGTGGAGGAACAATTGGCGTAAGCCAGGGTTATATACCTGCATGTGATACAAACTATCTACCAACCATGGACACATCCCCGGCAATCCAGCGCGAAAAAACTATTGAGCGTGTAAAAACAGAAAACTTCGACCTCATCATCATCGGCGGAGGCATCACGGGCGCGGGTATCGCCCTAGATGCTGCTTCGCGCGGCATGAAAACAGCCCTTTTGGAAAAAGGCGACTTCGCTTCTGGCACCAGCAGCAAATCCACCAAGCTGATCCATGGTGGGCTGCGCTACCTTAAGCAGCTTGAAATCGGTTTGGTACGGGAAGTTGGGCGCGAACGCGCCATCGTCCACCGCCTGGCCCCTCACCTGGTCTATGCGGAGAAAATGTTGCTGCCGCTGATCAAAGGCGGGACTTTTGGCGCCCTATCTACTTCTTTCGGCCTCTGGGTTTATGATTTGCTAGCTGGCGTAAACGGCCCTGATCGGCGCCGCATGCTCAGTAAAGCTGAGACCTTGCAGCAAGAACCCCTGCTACAAGCCCGGGCCGACATCCTTGCTGGCGGGGGCTACTATGCCGAATACCGCACCGACGATGCCCGGCTCACTATCGAAAACCTCAAAACGGCCATGGGCTATGGCGCGCTTTGCCTCAACTATGCCAAAGTAGAGGGCTTACGTTACAACAAGGAGGGCAAAGCAGTCGGCGTGAATTGTATCAACACCTTGGATAACAGCACCTTTGAGGCCACAGGGAGCTACATCATCAGCGCGGCTGGCCCTTGGGTGGATGGCCTGCGCGAAACCGACCGCTCGCTGCAGGGCAAGCGGATTTTCCTTTCCAAAGGCGTCCATATCGTCGTCCCGCACGAGCGCCTGCCACTGCAGCAATCTATTTACTTCGACGTGCCTGACGGGCGCATGGTCTTTGCCATACCCCGCCAGCGCATCACCTATATCGGCACTACCGACACGCCCTACGACGGCCCACTGGATGATATCCCCATCACCTCCGCCGATATCGACTACCTGCTGCGCGCTGCCAATAACATGTTCCCCGCGGTTCAGCTGCAAGCCCGCGACGTGGAATCTGGCTGGGCAGGCTTGCGCCCATTGATCTACGAACCGGGCAAATCTGCCTCGGAAATGTCGCGCAAAGATGAAATCTTTGAGTCTGCTTCGGGCCTCATCTCTATCGCTGGAGGCAAATTGACGGGCTACCGCAAAATGGCCCAGCGGATAGTGGACCTGGTAAGCCGCAAAGCCAAAGCGGAACGCGGCATCTCCTTCAAAGCCTCCACCACGGAGCACATCCCCCTCTGCGGCGGCCCCTTCAAGGACGCAGCTAGCGTAGGGGCTTACCGCGCTGAAATATCCCATCGGGTAATGACCCTCAATCTGGCTGCCCACTGGGCTGACTATCTCGTAGCCAACTACGGCCGCCAAACTGACCTCATCCTGGATCAAATGGCTGCTTTTGACAACGAGCCAGAAACCGCCTTGACCCGGGCCGAAGCCTGGTTTACAGCACATCATGAAATGGCCGCAACCCTCCTGGATTTCTTTGACCGCCGCGCTGGCCGCCTCTTTTTTAATTTACCAAGCATCGCGCCCATGCTGCCATTGGTACTGCAAGATTTTAAAAACTACTACGGCTGGGCTAAGGAAATAGCGGAGCAAGAAGAGGCGCGGGTGAAGGAATGCTTGAAGCGCTATGATCTGGCGAGCGTAGGCACTGCTCGTGTGCCTTGATTAGCTACCCTCGCCAGAGGTGAGTTGCCAACCTGCATCAAGCAGCGGCTGTACAGCCGCATCTCTCCCAGTCGAATCTTCCTGCTAAAATTTCCATTAAAACGCTGCCCCCCTGTAACCTTTCTGCCTTTTCCCATTATAAGAAAAGACAATGAGGCAGCTTTTGGGAAAAAACCGTAATATTGATGCTTTCAAATTTGCAGTTTAACCGTACTGTGGCAAAAACCGTTCGGATGAGCGTTCCCAAAAGGACTGTTTCTGTGGCTGCTATGCAGGAAGAGTGGCTTGAAATACAAGCTGCTCAACGGGATCCTGCCATGTTCCGGCCTTTGTACGAACGGTATTACGAAGCCATTTTCCTCTTTGTCTATCGGCGTACTGATGACGAGGGCCTGGCCGCCGACCTATGCTCCCAGGCCTTCCTCAAGGCTATGCAAAATATCGGGGGCTATGAATTTAAAGGGGTCCCTTTCTCGGCCTGGCTATACCGCATCGCCAGCAACGAGGTAGCTCAACACTTCCGGCGCGATAGCAAGCAGCGCGTCGTAAGCATCGAGGAAGCCGGACTGCCGGAATTGTTTGACGACACCGACCCACACGAGGATGAGGACCGCCACCACTTGCTGGTCAAAGCGCTCGACAGCCTCAAAGAAGACGACCTGCTCCTCATTGAAATGCGCTTCTTCGAGGGCCGGCCTTTCAAAGAAATCGCTGACATACTGGATATGACCGAAAACAACGCCAAGGTAAAAGCCTTTCGGATACTGAACCGCATGAAAAAAATGATGAGCTAATGGGCTGCCAACCGCACAAAATCATGGCAGGATAAAACCAAAAAGACATGGGCGAAAACTACAACATAAAATTTAATCCTGAACCGCCTTCCAGCGAGCAGATTAAACGCCATAAAAACTTCGGCGCTTTGCTGGAGCAGTACTATTCCCGCCAGCAGAGCGGACGGCTGCGCCGGGCCCGCATTTTGCGCATCGCTTATGCCGGCGGCGCCATCGCTGCTGGCATCGCTGCGGCCATCCTCTTGCTGGGCGGCATTTTCAATCGTTCATCGGGGCCATCGCTTACTGCCGAGGAGTACTTCGCTCAGGGCAGCTTTGTGCAGCCACCCCTGGAAAAAATGGCCAACCCGCAGTACGCCAGCTTCCGGGTCGAAGCCAACCAGGGTGGGGTTTATGAATACCCCAGCGGTGCCCGCCTGGTCATCCCCGCTGCCGCTTTTGCCAATGAATATGGCAGCCTCATCCAAGGCGAAGTGGATATCTACTTCCGTGAAATGCACGATTTTGTGGACTTCTTCCTCGCTGGCATCCCTTTGCCTTACGACTCCGCCGGGCAACAATACCAACTCGAATCGGCGGGGATTATCGAAATCTATGCCTTGCAACATGGCAAACCCATCTATTTAGCCCCGGGCAAAGCGATTGATGTGGAACTGGCTTCGGAAATTACCCTGCCGCGCATGCACCTGGCAGAACCGCCTCCATTCAATGCCTACCTACTGGATACTTTCGCCCGCATCTGGGCCTATCAGGATGTCGCTCAGGTACAATTTGTGGATCAGGACATCCTGGATCGGGACGACCCGCTCTTCCCTGCCAAGCAGCGTTTGCTGAAAAAACTGGATGAAATTGAAGCTAAAGGCCAAACCGCCCGCTCTGCCATCGAGGCCACAATCCCGCCAGCCATAGAGCCCCTGCGCCCACAACGCGCCGACGGCAGGCTGCCCAGCCTCGAACTCAACTTCCTGGATGGCAGCCTCAATGTGGAAGATGCCGAAAACGGCCAGGTCTTCAGTGAGCTCAGCAAACTCCAGCGGATGTACAACGGCATCATCTGGCAGCTATCGCCCAACAGCCCGGCTATCGACGAGCGCGCCTTTAGCGTACGCTGGGAGTCGGTGCGCATCCGCCAGGCCAATGCCCGCGAATATGAACTGACGCTGATACACCCCCAAAACCAGGTCACGATGGTCGTCAGCCCGGTACTTACAGGCAGCGCTTATGAACAGGCCCTGACCCGTTACCAAGCAGAATTAGAGGCCTATCAAGCTAGCCTGGCCAAGCGGGATGCACAGCTCAAAACGGAAAAAGAAAACTTGCAAAAACAGCTGGAACAGCAAAAAGCAGAAGCTTATCGCGCCTACGAGCAAGAGCTTGAAGCGTTTCAGGGCGACGGGCTTGATTTCAGCCTTGCCAGCCGCTACCTGGTCAAGCGCAAGGTCATCAGCCGTTTCAAAGCGAATGGCCTAGGGTTCTGGAGCTGTGCCCGCCCCCTCCCCCTGCCAGCCAACCAAATCAGCCAGGCAGCCTTCAAGGACCAAAACGGCAACTACTACCGCAACCACACTGCTTATATGGTGGACCGCAGCCGAAACACCATCTTCCGCTTCTACGCCGACGGCCAGACTCCCCTGTATTACGATACCGATTCGGACCACCTGCTCTGGATCGTCACCGATGGCCGCAAATTGGCGGTGCTGACCCCGGAGGGCTTCCGCCAGGCCAAGGCGCAAAAAGGCAACTATACGTTCCAGCTGGATTTGCTCGATAAAACCTTCGAAGGCGAGGAGGAAGTGCGGGCGGCGCTGGGGTTTTAAAAGGCCCTTATGCGGATTTTTTCGTCCAGCAAGCTTGCCGTATTCAAGCTCGTAACTCGCGGCTCGTAGCTCGTTGCTTTCTAACTATGCTGAAAGTTACCCAGCAAGTAGCAGGTATGCCCAACTTAACTTATGCCTCCTTATGGCTTACTTACTGGCCGCCAACCTCCTCCATCCCCTCCATACAATATCCCAATCCTTGCTCAGGTGCCAGTCTTTGGCGTAAAAGAAATTGATGCGCTGTGCCGTTGGCTCGTCGGGCGGGGGGATTTGCAGGGCGTCCAGGGGGGAGAGGATACCGGGGCGGAGCGGCGGCAGATTGGCTTGCCCCAGAGGGTTGGGGATGTACCCCACCCACGAGCAGCGGCCTGCGAGTACGCGCAAGATATTGTGCCATAAGCGGGCTGGAGTAGGCAAGAGCAGGGCCAGCAGCGGAAAAGCAGGTATCAGGGCCAAGGCCAGTAGCAGATCCCCCAGGCGCTTGTTGCGGCGGCTGCGGGGCTGGGCGATGCGGAATTGAATATCGATGGTGTAAAGCTCCCCGCTGGCGTTTTTTGAGCTGCTGCCGATAATGCTCAAGCTTTCTTGCGGTATGATTTTGTAATCGATAGCCGGCCCCAGGCGGGCCATCCAGCTCATGATATCCTGTGCGCTGACATCTTTTGAGCAAAAGATCAGCTCCTCTACTTTATAGATATGCACCACCTCTTCCAGTTGCGGCAGGCTGCTGAGGTAGAGGTTCGTATCGGCATCCTGCCAGGGTGCTACGGTGCCGATGAAATTCTTCTGGACCTGGGCCAGGAGCAAAAGGCGACGCACCCGCTCGCTCTCTTCTTGTGAGCCTACGATAGCCAGATTTTTTACCCGCTCGCGCTCCAGGTTAAAATTGCGAAAGCGCATAAAGTGGATAATAAAGCGCAAGGCTGTAGTAGCAAATATAGCCCAGGCAGCCCCCAAAACAATGAGGGCCCGGGAGGGGCGGTACTCCAGATCCAGAAAGCCATACACTGCTGCCAGCAATACGGTGCCGGCCAGCAGCCCACGCACCAGCCGACGGATGCTGTAGTGCCGATCATAGCCTCCGCTGAAGTAAACCGTTGACAACCATATTAGAATGTATAACGGGGCGTTGAAATACAAGAAAGCATCGTCGTAGTAGTCTGGATCATTGAAGTGGTATACCGCCCAGAAATTCTTTAGAAACACCAGCCCAGCAAAAATAGCCGCCGCGTCGAGCAAGGGCAGGGAAGCTTTTTGTACAAAGTTGGACAAAACCGTCAGCAGAGCACGGAAGTAGATGGCCGCTTGGAGCATCAGCGTAAAAACCCGCGCCTTATCCCCCTGGAAATGCTTCCTGGCGAAAATAATCATCGCGGTATAAAAAGCCTTCACGTAATTGAGGCTGCCCTTCTTGGTGCTCTCGCCTTTGTAATGGATGATGCTGGTTGAAGGGAAATAATAATTTTTGTAGCCTCCTTGGATGATGCGGTAAGACAGATCGATGTCCTCCCCATACATGAAGAATGCCTCGTCTAGCAGCCCTACTTGATCCAGGGCAGAACGGCGCAGTAACATAAAGGCGCCGGAGAGGACTTCCACTTCCGCGATCTCGTGCTCGTCCAAATAGCCCAGGTGGTAGTGGTTGAAGGTCCGGGAGCGGGGGAAGAGCCGCGACAGCCCAACCGTCTTGCAAAATGCCACCCAGGGCGAGGGGAAGCCCCGCTTGGATTCGGGCAAAAACTTGCCCGAGCCATCGATCATGCGCACGCCCAGCCCGCCAGCCTCAGGGTGCGCATCCATAAAGGAGAGGCATTGGGTGAAGGTGTCCTCTTCAACCACCGTATCGGGGTTGAGCAAGAGCACGTACGCTCCGGCCGATTCCCGGATGGCCTGGTTGTTGGCGATAGAAAACCCAGGATTATCTTTGTTGGCGATAAGCTTGACTTCTGGGAATTTTTCCCGCACCATAGGCACCGAATCATCCACCGAGTTGTTGTCCACCACCCATACCTCCGCGTCCAAGCCCTGCGCAGCTTTACGCACTGACAGCAAGGCCTGCTCCAGAAAGTGCTTGACGTTGTAATTGACGATGATGATGGATAGCTTCGCGTTCATCATAAGTTTAATCTGCACCACCCTTATACGGCACCCTCGCCACAATCGAACGCCCGAGGGTCAGTTCATCGGCGTATTCCAGTTCACCGCCGAAAGAAATGCCGCGGGCCAGGGTAGAGATATTCACGCCCAGGTCACGCAGCTTGCGGGAGATGTAGAAGATGGTGGTCTCTCCTTCGATAGTGGGGCTGATGGCCATAATGACTTCCTTGATTTGGCCAGCAGCGGCCCGTTGCACCAGCGAGTCGATATTCAGCTCGGCCGGGCCGATACCTTCAATGGGGGCGATCACGCCGCCCAATACGTGATACAGGCCGCGATACTGCCCAGTATCTTCGATGGCCATCACATCGCGGATGCCCTCCACCACGCAAACCAGCGAGGCATCGCGGCGAGTATCGGAGCAGATGGCGCAGAGGGCGCTGTCGGAGAGGTTGTGGCAGCGCTCACACTCCCGGATGTTGCGCCGCATGTTGGCGATAGCCCCGGCAAACTGCTCAGTGGACTCTACGGGCTGGCGGGCCAGGTGCAGTACCAGGCGCAAGGCCGTCTTCTTGCCGATGCCCGGCAGGCTGGCAAAAGCGTTGACGGCTTCTTCGATGAGTTTGGATGAAAAATTCATGCTGCAAAATTAGCAATTCGCGGGATATGACAAGCAGGATATTTGGACGAGGCACGGTGGCTCTGCCGGCCTGCCTAACAGCCCCCTATTTAAACCCGCACCATGCCATCCGTGTGCCAGAGAACCGCCCGCCAAAAACATTTGCCCGCCCCCGCTGTTCAATTTGCGTACAGATGCTTTGGGGAAACCGCTAAGTTTCCTTTTCTTTGCAACTTGAAATAAAACCTAAGAACACTCAAAACGATAATACATTATGGCAGAAGTCATACGCATGCCCCGAATGAGCGACACCATGGAAGAGGGCAACATCGTAAGTTGGCTGAAAGCAGAAGGTGAAGCGGTTGAAACCGGCGAAACGCTGGCGGAAGTAGAAACCGATAAAGCTACGATGGAATTGGACAGCTACTTTGATGGTGTGCTGTTGCATATAGCCGTTAAGGAAGGCCCGGTGCCTATTGATGGGATTATTGCCGTAATCGGGCAGGAAGGGGAAGATTGGAAAAAAGCCGTAGCCGAAGCCGAAGCCGAAGCCGGCGGCAATGGCAACGGCAAAGAGGCCGCCGCAGACAGCCCGGCGGAGAGCCAGCCAGCAGCTGAGGCGCCTAAGGAAGAAAGCCCCGCGCCAGCTGCCCCCGAGGCAGAAGAAGACAAGCGTGTCAAAGCTTCTCCCCTGGCTCGCAGCATGGCTAAAGAAGCGGGCTTGAGTATCACCAAGCTTAGCGGGTCTGGCGATGGCGGCCGTATCGTCAAACGCGACGTGGAATCGTTGATCGAACAGCAGAAAGGCGCCCCGCAGCCTGCCAGCGCCCCGGCTACGCCAACTGCCCCGACGCCCAGCCCTGCCAAAGCCGAGCAGCCTGCTGCCCCGGCAGTAACGCCCTTTGCCTTTGCCCCCGGCCAGGCTAACTACGAAGAAAAAGCCATCAGCCAGATGCGCAAGACTATTGCGCGCCGCCTGAGCGAGAGCAAGTTTACCGCCCCACACTTCTATCTGACCGTGGAAATAAACATGGATCGCTCCATGCAGATCCGCCAGAAGCTCAACGAAGTGGCCCCGGTGAAAATCTCTTTCAACGACCTGGTCATCAAAGCTACCGCTGCCGCGCTGCGCCAGCACCCCGCGGTCAACTCTTCCTGGTTGGGCGACAAAATCCGCACCAACAAAGACGTTCATATCGGGGTCGCCGTTGCCGTAGAGGATGGACTGCTCGTGCCGGTCATCAATTATACCGACATGAAGAGCCTTTCCCAAATCAATACCGAAGTGCGCGCCCTGGCCGATCTAGCCAAGCAGCGCAAGCTACAACCGGAGCAGATGCAGGGCAACACCTTCACCATCTCCAACCTCGGCATGTTCGGTATCGAGGAGTTTACCGCCATCATCAATATGCCGGATTCCTGCATACTGGCAGTGGGCGCCATCATCGAAAAGCCCATTGTCAAAGATGGTCAAATCGCGGTGGGCAATATGATGAAGGTAACCCTCTCTTGCGACCACCGCGTGGTAGATGGGGCTACCGGGGCTCAATTCCTCCAAACCCTCAAGGGCATACTCGAAGACCCGCTCCGATTGTTGGTCTAAGTGTGCCCCCCTGGCTTGGTTGCAATGAGCGCTGCCCATTGCAACCAAGCCCCCTCACCAAGGGTTATATTCATAAATAAACAGTGATGAACACAAAGAAAACCGTCGTCCTCGGTGCCTCTGATAACCCCATCCGCTATTCGTACTCTGCTGTACATCAACTGTCTGCTCGTGGCCACAAGGTAATCGCCCTCGGCAGGCGGCAAGGCGATATTATGGGCATCCCCATTAAACAGGGCACCCCCGAGCTCGGCGAAATCCATACCATCACGCTCTACCTCAACCCTCAGGCTCAGCAGGAATATTACGACTACATCCTGTCCCTCAAGCCGCAGCGCATCATTTTCAACCCCGGTACGGAAAATGCCGAGCTCGCCCGCCTGGCCCGCGAAAACGGTATCGAAGTAGAAATGGCTTGTACCCTCACCATGCTTGCTGTGGGCAATTATTGACCTTCGTCAAAACGCTCGGGCCCGGTGCGAGCTCAGGGTTGAAGAACGGTTTTATATTTTTTTACATATTGCGGTTTAAAAACTGCGCTGTTTCCTTGCCCCCCCTCACGAGAACCACCGCCTTGCATTCACAAAAGCTTCCAGCCAAGGCGAGACTTTGTCCCGACGATTTTTAGGATAATGCGCCCAATTCCAGGGGAAAATCGAACGCTCGATATGCGGCATCATCACCAGGTGGCGCCCATCAGCGTTGCACATCATGGCCGTGTTGTAATCGCTGCCATTGGGGTTTGCCGGGTATTCCTCGTAGCCGTATTTGGCCGCGATGCGGTAATGGCGCTCCCGGAGGGGCAGCAAAAACTTGCCCTCGCCATGCGAAATCCACACGCCCAAAGTGGCGCCACTCAGGGTAGATAGCATTACCGAACCACTGCTATCCTGGATTTTCACGGAAGTGAAGCCGCTCTCGTGCTTATGCGAATCATTGAACGCCATCTGGGGTTTCACTTTATGATCGGGATGGAGCAGCCCCAGCTCGATGAACAATTGGCAGCCGTTGCAAATGCCGACGGAGAGGACGTCCTCCCGGGCGAAAAAGCCATCCAGGGCCCTGCGCGCCTTGTCGTTGTAGCGGAAGGTGCCCGCCCAGCCCTTGGCCGAGCCCAAGACATCAGAATTTGAAAAGCCGCCGACCGCGCCCAGGAACTGGATATCCTCCAGCGTTTCGCGGCCTGACATGAGATCGGTCATGTGCACGTCACGCACTTCAAAACCAGCCAGATGCAGCGCATGAGCCAACTCCCGCTCGGAATTGCTGCCCTTTTCGCGCAATACTGCCGCACGGGGGCGTGACTGGGTCAGCACAAAGTTTGGCATCAAGCCCATGAAGCCGCTGGGTAAAGCGAGCTTCAGCGGCTGCTCCTTATAGTTATGGAAGCGTTCGTCAGCTTTTTGCGCGGCAGTCTGTCTTTGATCGAGCAGCCAGGAGGTCTCGTACCAGGCGTCGCGATAGCTGGGGATGTGAAAAACCTCCACCTGCTTCCCATTTTGGATGCGCAGGTTTTCGCCCGACACAACCTGCCCAATCTTGTGACAGGCGAGTGGCAAGCCCTCCAGTTCAATAGCGATGGTTTCATCTTTGACCTGGAAGACCAGCCCGCTATTTTCGGCAAACAGCAATTTGATCATATCAGGCTCAGCCAGGGCACTCAAGTTTATTTCGGCCCCCAGGCCCTTATCGGCAAAGCACATCTCCAGGATGGTAGTGATCAGCCCGCCGGCCGAGACGTCATGGCCTGCCACGATCTTGCCCGCTTTGATGAGGCTCTGCACGGCGTCGAAAGCTGCGGCGAAGGTTGCCGCATCAAGGATGTCGGGTGCCTCGGCCCCCACCTTGCCAAGTGATTGGGCAAAGGAAGAGCCGCCCAGCTTGTAGGCATCCTGCGAGAGGTTGACATAATAGATTGGCCCACCTTCTTTTTGCAAGACCGGCTCCACTACGCCACGGATATTGTCGCACACCGCCGCCGCTGAGATGATGACGGTACCGGGCGATAGCACTTCGTCCTGGGGGTATTTTTGCTTCATCGACAAGGAGTCCTTCCCCGTAGGGATATTGACGCCCAGGGCGATGCAGAAGTCAGAGGCAGCCTTGACAGCCTGGTACAAGCGAGCATCTTCGCCCTCGTTGCGGCAGGGCCACATCCAATTGGCGGAGAGGGATGCCGAGCGGATCCCGTTTTCCAAGGGTGCCCAGATGAGGTTGGTTAGTGCCTCGGCTACGGCATTGCGGGCACCCGCCCCTGCATCGATCAGGCCGCTGGCCGGGGCATGCCCGATGGAGGTGGCGATGCCGTGCTGGCCATCATAGCTCAGGGCCATCACCCCACAATCGTTGAGGGGGAGCTGCAGCGGCCCGGCGCATTGCTGCTTGGCTACCAGCCCGCCCACGCAGCGATCGACTTTGTTGGTCAGCCAGTCTTTGCAGGCCACCGCCTCCAGGCGCAGTACCCGCCCGAGATAGTGGTGAAGTTGATCCGATTGATACTCCACCGGGTCATAGCCCCGCTCTACGGCCTGGTCGGCCATGATGGTCTTGGGCGAGCTGCCAAACAGGTCGCTCAGAGCCAGATCTATAGGCCGGGTGCCACTGCGGCTGGATTCAAAGACAAAGCGCCCATCGCCGGTCACTTCGCCGACGACGTACATGGGCGCGCGCTCGCGCTCGGCGATCTGCCGCAAGCGCTCCAGCTTGTCGGGAGGCACGATTAGCCCCATGCGCTCTTGTGATTCGTTGCCGATGATCTCTTTCATCGAGAGCGTGGGGTCGCCGATAGGCAGTTGATCCAGATCGATTTTCCCTCCGCTGGCTTCTACTAGCTCCGAGAAACAGTTGAGGTGCCCCCCCGCCCCGTGGTCATGGATGGAGATGACCGGGTTGTCTTCGCTCTCCACCAAGCTACGGATGGCATTGGCTACCCGTTTTTGCATCTCGGGGTTGGAGCGTTGTACCGCGTTCAGCTCGATACCCGCGTCGAACTCCCCCGTGTCGGCCGAGGAGACCGCCGCGCCGCCCATGCCGATGCGGTAGTTGTCGCCGCCCAGCAGCACGATCTTGTCGCCGGGGCTAGGCTCACCCTTGAGGGCTTGGGCTTCCTTGCCGCTGCCGATACCGCCGGCTAGCATGATTACCTTGTCGAAGCCCAGCTTGCGCCCGTGCTCTTCATGTTCGAAGGTAAGCAAGGACCCGGCGATGAGGGGCTGTCCAAATTTATTGCCGAAATCAGAAGCCCCGTTGGAGGCTTTGATGAGGATGTCGAGGGGCGTCTGGTAGAGCCAGGGGCGGGCGGGCAGCGCCTGCTCCCAAGGCCGTTCGCCGCCCAGCCGGGGGTAGGCAGTCATATACACCGCCGTGCCGGCCAGTGGCAGCGAACCTTTCCCCCCCGCCATGCGGTCGCGGATCTCACCGCCGGAGCCGGTCGCAGCCCCGTTAAAAGGCTCCACCGTGGTGGGGAAGTTGTGCGTCTCTGCTTTGAGGGAGATAACCGACTGGTACTCCTGCTTTTCATACGTGCTGGGCCGGTCGGGTGCGGTGGGTGCAAACTGTTGCACTTGCGGGCCGCGCATGAAGGCCACATTATCTTTATAAGCCGAGACGATGCCGTTGGGGTTGGCCTTGGAGGTCTCTTTGATGAGGGCGAAAAGCGAGTTGGGCTGCTCTACCCCATCGATGATGAAAGTGCCGTTGAAAATCTTATGCCGACAATGCTCGCTATTGATTTGCGAAAAGCCGAATACTTCTGAATCGGTGAGCCGACGCCCCAGCCGCTGCGCCAACTGTTCGAGATAGCCGATCTCCTCGCTGCTCAGCGCCAGCCCCTCTGCTTCGTTGTATGCGGCGATATGATCGATCTCCCGCAGCGGTGCTGGCTCCGTAGCGATGTCAAAGATATGCTGATCCAGCGCTTGATACTTCTGGAAGAGCATGGGGTCAAAGGCTTCCGGCCCTTCGCCCCAAGGCAAAAACTGCTCGATACGCTGGATGCCGCTAATGCCCATATTCTGGGTGATTTCTACCGCATTGGTACTCCAGGGCGTGACCATCGCTGCCCGTGGGCCGACATGTGGGCCCTCTACCCGCACACCTTCGATGGGAGACGCTCCGCCAAACAGCCAAGTGAGTTTGGCTTGGTCTTCAGGGCTGATCGAGACATGGGTTTGGACGGCAAAGATGTAAGGAGGCTTAGGGCTTATCGGTTCTGGTTTCTCCTTGCGGTTTCTTCTATATTGGGAGGATAGAAGGCCCGCCTCTTCGGGTGTAGTTTCCGGGCTTGAGTTTCGGAAATATAGGATGGTCATAACAGTTATATTTTGGCGCAAAGGTCGGGTGTTTTTTGGGGAAAAACGAGCTTTCTTTCTAAAAGTGTGTCAACTCACGCCCGGTTTTAGCTCATACCCACAGGATACGAATAAAAATTTGCCTATCTCGTACGGCTTCCTTAACTTGCCCCGGAGCTAGCGCATAGCGCATTAAACCACGAAAAATTCATGTACACCAATTCAAACACCTCTTCACGGGAGGCCCTCATTGGGCAGAAAGAATATTTCACTGGCATCGGCTGCATACCCTATGAAGGCCGGGAGTCGGACAACCCGCTGGCCTTCAAGTGGTACGACGAAAACCGCCAGGTGGGCGGCAAGGCCATGAAAGAGCACTTCCGTTTTGCCGTGGCGTATTGGCACACCTTCGGCGGCACTGGGGCCGACCCCTTTGGCGCGCCGACTAAGGCTTTCCCCTGGCTGACTGCAACCGACCCTTTACAACAGGCAAGGGATAAGATGGACGCGGCCTTCGAGTTCATCACCAAGATGGGTATCCCGTTCTATTGTTTTCACGATTTCGATCTGGTGCAGGAAGGCGATAGCCTCACGGAATCCGCCCGCCGCCTGGCAAGCATCACCGACTATGCGCTGGAGAAGCAGCGGGCCTCGGGGGTGCAAGTACTCTGGGGCACGGCCAACCTTTTTTCCCACCCCCGCTATATGAACGGCGCGGCAACCAATCCCGACTTTGCCGTGGTGGCTCACGCTGGGGCTCAAGTAAAAAATGCCCTCGATGCAACTATCAAGCTAGGGGGTGCCGGCTACGTCTTTTGGGGTGGCCGCGAGGGCTATCTCTCGCTGCTGAACACGGATATGAAACGCGAACAGGAACACCTGGCGCGCTTCCTGCACGCTGCCAAAGACTACGCCCGGCAACAGGGCTTCAAGGGCACGTTCTTCATCGAGCCTAAACCCGCCGAACCGAGCAAGCACCAATACGACTACGATGCCGCCACCACGATTGGCTTCCTGCGCCAGTACGGCCTGCTCGATGATTTCAAACTGAACATCGAAGCCAACCACGCCACCCTGGCCCTACATACCTTCCAGCACGAGCTGCAGGTGGCCGCCGATGCTGGCCTGCTAGGCAGCATCGATGCCAACCGGGGCGATTACCAAAATGGCTGGGATACGGACCAGTTTGCCAATAACGTCTATGAACTGACCGAGGCGATGCTGGTCATCCTCCAGGCTGGAGGCTTCCAGGGCGGCGGCATCAACTTCGACGCCAAGGCCCGCCGCAATTCTATCGCCCTGGAAGACCTCTTCTACGCCCATATCGGCAGCATGGACGCCTTCGCCCGCGCCCTGCTGGCCGCCCACGATATCCTGGAGCGCTCCAGCTTTTTACAGCTCCGCCAGGAGCGCTACGGCTCCTTCGATGGCGGCCCGGGCCAAGCCTTCGAGCAAGGCCAGCTCGGCCTGGAAGGGCTCGCCGCGATCGCCGAGGGACAGGGCGAGCCGACGCCACGCAGCGGCCAGCAGGAATTGTTTGAGAATATCCTGGCTAAGTGGGTTTGAACAACACCCTTCGAATGAAAAATCGCTTTTCCGCCTCGGCCATTACCTCAAAAAACAATCTATCGGCCTGCCCAACCCGGGCGCCAAAGCTTAAAAAACTATTTTTACACGCATATCAATCACAAAACAAAAACAAGCATCAATATGACCATTTACCCTAGCCTCCGCTATCTGTTCAGCCTATTAGCTCTAAGCCTGCTCTTCCAAGCATCGGCCTGCAAAAAAGACGACGATGATACGGGCATGCCACAACCAGAATTAGCGTGCGATTCCACCTTAGCCCCCATTATCTTCGTGCATGGCTTCCTGGCTTCCGGCGATACTTATGCCAGCCAGCTACAGCGCTTTACCTCTAACCAATACTGCGGCGACCGCCTTTTCGCCTTCGACTGGAACACCTTGGGCAACCAGACCGACGCCATCTTTCAATTGGACGCGTTCATCGACCAGGTGCTGGCCGCAACCAAGGCGACGAAAATCCACCTGGCAGGGCACTCCGCTGGAGGCGGTTTGTGCTACAACTACCTGTCTGATGCCGGGCGGGCAGCCAAGGTAGCGCGCTACGCCCACATCGGCAGCGGCGCGCAAACCCAGCCCGCCGGGCCTACGGGCGAAATCCCGACTGCCAATATCTGGTCGGAAGGAGATAAAGTCGTGGCAGGCAGCGACATCCCCGGCGCAGAGAATGTCCGCTTCAGCGATCTGGACCACTACGAAGTAGCGACGGGCCCCGAGCCTTTTGCCGCCATGTATGCCTTTTTCAAGGCCGGCCAGCAGCCGGAAACCACCTCCATCGCCGCTGAAACCGAAGTGCTGCTCTCGGGCCGGGTAGTCACCTTAGGCGAAAATAAAGCCATGGCCAGCGCCAGCATCGAAATCTACGAGGTGGATCCCGCCACGGGCAACCGCCTGCGCGCGGCACCCGATGCTGCCCTGACTGCCGATGCCGATGGCCGCTGGGGGCCCTGGGAAGCCAAGCCGGGCGTGCCTTACACCTTCTTCGTGCGCACCACCAACCCGGCTGACCGCCCTATCCACTATTACCGCGAGGGCTTTATGCGCTCCAACCAGCTCATCTACCTGCGCACCTTCCCGCCACCCACTTCCCTGGCGGGCCTGCTGCTGGCCGGCATCCCCAAAGATGATAATCAAAGCGTAGTGGCGGTCTTCACTGCCAACCAGGCCGTCGTCCACCAGCGGGATATGCTCAGTGTCAACGATTTCGATTTGGCGACTGAACAGTACGCCAGCCCTCAGCGCACCTCGATCGCCATTTTCCTCTACGATGACGGCGATGGGCAAACTAGCGGCAATACCCACGCGGCTTTCAACTTTGTGCCGGCCTTCCTCACTGGGGTGGATTACTTCATCCCCAGCACGCCGCAGGCTACCGTCCAGCTCAAATTCAATGGCCGCTCGCTCAATGTACCCAGCTTGAAATCGGAGACGGAAGGGGTGATCGTGGCGGTTTTTGATTAAAGCGGCACTCCTGCCCTCACCCTCGTTGAGATGAGAAAAGGGGGCTGCTGCGGTGAAAAACACAGCTGTATTGCTACCTGTCTATCCACTGCTGAGGTATGTAAACAAATTTACAAGCCTGACAATACTTCGCCAAACTGAGCGGTGGAAGGTTTTTTCCCATCGGTCACGACGGGCGTTGTCACACCACACGCCTCCCCTCCCCCAAATCGGTATGCTTAAAAAACTAAAACTGGTATGCTTTATGCAGATTACAGCAGTGTAATATTGCAGAGAAATTGCCAGCATGAAAATTTAAGCAGCAAAAGCATGCTATTTGTTAAAACAATATCTGCCTAACGATGAAAAAACATCTACTTGTGTTTTCGAAATGCCTGTTCTTCTTGATGCTTACAGTATCATTGCATGGGCAAATCAAGGTATCGGGAGTCGTGATAGATAATCAGGGCGAACCACTTATCGGGGTCAATGTATTTGAAGCCAGCACTTTAAGCGGCACTACTACTGATGTTGATGGCTCATTTAGCCTCGATACCGAAATAGGAAGCACCTTGGTCTTCTCTTATATCGGGATGCAAAATAAGGAAGTGGTGGTCGAGTCTGAATTCATGCGGATACAGCTGGAAGATGAAGCTTCCTCACTAGATGAGGTAGTAGTGGTGGGTTATGGCGTCCAAAAAAGGAGGGATGTGACGGGCGCCGTCGTATCGATTGGGGAGAAAACCTTCGAAAACCGGCCGGCGCCGAACATCATCCAATCCTTGCAGGGCACGGTGGCGGGCCTGAGCGTAAGCGCGCTAGGCTCCAACGCCGAGGGCTCGGAATTCCAAACCCGGATTAGGGGCAGCAACTCTATCACGGCTTCCAATACGCCTTTGATCGTCCTGGACGGGGTGCCTTTCGGCGGCCGTTTTTCAGAGATCAGCCCTAACGACATCCAATCCATCGAAGTGCTGAAGGACGCCTCTTCAACGGCGATATATGGCTCGCGGGGTGCCAACGGAGTTATCCTGATCCAGACCAAACGCGGCAGGAAAGGAGAAAAAGTCACCATCAATTACGATGCGAACATGGCGGTAGCTCAAGCCATCAACATCCCCAAGATGATGGATGGCCCCACCTTCTACCAGCGCAAGCTGGAAGCCGGAGGCGACTTCACGCTCACCGAAAACGAGATGTTTGCCGAAGGCGGCTCGACCGACTGGCTCGACTTGATCCTGCGCAACGGCTTCAATCAGAGCCACAATCTGTCTTTGAGGGGCGCGGGAGAACAGACGCGGTACTACATCTCCGGCAGCTACGCGAAGAATGACGGCATCGCCCTCAACGACCAGTTCCAGCGCGCTACTGTGAGGGTTAATTTCGAGCAGGATTTCGGCGACTTCCTCACGATCGGGACCAACACCCAGTTTGGGCATTTCGACCGCAGCGGCAAAGAAGCTAATTTTGATGACGCTTTCCTGATGAACCCTTTGGGCAAACCCTATACTGAAACCGGTGATCTGCGCCTGCTGGTCTGGGAAGACCCCATCTACGGCAGAAACCCCTTGAGCCCGCTCAACGAAATCAACAATGACGTCAAGAACAGCTTGTTCACCAACAACTTCGTCAACGTCAAGCTGCCGATCAAGGGCTTGTCTTTCCGCTTGAACACGGGATATACTTACGAGACCTTCTCCTTTCAAAACTACATGGGCCGTAACACCTTTGAGGGTGCCAGGGACAATGGCCGGCTCGACATCAACAGTCGGTATGATATTGATTGGCTAGTCGAAAACATCCTGTCTTACAACCGAGAATTTGGCAAGCATTCCATCTTCATCACGGGCTTGTACTCGGCCCAAAGCACCCGCTCGGAAACGAGTGCCATCGAGGCTACTGATTTCCCCAACGATGTCCTGACTTATTACCAGCCCAACAAAGGGAGTTTTCTTAGCGCCACCGCTTCGCAGACCCAGGTCAACAACTTATCGCAGATGGGGCGCATCAATTACAGCTATGCTTCGAGATACTTGTTGACGGCGACCCTGCGAAGGGATGGCTTCTCCGCCTTTGGCGAAGACCGCAAATTCGGCCTGTTCCCCTCGATGGCTTTGGGGTGGAACATCACCGAAGAGGCTTTTTTCAGCGCATCGCGCTTGGCAGAAACCATCGACAACCTGAAGCTCCGGGCATCCTGGGGCCAAAATGGCAACCAGGCCATCTCCGCTTACTCTACCTTGCCGATATTGCGGGGATATGATTATCTAAGCGATGACTATAGCCCCTTATTTGGCTTCTTCCCCTCCAGGCTCGCTTCGCCTTTTTTGGGTTGGGAAACGACGACTTCGGCCAACTTGGGGCTTGACTTCAGCTTGTTCGACTACCGCCTCACCGGCTCCGTGGACGTCTATCGCTCCACCACCTTTGATCTTTTGCTCGAAAGGTCGATCCCAGCCATCAATGGCACCAGCTCGATCATCGAGAATATCGGGGAAACCCGAGGGTATGGGATCGAATTCCAGCTTTCTTCGGTGAATGTGCGCAAGCAAAAGTTTTCCTGGTCTACGGATTTCAACTTCGTCAGCGACCGCAGCGAAATCATCAATGTAGGGCTGTTTGATGAAGCTGGCAACCCCATCGACGATGTGGCTTCTACCTGGTTTATCGGGAATCCCGTCAGCGTCAACTTCGATTATGTCTTCGACGGGATCTACCAGGAGGGCGAGGTGCCGCCGGATGCCCCTTTCAATTCACAACCGGGTTATGTGCGGTATCAAGACATCACCGGAGATGGCCTGATCACCCCCGACGACCGGACCGTAATCGGCTCCAGGATACCCGCTTTCACGGCGGGCATGGGCAATACCTTCAGCTACGGCAATTTCTCCTTGTTCGTCTTTTTCAATGCCGTGTATGGGATCACCCGGCCCAATTTCCTGTTGAGCTCCCATGCCTTGTCCTACCGGCAAAACCAATTGGATCGGGAGTTCTGGTCGGAATCCAACCCTATCAACACCTTCCACGCCAATGATGCCAACGCCTCTTCCAACCCGCTCCGGATGCGCTTTTACGAACGGACGGACTTCTTGAGGCTGCAAGACCTCAGCCTGTCTTACAAACTGCCGGAAGGCCTGATCAGAAAGTTGGGGTTGTCACGGCTTGAATTATACAGCAATGCCCGGAACCTGCTTACCCTCACTAAATGGAGCGGCCTGGACCCCGAGTTTGTCACCCTGGGGTCCAGGCAAAGGTCCATCCCGCAGACCCGGCAATTCTTGTTTGGCATCAGGGCGCGGCTCTAATCATCACTTAGAATGCGCATAAATCTAGCTATCATGAGGAATGTAAAATTCATTTTCATCACCATCGGCCTGCTCGGCCTGCTCGCTTGCTCCAAAGATTTCCTGGTCGAAGACCCTAAAGACGATATCTTCGCCGACAACCTCCTGATCAACCACAAAGGGTTCATCAGCATGCAAAGCGCGCTGTATGCTTTGGTAAGGGATGAATATGACCGGGTGGACAAATTCTACGGAGGCACCAGCTTCCCCAGCCATCCGATGGCAAAATCGACGATGTTTTCTGTCGGCGCTGACAATGCCTTCGGCAACAACCGGCACCGCTTGTTTGCGCATTGGAGCTTCCCGAAAAACATCATCGACATGACCGACTTCGAGCCTTTCCAGGCCATGTTCGAGTGGCTCTATACCACAATCAATACCGCGAACATGATTATCACCCGGGCGGAAAGCCCGGATATCGACTGGGAAGGCGGCTCGGCCGAGGCCGACTTGATCAACAAAAACACCATACTGGCCAACGCCCGCCTGGTCAGGGCATGGGCTTATCGCCATCTCACCTACAGCTTCGGAGCGGTGCCGCTGAGCACGGAAGAAGTGACGGGCAGCAATTACCGGGCCGATTGGGACCGGACGCCAGTGAGCGAAATCCGCAAGGTGATGGAGGAAGACCTGTTGTTCGCCATCGAGCATTTGCCCATGCGCACGGCCAACAACACCACGCTTTCCCAAGCTGTTGCCAGGCATTATCTGGGGGAGTTGTACCTGGCCGAATCGCGGGACCAGGACGCCAAAAACACCTTGCAGCCACTGGTTGAAGGCGGCGAATACGCCCTGATGACCAGCCGCTTTGGCGCCAACGCCTCTAAGCCCGGAAATGTTTTCATGGACGTATTCCGTTCTCCCCGGTATTCCGATGGCAACCTGGAGGTGCTCTGGACTTTCGTCAATACCGAGCCGGAAAATGCCGCCTTCGGCGTAGGCTCAAGGGTGTTCATGCGCAATATGTGGGTGAATTATTACAGCCGGATACCGCTCGTTGCCAACCTGAGGCACTCTCAGTATCCGGGGCAGAACGAAAACCTGTTCTGGTCTTTAAACGGCGGCAAAGGCGCCACGCGCGCAGCCATCTCCGTCGGCGCTTTGGGGCTGTACGACTACAAAGATCAAGCCGAGTCCGACATCCGCTATGACGAGCACTCCATGGTCTGGCACCTCTACTACCTCAGCGAAAGCAACGAGGTCTATGAAGTGACCAACGCCGACGGGAGCAGCCTGATCAGCACGGCCATCACCCCCAGGATGATCGACGACCGGGACATCACCATCCAGAACTACCTCCTGCCATCGACCCGGAAGTGGGAATACATACATCCCTTTTTCGAGAAGTCAAGTATTGACGAGCAGTTCAACGACATGGTCTATCTCCGGCTTGCCGAGACGTATCTGTTGTATGCCGAAGCCCTATACAAACTCGGCGAAGGGGGCGAAGCCTGGGTCAACAAAATCAGAGAAAGAGCGCAAGTAGCTCCGATCACAAGCGGGGAAATGAGCATCGACCTGATCCTGGATGAACGCAGCCGGGAGCTGATCTCTGAAGAACAACGCCGGCACACCTTGATCCGGCTCAGCCAGGAAAATGGCAGCGACGAAAGGCAGGCATCGAATGTTTTCAAAACCCGGACCAGAACCTATAACGAGGTATCAGGCCGCCCGGTAAGAGGGATGCACGACGACATCACGCCAGTGCTCTTCCCCATACCAAGGGCTTTTATCGACTCCAATACGGGCAGGGGGATCCAACAGAACCCTGGCTATAACTAGATCATGCTATGATGAACGCACGGCTTGGCTCAATACTAGCTTTGTTTGCTCTGGTTGCGATTGCTTTCACCACTCGAACTGAGGGCTCAGCGATAGGGCCGGAAAGCAGCGGCATACTGGAGTTTCAGGCAGGCCCACTTTTTCAAGACAGGACGATTCCCATACACTACTACCTGCCGGCCGGCGATCAGCGCGAGATGCCCATCCAGATCGTCTTGCACGGCGCGAGCCGGAATGCCGACGACTATCTTGCAGGCTGGACCGAAAAAGCCCGACAGTATGGCGTCATTATCCTGGCGCCAGAGTTCTCCAAAGACCAATTCAGCATTGGGGAATATACTCATGGGCAATTGATGGATAGCCTGCTCCGCATCAATCCGCCAGAGCAGACCCTGTTTGCGCTCATCGACCAGATGTTTGCGCACGCCAAGTCCGCCCTCGAACTGAGCCAGGAGCAGTACAACCTTTTCGGCCATTCCGCCGGCGGGCAATTCGTGCATCGCTACCTGCAGTTTTACGATTCCCCCGCGCTCGGCAAGGCGATAGCAGCCAATGCCGGCTGGTACACTTTCCCCGACGAGCGCATCGAATACCCCTATGGGATCAGCGGCCTGAGCGAAGACTATGCCGCCTTCCAGGCCCGCTACTATGCCAAAGATTTGACTATCCTGCTCGGCACCGCCGATACTTTGCGCACGAATAACCTGCGGGTAAACCCCGAGGCTGAGCGGCAAGGACCGAACCGATTGGAGCGGGGCAAGTATTTTTTTGCGGCCAACCGAGCAAACGCAACGACGGCGGGCCAGGTTTTCAACTGGAAAATCGCCTACGTGCCCGAGGCAGGCCATCAGCACCAATTGATGTCGGCCGCCGCCGCAGAGCTACTTTACGGAGCGGGAGGCCAATCGCGTTAAATCATGTGTTGCTCCCAATGAGCGTAACTGAATAATGAATGATGCGGAATCTAATAATCATACTCTTTGCGGCACTAACTATGGCGGCCTGCCAAAAGGAAGCGCCGACGCCTGAGGCCCGCGAAAAAGGCGGCATCCTGCAATTTGACAGCGGCCCTGATTTCCAGGGCAAGCTCATTGCCGTGCATTACTTCGTGCCGGCGGGAGATGTCAGCACCATGCCGTTTCAGATCGTTTTGCACGGCGCCGACCGCAATGCCCGCGACTACCTGGCGGCTTGGGCCCAGAAAGCCAGGGAATACCGCTTCATCGCCATCGCCCCTGAATTTACGGCAGCCGACTTCAGCACCGCACAGTACAATGAAGGAGGTTTCATCTCATCGGGTAGCATTAACCCGCCGGAGAAAACCACCTTTGCGCTCCTGGACAGGATTTTCGATTTCGCGCAAGAGGAACTGGGCCTGAGCAACGAGCAATACAACCTTTACGGCCATTCCGCCGGGGCGCAGTTCATCCATCGCTACCTGCAGTTTTACGATAGCCCCAAGGTAGCCAAAGCCGTAGCGGCCAATGCCGGATGGTACACCTTCCCGGACGAAGACATCAGCTATCCCTACGGCATCAAGGGGCTGTTCAGCGACCATGAGCGCTTGCGGGGGAATTTCTACAACAAGGAATTGACCCTTTTGCTCGGCACCGCCGATACGCTTCGCGACAACAACCTCCGGGTTACCGCCCAAGCCGACAATCAAGGCCGCAACAGGCTGGAACGTGGGAATGCCTTCTTCGAACGCAATCAAAACCGGGCCGCTGCCGCCAATCAGGATTTCCGCTGGCAGCGGGTACTGGTGGAAGGCGTCGGCCACGACCACCGGCTGATGTCGCCCGCCGCGGCAGATTTTTTATACCGCTGAAGAAGTCAGTAGTGGCTTCGTTTGAACTCCTGGTATAATTTTTTCATTTTCTGGATCTTTTGCAGCATATCCTTAGTATTGACCGGGGCGTACCCCAGGATGAGCCCTTGTTGGGTAGCCTCACCGACAAAGGTCTTGCTGTAAGCATGGGCCGCGATGTCGTGTGCCCTGAAATGCTGCACCAGTTTTTGATCGGAGATAGGCGGCGGCAGCTCCGCCAGCACATGCAAGCTCCTGGTGCCATAACGATCGTCGATGGAGATGGCGCCATCGAAGCTGTCCCGAAATGCTGCACAGAATAATGCTCTGCGCCGCTGTGCAACGGCGATGAGTTGGAGGACGTGGTTGTACATGAAGTTTTTTTCGATAAACTGGCTCAATACCATCTGTTTGGAATTGGGCACAAAGCGGTGCAGATATCTCAGCAGCGCTTCCATGGCCTCCAGATATTGCAGCGGCACGACCATGTAACCGATGCGGATGGAAGGATGCAAAAGGCGGTTGAAAGTGCCCAGGAAGAAGGTTCGCTGCTCTTGGTCGAGGCTGTAGATGGAAGGGATGAAATCCTGATAGTTGTTGACTTCATGCTCATAGTCGTTCTCGATAATGATACTGCCATGCTCGCGGGCCCACTGGAGCAATTCCAGCCGGCGGGCCAAGCTCATGCGCTTGCCGGTCGGATAATGGCAGGAAGGCGCCGCATGGACGATTTTCACCGGTGCCGCGCTCTTTTGCGGCAGTGCGCTCACCATCAGCCCATCCTCATCCACTGGTACGGGATGCACTTGAGCACGCAGCCCTTTGAAGATTGAGATGACGTTGGGGAAGGTCGGGTTTTCGTGCGCGATGTGGTCTCCGGGATTGAGCAGGGTATTGCCGATGATGTATAGCGATTGCAACGAGCCGGAAACGACGATGATCTGTTGCGGAGTGCATTTTATTTTCCGAGTGTAATTCAGGTAGCTCGCCAGGGCCTCCCGGAGCTGTTTGGCCCCGGAATTTGACACATAGCTCAATTGATCGTCTTTCACGTGCCGCCAATAAGAGTTGCTGAGGATTTTCCATTGGTTCACCGGGAAGATATCCAGCGGCGGCAGCCCGGGCCGGAAGGCGGTTTCTTCATCCATGGTCGTCTCCAGGAGAGGCAAGGAGCCCAGGAAGGATTTCCCGGTTTCGGATAAGGCAGGATAATGGTGCGGATCCAAAGGGGGCGCATCTTGCTCAGCCGCCTTGACGAAGGCCTTGCTGACTCGATAGCCCGCCCCGGGGCGGGACTCGATCAGCAGGCCGATTTTCAACAAATCGTACACCTGCACGATAGTGCTGCGCGACACGCCGAGCTCTTGCGCCAACAGGCGGGTGGAGGGCAAGGAGCTCCCTCGCGGGAGATCATCAGCCTGAATCGCATCGCGGATGATCTGGAAAATGAGGTCGTAAAGCACCTCGGCCGCTCCCCTATCCCGCTGCGCTTGCAGATACGATGCTTTGATTCGGTTCAGTGCGTACTTCATCGGCCGGTATGTTTAAATAATGTCAACTGGTATGGCAAAGGTACCCCCTCTGGCAGTACTTTGCATCAATTTCAACAATTATTCTTTATGGCCCTAACCGGTACCCTCATCAGCATCATTTTCATCGTCCTTGCGGCATTTTTTCTAATGAAAAAATACCACCCGCAAGCCGTATTGCTGTTGTGCGGGTTGTGCATGATGACGCTGTCCCTGCTGTTGGGCTATGAACTGAAAGGGATGCATGCCCCCACGGGGCTATTCGTGTTCGACCTGTTTGAGATGATCAAGCAGTCCTTCAGCGCCAAAGGGGCCGAAGTGGGCTTGATGATCATGGCGATCGGCGGTTATGTGGCGTACATGGATAAAATCGGCGCTAGCGAAGCGCTAGTATATCTGGCGATGAAGCCGCTGTCTATCTTTAAGAAGAGCCCCTATCTGGCGGCATCGCTGGTCATTCCCATCGGGCACTTTTTGTCCATCCCCATCCCTTCTGCCACGGGTTTGGGGCTACTGCTCATCGCTTCGGTCTTCCCGGTGCTGATCCAGCTCGGGGTCAGCCGGGTCTCGGCTGTCTCGGTCATCGTATCCACTACCGTCTTTGACATGGGGCCGGCCTCGGCCAATACCCTGCGCGCGGCAGAATTGATCGAGAAATCCAATATGAGCTATTTTATCGAAGACCAATTCAGCCTTGCTGTCCCTCTAATCGTGTTGATGTCGGTACTTTACTTTTTCGTCAACCGGTATTACGACCGCAAAGAATCCAGGGTGCTAGAAACGCAGGATACCGAGATCAAGCGGCCGGCCGCTCCGCTGATTTATGCCTTGCTGCCGATCTTCCCGCTGATCTTGCTCCTGGCCTTTTCTGAACTGTTTGCGTTCTTCGAGCCACAGATCAAGCTGAGCACCACCACGGCCATGTTTTTATCGCTAGCTGTCGCGATGCTTTTCGAGTACGCCCGCAAACCAGAGGGCAAAGCCGTGCTGGATTCCCTCAAGGCCTTTTGGGAAGCCATGGGCCGGGTATTCGCCACGGTCATCACCCTGATTATCGCTGCGGAGGTGTTTTCGAATGGCCTGATCAGCTTGCGGTTCATCGACAGCCTGGTCTATTTTTCCCAGCATCTGGGGTTTGGCGCTGCGGGGATTGGGGCCTTGATGACGGTCATGATCTTCGGGGCCTCCATCCTGATGGGCAGCGGCAACGCTTCCTTTTTCTCCTTCGGGCCGCTTGTGCCCGACATCGCCTCCAAGCTGGGAGCCGACCCCGCGAGCATCATCTTGCCCATGCAGCTTTCCTCCAGCTTGGGCCGAGCCATTTCGCCGATAGCGGGCGTGGTGATAGCCACCTCCGAGATAGCGGGCGTCACGCCTTTAGAGGTAGCGAAACGCAATTTCCTCCCTCTGACCATCACCTTGATCGCCATGTTGATTTTGTCATTATGAAAAGACGCCTACACGCATGAAACTGATAACTAACGCCAATGCCTTTGCGCCGGAACCCCTCGGCAGGAAAGACATTCTGATTGGAGCAGAAAAGATCCTCGCCATTGAAGAGACCCTGGATTGGAACCGCCCTTTCGTGGACGTCATCGATGCCAGCGGCAAGATCGTCCTGCCCGGCCTGATTGACCAGCACATCCACCTGACTGGCGCGGGAGGCAAGCACTCCTTTCAATCCATGACCCCGGAGCTCCCTATTTCGGCATTAGTCCAATGTGGGACGACTACGGCGGTCGGCTTGTTGGGCACCGATGGCGCTACCCGGTCTTTACAAAGCCTCTATGCCAAAGTCAAAGGTTTGGAACAGCAGGGCATGAGCGCCTATATGTTCACCAATTACTACGGCCTGCCGCCGATCACCATCATGAACAGCGTACAGGAAGACCTCGTGTTCATCGATAAAGTCATTGGCTGCAAAGTAGCGATCAGCGACGTCAGGGCTTCTTTCCCCACGATACAAGACATGCTCCGGCTGTTGAGCCAGGTGCACGTCGGAGGCATGATCGGCAACAAAGGCGGCATCCTGCACATCCATTTGGGCGTGCTCGAATCGGCCATGGATATCCTCTTCGAGCTGGTCAACACCCACCAATTCCCGATCCGTTATATTTCTCCGACCCATGTCGGCCGCACCAAGGCGCTTTTCAAGCAAGCCATCGCCTTTGCCAAAATGGGCGGCATGATCGACATCACCACTGGCGCCAGCAAATACGATTGCCCCTACAAGCAGGTCTTATACGCCCTGGAGCAAGGCGTGTCTATCGATCAAATGACTTTCAGCAGCGATGGCAATGCCGGCCTTTCCAAAAGCGACGAAAACGGCGACACCGTGCTCTTTGGCGCCCCGATCGACCAGAACCTGGAGCAAGTGGTTTTATTGATCAAAGAAGGCGGGATCCCCATTGCGGAGGCCTTCAAGCTGATCACCAGCAATCCGGCTAAAAACCTCTCCCTGAAGCAAAAAGGGCGCTTGCGCACCGGGGCTGATGCCGACTTATGTTTTTTTGACGAAAACCTCCGGCTGACCGACGTGATCGCCCGCGGGGAATTCCTGATGCGCGATGGAGAAGTATTGATTTCCAATAAACTATAATTTTTTTGCACCATATTTTTCTACTAAAATTTTTCTGACATGAAAAACTTATACGTTTTACTCTTCGTCTTTAGCCTGGCCAGTGCCTACGGCCAGACCACTTACCTGACCGAGCATTTTGACTACGATGCTGATGTGGAAATCAGAGCACATGGCTGGGCCGCGCATAGCGCTAGCGACCAAAACCCCATCAAGACCAGCTCCGAGGGCTTGGCGATGAGCAGCACGATGTATGCCGGAAACGGCATCGGCCGCGCGGCGCTCGTCATCAATAATGGCTCGGATGAGAACAAGGCGTTTAGCAGCTGGGTACAACAGCCCGCCGATGGGGAAAGCCCCGTTCATACTTACGCGGCGCTCCTGATCAAGCCCAACGGCCAAATCCCGGAAGCGATTGACAACATCAGGCCTTATTTCTTCCATCTGGTCGAATACGCTGACCCCGACAATCCGGAGCCCACCAGCATTTCTACCGCCCACCGGGCCAGGACGTTCATCTATCCGGGAACCCTGCCCAACACCTTCAGGCTGAACTTGTCGTTCAACCAAAACGAGCCCGACCCGGCCAATCAGACCAACAATTTCAACTCGACGGAAACGCACCTGATCGTAATCAAATACACCTCGATTGCCGGAGCTGACAATGATGAGGCAAGCCTCTATGTTTTTAAAGATGGCGACGACATCTCCAGCGAGCCGGCCACCCCTACTATCGGGCCCTTGGTAGGCACCAACCGCGACATCGTCCTGCAAGCCGTCGCCCTGAGACAGTACCAGGATGGGCAAAACGTAATCGTGGATGGCCTCATCGTCAAAGACCACTGGGACTTCCTCGATAAAACGAGCAGCCTTGACGACGGGGCTTTCGAAGCTGGGCTTAAAGTCTTTCCCAACCCCGTGTCTGAAGGCCTCATCAATATCGCCACCGCTACGCCTGGCGCCATGCAGGTCCGCGCCTTTGATGTTGCTGGCAAGCTCGTGGCCAACACCACCATCCTGGATGGCCAGCTCGACGTATCTGCTTGGAGCAAAGGCATCTATTTCCTAAGCATTATCCAAGGGGCCAAAGCCTATAGCCATAAGCTAGTCGTGTATTAAACGACCACAAACATCAACACAAAAACAGGCTGAGCAGTGTCATCTCCACTTCTGATGGCACTGCTCTATTTTCAAAATAATGCATTATTCTGAATCATAAGCATATGCATAACATGCTTGGGTTTGTCGCGAAAGAAAAGCTAGGGCTTGTTTTAGGCCCGCTCACGTTTTTTACCCTTTACTTTTTTGTAGATATCCCGGGATTGGCACCGCAGCCCAAAGCGGTTTTGGCTTCAGCCGCGTGGATCGCGATATGGTGGATTACCGAGGCCATCCCATTGGCCACGACCGCGCTGTTGCCCATAGTCCTGTTCCCTATAACCGGGGGTATGGATATCAAAGCTACGACGGCCCCCTACAGCCATCCTTATATCTTTTTATACTTGGGAGGTTTTATGATTGCCATAGCTATCGAAAAATGTAATCTGCATAAACGCATTGCGCTGAATATCATCAAGTTTATCGGCACGAATGTCGTTTTCATCATCCTGGGCTTCATGGTGGCGACGGCTTTTCTGTCGATGTGGATATCCAATACTGCTGCTGCCGTGATGCTGCTGCCGGTGGGGATGGCTATTGTGGTACAATTACAGGATAATCCGGATACGGCAGAAGATGAAAACACGGTATTTGGAAAGGCATTGATGCTGGCCATCGCATATGCGGCATCTATCGGGGGTGTGGCGACACTAATCGGCACGCCTCCAAACCTGGTGATGGCCGGCGTGATCAAAGAAAGTTATGGGACGACGATCTCTTTCAGCCAATGGTTTGTCTTCGCTTTCCCGTTGAGCATAGTCTTGCTATTGGTCTGCTGGTATTATTTGACCCATATCGCATTTAAGTTTAGGCAGAAGTCTTTCCCGGGAGGGAAGGCGGAGATAGAAAGGCAAGTAGGCTTGCTAGGCGACATGACCCCTGATGAAAAAAAAGTCTCGGTCGTCTTTTTCACCACTGCACTGGCTTGGATTACCAAGTCCTTTCTACTCGTAAAAATCATTCCGGGGATAGACGACGCCATTATCGCCATTGCTGGCGGTTCAATCCTGTTTATACTGCCCTCCAGTACGTTTAAGGAACCCATTTTGAAGTGGCAAGATACGACGAAAGTACCCTGGGGGATCATCCTGCTGTTTGGCGGCGGCATGTCATTGGCAGCAGGCTTTGAAAAAAGCGGCTTGGCTGGCTGGATCGGCAATCAATTTGCCTATTTGGAAGGGATGTCCCTGATTTTACTGCTCTTGATCATTGTATCTGCTATCAACTTATTGACTGAAATAACCTCTAATCTCGCTACCACCGCTATGCTGCTTCCTGTGCTGATCTCGGTTGCAGCCTCGGCCGAAGTAGAACCTTTATTCCTCATCGTCGGCGCGACGGTTTCCGCTTCTTGTGCATTCATGTTGCCCGTAGCGACACCCCCAAACGCTATTGTTTTTGGCTCCGGCTACCTTAAAATCGAAGAAATGATAAAAGCAGGCTTCTGGTTGAATCTCATTTCCATCATCATCGTCACCCTCGCCGTTTATTTCCTGCTGCCTTTAGTTTGGGGATTTTAGGGATTTGCTGACTGGCGACGGCTATACAAAACCAAGGTTGGAATCGTGTAAACTCATTCCCTCCTCAGTTGTTCCTGATAAAAACTTAGCAAATGAAGCCAACTCGACTTTCCACTCTAGCCCTCGCCGCCCTGCTACTGGGCGCTTGCCAGGCTGAAAAACCGACGAGCGACGAAAAAATGACCAGCAAAATGTACGAAAAGATGAGCCTACCGGCCCCAACTGCCAGTAAGCAGGCCAAAGAACTGACCACCCACGGCGACACCCGCATCGACAACTACTATTGGCTCAATGAGCGGGAAAACCCCGCGGTGATCGCTTACCTGGAAGCGGAAAACGCCTATACGGATACCGTATTGGCACACACCAAGCCTTTCCAGGATGAACTCTACCAGGAAATAGTAGGGCGCCTCAAGCCCGATGATGAGTCCGTACCTTATAAGGACAATGGCTACTTCTACATCACCCGCTTTGCTGAAGGCAAGGAGTATCCCATCCATTCCCGTAAGAAAAACAGCCTGGAAGCGCCAGAGGAAATCATGCTGGACGTGAACCAGATGGCCGAAGGCTACAGCTACTACAACGTGGCTGGCCTGGACGTCAGCCCCGACAACAAGGTGTTGGCTTATGGCGAAGATACCCTGAGCCGCCGCATCTATACCCTGCACTTCAAAAACCTGGAGACGGGCGAACTCTTGCCCGACCAAATCCCTGGCACCACCGGAGGGGCAGCTTGGGCCAACGACAACCAGCACCTCTTTTACGTCGTAAAAGACCCGGTGAGCCTGCGCAGTTTCAAAGTCATGCGCCATAAACTAGGCACACCAGTCAAAAATGATGTCGAGGTTTATCGTGAAGACGACGCCACTTTCTCGGTCTATGCCAGCGTCTCTAAATCGAAGAAGTACATCGTCATCGGCTCTTCCGCCACGCTCAGCCAGGAGTACCGCGTGCTGAAGGCCGACGAGCCCACCGGGCAGTTCCGCACCATCCAACCCCGCGAGCGCAATCTGGAATACAGCATCGCCCACTACGGCGACAAGTTCTACATCCGCACCAACCTGGATGCCAAGAACTTCCGCCTGATGGTGACCGATGAAAACCGCACGGCCAAAGAAAACTGGCAGGAGGTAATCCCCCACCGCGCGGACGTGCTGCTGGAAGACATGGACATCTTTAAAGACTATCTGGTGCTCTCCGAGCGCAAAAACGGCATCACCCAATTGCGGGTGCGCCCTTGGGAAGGCCAAGAGCACTACATCAACTTCGGCGAGGAGGCTTATCTGGCCTACACGACCACCAACCTCGAATACGATACTGACCTGCTGCGCATCGGCTATACTTCGCTGACCACGCCCAATACCACCTACGATTACCACATGGGCACCAAAGAGCTCCAGCTGCTCAAGCGCGAAGTAGTAGTGGGCGATTTCGACCCCGCCAACTACCATACCGAGCGCCTCTACGCCACCGCGCGCGACGGGGTAAAAGTGCCCATCTCGCTGGTCTATCGCAAAGGCTTCAAGAAGGACGGCAGCCAGCCGCTGTTGCTCTACGGCTATGGCTCCTACGGCGCCAGCATGGACCCTTACTTCAGCTCGGTGCGCCTGAGCTTGCTAGACCGCGGCTTCGCCTACGCCATCGCCCACATCCGCGGGGGTGAGGAGATGGGGCGCTACTGGTATGAGGACGGCAAGCTGCTCAAGAAGAAGAATACTTTCACGGACTTCATCGACTGCGCCGAATTCCTGCTGCAGGAAAAGTACGCCAACCCGGAGCAGCTCTACGCCATGGGCGGCAGCGCCGGCGGTTTGCTGATGGGCGCAGTAGTCAATATGCGCCCTGACCTCTGGAGCGGCATCATCGCTGCCGTGCCCTTCGTGGATGTGGTCACCACCATGCTGGACGAGAGCATCCCCCTCACCACCGGCGAATTCGACGAGTGGGGCAACCCCAAGGATAAGGCCTACTACGATTACATGCTCTCCTACTCCCCCTACGACCAAGTGGAAGCGAAGGACTACCCACCCATGCTGGTCACCACCGGCCTGCACGACTCGCAGGTGCAATACTGGGAGCCGGCCAAATGGGTCGCCAAACTGCGCGAGCTGAAGACCGACCAAAACCCGCTGCTGCTGCACACCAATATGGATGCCGGCCATGGCGGGGCTTCGGGCCGCTACCGCCGCTTCCGCGAAACGGCCCTGCAGTATGCGTTTTTGCTGGATTTGGCGGGGAGGAGCGGGGAGTAGCTCAAAGGATAAAGGTTAAAGGTTAAAGGTTAAAGGTTAAAGGTTAAAGGATAATGGAGCGAAGCGACATCCCGTCTGAACGAAGTGAAGCGGGAAGGTTAAAGGATAAAGGATAAAGTCTTGGCGTACCGACGAGCGGTTTAAAGCTGAAATTAGGGGCTTCAGGTGCAAAGTGAGAGAGGGAAAATGCTAATTGAAAGGCAACATCCGGA
>CAYSPJ010000016.1:25279-60527 GCA_964432875.1 uncultured Phaeodactylibacter sp. | reverse complement strand
CGCTGCTGTAAAGCCCGCCGCAATTCCAGCAGTTTTTCCAGCCGCACATACAACTCCTCTTTGTTAAACGGCTTCATCAAATACGCGTCCGCCCCTTTGCGAAGCCCCAGGATACGGTCGGACGATTCCGCTTTTGCCGTCAGCAAAATGATGGGAATATGGCTCGTGCGTTCATCGTGTTTCAGGGTCTCGCAGACTTCGTAGCCGTCCTTTTCCGGCATCATCACGTCGCTGATGATGATGTCGGGCACCAACTCATAAGCCTTTTCGATGCCCGCCCGGCCGTTGGGGGCCGTATGGATCTCGTAGTCTTTTTCCAACAGGCTCGCGATGTAGGTGACCACGTCGGCATTGTCCTCTATGACCAGCAAGAGCGGTTTTTCTCCAACCAATCCCATCGTTGCATCGCCGGTATGCGGTGGCGTGCTCGTGGCAGGCCACTCGGGCGCCGGCTCCGGGGCGAGGGTACGGGCGGATTGAAATGCGCCTGGTGAAAGGGGCGTGCCCGCTCCCAGCCTGACAGGTAACAGCAGCGTGAAGATCGTACCTTTTCCCACCGTGCTTTCAACGGAAATGGCGCCGCCCATCAGCCCGACCAATTCCTTGGTGAGCGCCAGCCCGATGCCCGTGCCTTCCCCTTTTCGGGTGTGGGAGCTGTCGGCTTGATAAAAACGGTCGAAAATGTGCGCCAGCTGATCCTCCGGGATGCCGATGCCCGTGTCCTGTATTTTTAGTTTTAAAAACGGCTGCCCGTTGCTTTCGGTTTGGTTGGCATGCAGCACGACTTTACCGCCCGTTTCAGTGAACTTGATGGCATTGGACAAGAGGTTGTAGATGATGTGCTGCATTTTCACTTCATCAAAATCCATGACCAGTTCAGGAACTTCAGCGTAAAAGGTTAGTCTCACGTTTTTCTCGTGTGCCATGGAATGAAACGACTCGGTGAGGTACTGCAGGTAGTTGATGATCTCGCCTTGCACCAAGTCCATTTTCAAGGCCCCGGAGTCGAGCTTGGAGAGGTCGAGCATTTGGTTGATGAGGCGGAGCAGGTTCTTGCTGTTTCTGCGAATCAATGAAAAGGCGCTCCCTAATTTCCCTTTATCCTCTGTACTGACTGCCGACTGCCAACTGCCGGCCGCCAACTGCTCCGTCATACCCATGATGACCGTGAGCGGCGTGCGGAATTCGTGGGTGATATTGGTGTAGAGGCGGGTTTTGAGGGTGTCGAGTTCTTGCATACGTATGGCTTCCGCTTTCATCATTTGACGGCGCAGTTCAAAGCGGCGTATCCAAAAAAGCAGGCTGCCGGCAGCAAGGGTGTAAAAAAGATAGGCCCACCATGTGCGGTAAAATGGAGGAGAAATATGGATGTTCACGCTTGCCTCGTTCGGGCTCCAGAACCCATCCGCCGTTTTGGCTTTAACCCGGAAGGTATATTTGCCTGGGGCCATGTTGGTGTAATGAACCTCATTGCGTGTCCCTGCGCTTTGCCAGTCTGCATCGTAAGGCGCTAACTGGTAGAAATACTGCACCTCCCTGGCTTTGTAAAAGACCGGCATGACGAAACTAAAGCCGAAATCCGCCTGGTTGTGGCGCAATTGGACTTGTTGGCTGAAACGCAGTTGTTTTTTCAACAAAGCATCCTGGCCGCCAGGCTGTACTTTTTCGTGGTTCAGGTAAAAATCGAGCAAATGCACCGAAGCCACGTACGCCCTCGGTTTCAGGCTGTCCGGGTGAAAGCGGAGCAACTTCCCGTCCACGGAAAAATAAAGCTGCCCTGCATCGTCCCGGTATGCTTGCTGGTAAGTGAAATCGGTGTCCGGCAGGCCATCGTTGATACCATAATTCGTGAAAGTGCCGCTGGACAACTCGAGTTTATGCAGGCCCTTCGGTGTCGTTAGCCAGGGGTTGCCATGCGTGTCTTCCACCACGGAGGTCACCTGATTGTGCAGCAGCCCGTTGCTTTCGTTGAAACTTATAAACGCATCGCTCGCCGGGTCGTACAGGCTCATGCCGTTGGAGGTGGAGAGGTAAAAACGCCCCGCCTGACCAGGGTAAATTTTATAAACGACATCGGTTGAAACGCTATCGCCGGGGTACAAATGGTACTTCCGGCCCTGCCGGGTTTCCAGGTTGTATTGAAAAATACCAAAATTCGTGGCCAGCCAGAGGGCGTTATTTTCACCAAAAAAAAGATCCACCACTTCGCTGTCAAACTTGGCGGCATCGGGCTGGCCGGGGATGTTCGGGTCCAGCACCACCCATTGATTTTTGGCTTCGTCAAAATATTTGAATCCCGACCAGATTTTACCTTCCGGCCCGGTTTTGAGCAATGCGGTGCGGCCGGGAATTTGCCGGGTAGTTCTGGTTTCAAAATTGAAAACCTCCACGTGCCTGGTGTCAAATTGCTGCAACCAAAGTTCATTTTTGCCGGACAACGCAACGGCAACCGTTGGCACATTCAGCAAACTTTTAGGGATTTCGGGAGCGACCAGTTTTTGATCCCGGACATCGAACACCGCCAGCCGTTCCCAGCTGTTGATCAGCAGCCGGTTTTCATCCAGCCGGATGACCCGCTCGTTGTGAATCGCCCCCACGATTTGAAACGGGTGCCGGGGCGAATGCGCAACGATGACGCCGCCACCGGGCGTAATGAACCAAAGGCTCCCCGCCGCATCCTGATAGCCATAAGCCACTTTGAACTTTGGCACACTGGCGGGGTCATCATCGTGGTGGGCGTACACCTTGAACGCACCTGAGACCGGGTCATAACGCTGGATTTCATCGAGGGCCCCCATCCAGATTTGACCGTCCCTGTCCATCAGCAGGCAGGCCGGAGATTTTATGAATTTCGACTGAAATGAAGCAGTTATATCTTTGAATTCTAGTGTCTTTGGATTAAAAGTCCAAAGCCCGACCCCGTAAGAACTGACCATCAGGCTGCCATCCGGCAGTTCGACGATATCGGAAGCGTAGCGTATTTTTTTTTGTTTAAATGCAGCGGGCAGTTCGATTAGCAGGAACGCATCCTTTCCCGCGATTTTCTGGTGCAATCCATCAGTATTCCCCACCCAGATCGCCCCGTTTTTTTGCTGAAAAAAGACCAGTCCATCCCTGAAGTAGCCGCCGAAGTCCTCAAAATCTCCGGTTGTGTTCGACCACCGGCAAACCCCGTCTACAGCGGTGCCCACCCACATATTCCCATCCCGGTCTTTGTTGATGAAATTGATGTCGTTGCCACACAGGCTTTTCGGATTGGCAGGGTCGTGCTGCAGCAGGTCAAAGGTCTCGGTTTCCGGATCGAAGATGTAAACGCCTGAATTCGTCCCCACCCAAATACTGCCGTCTTCTGCCTCGCAAATCGCCGTTGTAAAATTGTTTCCCAGGCTTTTCGGGTAGTTGTGGCTGTACTGAAAAATCTTGAAATTTTTCCCGTCGAAGCGATTCAGGCCATTGAAGGTGGTGAACCATAAGAACCCCTCCCGGTCCTGGATGATGCTCTCCAGCCAGTAGGTGCCAGGATGGGACAGGCCGTCTTTCATCGTGAATTGCTGCAAACGAAGCTCCTGGCCAATGGAAAGCCCTGGAATTGCCAGCAGGATGAAGAGGTAGATAAGGCGGTTGTTCAAGGTAGCGGTGGATTGTATACGCCAAAATTAGTTTTTTTCAAGAAACTAACCGCCTATCCTCTTCTAAATCAGAAAATTGAAAATCTTGTCCACAATAGTTTTGAAAAATAGGCAGTTCTGAACCTCCATCATAAGTGGTGGTTTGTTTTTTGATTGCCTTTACCTCATTCAATATACGGAAGGGCAGGGCCCCCATTTCCTCTAACTCCATGGCTGCAGTTCTGGACTATCCTGAGGGATCGGGACAGTTCGTGGATGAGCATTCCTGTTTAGCCCAATCATAAACTTGCTGCCAAAGGCTGCCTCTATTCCCCCTTCCCCTGCCCCCGGAGCATAGACTCCTCCAGCTTTTCCCAGCGGTAAATCTGGAAAGTACGGTCGTCAGACATGGCCACAAAGAAGCCCCGGGGGTACAGATCGCCAAAAGCCGTACTCGTCGCCTCCGAGCCGTCGCTTGCCAGGGTGGACATCGGGATGATCGCCAGGCGGCGGTGAGCATGTGGGTTGCCAGGCGAGCCTTCACGCGTGAAGACGTGGAAGCGATTGGCCTGCTGGTCGGAAACCAAGATGTAGCCCTTGCCGCCGGGCTGGGTATAAATCGAGATGCCCTCGTGGTCGTCGGCAAAATCTTCCTGGTCGAAAAAGGCCAGCTCTTGGTTGCTGCTATCGGGATCGGCGTAGTACTTGCGCACGCCAGCGCCTTCATCAGAGTAATAGACGTAGCCCAGCTCATTGTCCACGGCAATGGCTTCGATTTCCTTGCCGCCCTCAAAGCGGCCGAACTTGCGCACCACTTCGCCCGATACCCGGCCGGTGCTGTCTGCGCTCAAGCGGTATTGCCAGAGGTAGTTGCCGCTAGGCCCTGTTTTTCGGCTGACGATGGCGAAGATTTCGCCCGTGGAGGGGCGTGTGTACATGGCTACGCCCATGGGGGCGCGCTCGGCTTCGCCCTCGAAGACTGGGATGCCGCCCTCGTCCAAGAAGGCCATATCAGGCAGGCTCAGTACCCGGATTTTATCAAGGCCCCGCTCGGTGTACACGGCAATATCCACGCTCTGGCTGTCGGGCAGGGCCAAGCTGTAGGCCACGTCCACATTATTGGGCCGCTTCAGGCCCGTGACGGTTTTGTCTTTGATTTCGTTGCCCTTGAGGTCGAAGACGTAGATGCCGCCGTTCTCGTCCCCTTTGTCCGTGCCCAAGATGAGGCTTTGCATGGGGTCCTCGGGGTGTATCCAAATGGCGGGGTCGTCCGTGTCGGTCAGCGTAGGGCTGGTGACAAAGTCGGGCTTTAAGGCATTGGGGTTGGTCGGTGCTTCGCAAGCAAGCAGGCCGAGCAGCGCTGCGGCTAAGGATAAAAGCTGATTTTTCATTGCAGTCGTGATTTGAAAAAACAGAGGGAAGAAGCCGCCTTCCTCCCTCTGGTCAAGAAATGAATAAACAGGATAGGGTCTAGCGATTAGCGCTCGCCAAAGAGGTCGAACTTGAGGCCGAAGTTGAAACGGGCGTTGTAGAACTCCGATTGCATGGTGCGGGAGCGTATGCCTTGGTAAAACCTAAGCGGCTGGTTGGTCAGGTTATTGCCCTCGGCGAATAGCCTGAAGTTGGGCGTAATGGCATAGGAAGCGTTCACGTCCAAGAAGGTCTGTTGGTCGTAGAAGCGGTCTTCGAAGCTTTCGCCGCCCAGTTCGTCAATGTACCCGCTTGCATAGTTGAGGGAAACGCGGACCACCAGCTTAGCGGTTTCGTAAGATAAAGATGCGTTGAACATGTGCTCTGCGGTGCCGGGCAAGCTCAGCTCGTCCTTTTCCCGTCCTTCAATGCCTTCCGTAGTGGAACTGGTGAAGGTATAGTTGGTATAAAGCCCCAGCCCTTTCCACAACTGCCGCTGGAAGGAAACCTCAAAACCCGCAACGGTCGCCGCGCCGCCATTGAGCGGCCTGGTGAACTCCAAGTCATCGCCAAATTGCGGGTCAGAGAAGTTCTGTTGGGTTTGGACGTAGATGAAGTTGTCCAGGTTCTTGTAGAAGCCTCCCAAAGAGACCAGGCCGATCGTGTTGAAATAACGTTCTGCCATCAGGTCGAAATTCATGGCGGTGGTCGCGAGCAAATCGGGATTGCCCCGAGCCAGTTCTTGATCCTGGGGGCTGAATTCCGCGTAAGGCACTAAGTCGAAGTAGTTGGGCCGAGCGATGGTGTTGGTCCAAGCCGCGCGCAGTATGGTGTTGGGATTGAAGTCGTACTTCAGGTGTATGCCAGGCAGGAAGTTGCCGTAGCTATTGGTACGCTGATCGGTGACGGTGGTCTCTTCGTCCAAGTCGAACACATTGCCAGTGTACTCCAGGTCGGTGTACTCGTAGCGCAGGCCGAAAATAGCCGAGAACTTTTGGCTGAATTTGTGGTCGGCCATCAAGTAGGCGGCATAAATATTCTCGTTGGCGCTGTAGTTGCCCGGCACGTACTCGCCAGGGACATCCGATTCTTCAAACAAAGCCGGGTTGTTCAGGTCGAGGCCGCCCAAAAAATCGGGCGTTGCAAATTCTCCGATCTGGTACTGGCTGCCGGCCAGGAAGTCGGGATTGCTTTCGTCTCGGAAAGGCACGTCGCCCAACTGGTCAAAACTGCCGGTAAGCGGCTCGTACTCGAAGAAGTTGTTGTCGCGGAATTTGTCCTTGATGCGGAAGCGGCCGCCAAACTTCAGCAGCCCGTTATTGCTGTAAGGCAAGCTGAAATCAAGCCGGCCGTTGAGGTCTTGGTCCTCGGTGTAGTTGTAGTTTTCGGTTATCTCGTTCAAGCCGAGGGCGCGGTTGTCCATGCGGTTGGACAAATAGGCAAAGGGCTGTCGCGGGTTGGACAGATCCACGTCCACCATTTGATTGCTCTTCCGGAAGCTGATGTAGCGCTCATTGGGGCGCTCTTCTGAAGCTCGTGCCCAAGTCAGGTTCCAGGTCGCCTTCAGTTTGTTGAACAAATGTTCGCCGCTCAAGGTGTAGTTGTACATGCGCTGGTCTTCCAATCGGCGGGACTTGATGCGGTCGCTGTCCAAGCCGCCCTTGGTTTGATACTCGACCCTAGCATTGGCGGTAAATTGCCCCGGGCCGGTCTGCGTGAACTCGCCATCCTCGAAGGCGTCTTCTAACCTGCTGACGCGCATGCGGAAGCGGTTCTCCCAGTCATCGCGCCAATTGTACATACCTGAAAAAGCAATGCTGTGGTTGGTGTTGATCGCGTAGTCCAAGTTGATGGAGGCACTGCGCCGCACCCGCTGCACCAAGTATTTGCGAATGTCCAATTCATCAATGACCGCACCGGCATCCGTATCGATCCAAACAGCTTCGACATCGTCGGAGCCGTAGTCCACATTATTGTAAGAGCCGGAAAAGATGATGCCCAGCTTGCCGTTGGCGATGCGATTGCCGGCGATAAGGGAGCCCGTCCAGATGGGCTTGTTGGTGATGGGGCTGTAGCCGGAAGCGGCGGTGCCGGAGAGACGCAGGCCGTTGGGCGCCTTTCGGGTGACCAGGTTGACGGAGCCGCCGATGGCGTCGGCGTCCATATCAGGCAGCACCGCCTTGTTGACCTCGATGGTTTGGATCATATCGGCAGGGATCAGGTCCATCTGCACCCGGCGGTTGTCGCCTTCGGCCGAGGGGATGCGTTCGCCATTGAGGGTTACGGCATTGAGCTGTGGGGCCATGCCCCGGATGATGATGTCGCGGGCCTCGCCCTGGTCGTTCTGCATGGTGATGCCGGGGATGCGCTTCATGGCATCGCCGATGTTGGCATCGGGGAAGCGGCCGATCTGGTCGGCAGCGACGATGTTGGTGATGTTGGAGTTGGTGCGCTGTTGGTTAAGGGCCTTGGCCTGGCCTTTGAGGCGGTCGCCGAGCACCAGCACTTCCGCACCAATTTCTACGCCCGGGGCGAGCGCTGCATCGAAAGTCACAGTTTGACCAGCGACCACCTCAATGTCCTGCACGACACTGCCGTAACCGATGAAGCTGATATTCAACTTCTTGCCTCCAACGGGCACGTTCACGAGCGTGTAAACGCCGTTGACGTTGGAGACGGTAGCGAAAGAAAAGTCTTCGAAATAGACGTTGGCGCCGGGCAAGCCCAAACCCAATTCGTCGGTGATTTTGCCGCGGATAGTACCCGTGCCAGCTTGCGCCAACAGGAAAAGTGGCGCGAAGCAGGTAAGAAGTAGGAGTGTAAAGCGTTTTGTCATGATGCAAAAGTTTTTTGCAAAAGTAGATGCTGCTACTGCTTTATACACTTGATTTAGCATTAAGAAAACTTTATGATTTTGTAAAAAAAAGCCAGCTTTCATAGTGTATATGTTAAGCTAATGAAAACTGGTTTAGCTGGAGTCGACCTTGCATACTTGATATGACGAGCTTGGCAGCAGGCTACCCTATCCCAAAATCATGAGAGGAGTGCTACTGGCTATAAAATCATTACAGAGCTGTTGTGTTGAGTCAGCATGGTAGAAAAATGAGCTGTTTTCAGCCCGCGAAGAGACTTATTAAAGAAACATAGCCCCGCTACGTGACCAAAGCAGGAACAGTGCAGGCAGTAAAGAGCTATTTTTAGCCCGCGATGGTTCTCATCAAAACGAGCCTAATATTCTATGGTCATTTTTAAAAGCTCAGCCCTTTACCCCAAGGCCCGCAATGAGCACCTCCAATATCTGCCGGGCGGCAATAGCTATTTTGGTGCCGGGCCCAAAGACGCCCGCTACGCCGGCCTCATAGAGGAAGTCATAATCCTGATGGGGGATAACGCCGCCGACGACAAGCAGGATGTCCTCTCTACCCAGTTTTTTTAGCTCGGCGATGGTCTGGGGCACCAAAGTCTTGTGGCCCGCAGCCAGGGAAGAAACCCCTAAGATATGCACGTCGTTTTCGGCAGCTTGTCGAGCCGCTTCTGCCGGCGTTTGAAATAGTGGGCCAATGTCCACATCGAAGCCAAGGTCGGCAAAGCTGGTGGCGATGACTTTGGCACCGCGGTCGTGGCCATCCTGGCCAAGCTTGGCAACCATGATGCGGGGGCGGCGGCCTTCCAAAGCGGCAAATTCGTCGGCCAGGTCTTGTGCTTTTTTGAAGTCGGCGTCGGCACTAATTTCGCTAGAGTAAACACCCGAGACAGATTTGGTCTGTGCCGTGAAGCGCCCAAAATGGCGCTCCATCGCAGAGGATATCTCGCCCAGGCTTGCCCGGGCGCGGGCGGCTTCTACCGCCAAGCTCAAGAGATTGCCCTCCCCAGTTTTGGCACACTGATAAATCGCTTCGAGTGCCGCTTGTACCGCCGCTTCATCCCGTTTGGCTTTCACTTCCTTGAGGCGCCGGATTTGGGCTTCGCGCACGGCGCTATTATTTACTTCGAGGATGTCCATCGGCGCCTCTTCGGCTAATTGAAAAACATTGACGCCCACAATCTGGTCTTTGCCACTGTCGATGCGGGCCTGCTTGCGAGCGGCAGCCTCTTCAATGCGCAGCTTGGGTACGCCTTTCTCAATAGCCTTTGCCATTCCGCCTAGTTCTTCTACCTCTTCGATAAGCTGCCAAGCGCGCTTGGCCAGGCGGTCGGTCAGGTATTCTACATAATAGGAGCCAGCCCAGGGATCGACCGCCCGAGTGATATCGGTCTCCTTTTGCAGGTACAGCTGTGTATCGCGAGCGATTTTGGCAGAGAAATCTGTGGGCAGGGCGATGGCCTCGTCCAGAGAATTGGTATGCAGGGATTGGGTGCCGCCCAGTACCGCAGCCAAAGCTTCGATGCAAGTGCGGGCAATATTATTGAAAGGGTCTTGCTCGGTAAGGCTCCAGCCCGAGGTCTGGCAGTGGGTACGCAGGGCCATCGACTTGGCGTTCTGCGGGTCGAACTGCTTGATAATCTTGGACCACAACATACGGCCAGCGCGCATCTTGGCAATCTCCATGAAGTGGTTCATGCCGATGCCCCAGAAGAAGGAGATGCGGGGGGCGAAATCGTCGATTTTTAGGCCCGCTTTCAGCCCGGCGCGAAGGTACTCCAGACCATCGGCCAAGGTATAGGCCAGCTCAATGTCGGCTGGGGCACCCGCTTCGTGCATATGGTAGCCGCTGATGCTGATAGAGTTGAAACGCGGCATGTGGCGGGCAGCAAACTCGAAAATGTCGGCAATGATGTGCATGGATGGCTCTGGAGGATAGATATACGTATTGCGCACCATGAATTCTTTAAGGATGTCATTTTGAATGGTGCCGCTGAGCTGCTCCAGCGCTACGCCCTGCTCTTGGGCCGCAACGATATAAAAAGCCATGATGGGGATGACCGCTCCATTCATAGTCATCGAAACCGACATTTGATCGAGCGGGATCTGGTCGAAGAGGACTTTCATATCCTCTACGGTATCAATGGCCACACCAGCTTTACCGACATCGCCGGCTACGCGCTCGTGATCGGAGTCGTAGCCGCGGTGGGTGGCCAGGTCAAAGGCGACCGATAAGCCCTTTTGCCCCTGGGCCAGGTTGCGGCGGTAGAAGGCATTGCTTTCTTCAGCCGTGGAAAACCCAGCATATTGCCGGATAGTCCAAGGTTGGGTGACGAACATGGAGCTATATGGCCCGCGAAGGAAAGGCGGCAAGCCAGCAGCAAAAGACAGATGAGGCAGGCCTTCGATGTCTTCAGGCCCAAATACGGGCTTGACAGGAATCTTTTCCGGGCTCTCCCATACTCCACCCTGGACGGGGCGGTTATTTAAAGCCTCTCGATCGAGTTGCAACTTGCTAAAATCCGGGCGTGCCATAGAGGTGCGTTTTGTATCCTCCAAATATAGCAAGGAATTGGAGAGATTGCAAGAGCAAAGGAAAGAAATTTACCTTATTTGGCAATTTGTGCGCCACTAGGCTTCCCACCCGTGATATTGCTCGCAAATGGCCAAAGAGCTGAAATTTGAGGGCAGCCGCCAAGCCAGCTTACTGTTTGTAGCTTGCTAAGACAGGCCTTTTTTTCTCGGGAAGGAGAGGGGGGGTATCTGCTCCCCGCTTCAGTCCGGATCGTCGTAGATATAGGGTTGAGATTCTTCGCGCTCCACGCTCATCTTTTCCAATTCGTCCATAAATTGAATGGAGTGCTGCCAGAAGTCTACGAAGATAGGCTTGGCTTTCCCTCCCCAGCGCCAAACGATTTCAGGGAATTTTTCCAAGTACTCGTAGGTAGCAGATTCTTGCTTACCTTGCTCGGAGATGAGCTGGGATTTATCGCCAAACCAGAGCAGCCCGCTATAGAGGAGGGTAAAAATGGCCGCCATGAACAGGCCGCCGACGGTCTGGTTGATAAAATTGATGTTGGCCGATTGCAGAGCGCCCTCCAAAAAGCGGGCAAATAGCCGGATCAGCATCATGGTGCCTACAAAGGTGACTAGAAAACCAGCAATGAACATCAAGGGGTTTTTGGTAAAGAGGGTTTCTAGTAACCCGGTTACCTGCGGGCTGAAGCGGAAAGCCATTACCAAACCGAAAACAATTGACAGCACGGTGAAGATCGTCTTGACAATCCCCCGCGAGAAGCCGATATAAAAGCCCCACGCTGCTGCTACTGCAAAGATGATGTCTATTACCATATCGCTCCAAAGGTAAGTGTTTTAGCATCATCAAACTGCCAAAATAGGCCATAAGCTCTTTAATGCCGATGAATAGGCCTTCCTTTTGGCCTAACGCACCTTTATTTACAACAAAAAAAGGTGCCCCGGCTTCCCTGGATGCGGCTTTTCTTTATCAAATTCAGCGGTGGGGCAGAAGCAATATTTCTGCTTTCAGGGGCGTTTGGAAAGTTTTAATATCGCAAATGTTCTTTTCTTCAGCCCCCGCGGCATAACTTTGTAAAAAAAACTGATTAGATGAAACTTACATTAACATTAATCCTGGGAACTACTCTTTTCTTATCCTCTCTATCGGCACAAGACGAAGCACCGATGGTTTTCGTGCTAGGAGAGGATGAAAAGGTTTACGAGATGCTCAATGAGGCATACAGCCAAACGTTACTGGAAGTCGCAAATTTCGACACGGAGAAAGCCTTTGACTACTGGATGGATATGATGAAACAGATGGAAGCCCATGCCAAGAAACTGCGGTTTGACATCAAAGGTACCAAGTTATGGCTGCACGCCTTCTGGAATGAAGATGGCTCCCTGGCCCACATCGGGTTCATGCTGCGCCCGGAGTCCAGGAATATCAGCCAACTTGAATTGGCCGCCTTCTTTAAAACCTTTATACCTAAATACAAGCTTCCTACTACCAGCGGCCGAAAATTCAGCCATTATACCGGGGCCAATTTCCCCATTTATAGTGAAAAGGCAAATTAATGCCGATCGAAATGGCCTGCTGCATGCAGGCCATTTTTGTTTCCCGGTATCTTTCGCCGCCAGCGTCATGCTTGGGCCATCCTTATCCGCATAACATCAAAATTAATATTGGAAGGTTGGTTATATTCTTTTAGTCCACGTTCTTTGCACTTTGTTTCACCATAAACAACTGGTATAATGATCAAGATTTTAGCCAACGACGGTATAGATGCAGATGGATTGAGCTTGCTGGAGGAAGCAGGTTATCAGGTAGATACGGAAAAAGTAGCTCAGGCAGACCTACCCCAGGTGCTGCCAGCTTATGACGTGGTTATCGTGCGCAGCGCCACCCAAATCCGCAAGGATTTGATCGACCGCTGCCCCAACCTCAAGATTATCGCCCGGGGAGGCGTAGGCCTTGACAATATTGACGCTCAATACGCCGAAAGCAAGGGTATTACGGTAATCAATACGCCGGCTGCCTCTTCTCAATCAGTGGCTGAGTTGGTTTTTGCCCACATTTTCACCCTAGCCCGCTTTTTGCAGCAGTCCAACCACGAGATGCGCACCAAGGGCAACACAGAATTCAAAAAATTAAAAACAGCCTATTCGGACGGCATACAAGTGCGCGGCAAAACGCTTGGCATTATCGGATTTGGGCGCATTGGGCAAGAAGTAGCCCGCATCGGCCTGTCGCTCGGCATGAAGGTCATGCCAGTGGACCTGGTCATCGAAGCAGCAGATATTGCCATTAATATTTATGATACCAATCGGGTCAAGCTATCCGTTCACCTCGATACTTACGAATGGGACGAGGTGTTGAAAGGCAGCGACTTCCTCACGCTCCACGTGCCTTTCATCGAAGGGAAGCCCTTGATTGGCGCACAGGAAATCGCTATGATGAAGGACGGCGCGGTAATCATCAATACTGCCCGCGGTGGCGCAGTGGACGAAGAAGCCCTCCTCCAGGCGCTCAACAGCGGAAAGCTTAGAGGTGCTGCTCTTGATGTGTTCGATAACGAGCCTACGCCGCGGCATGAACTGCTCACGCACCCGCTCCTTTCCGTAACGCCGCACATCGGCGCTTCCACGCAAGAAGCACAGGCTAATATCGGCCTGGAACTGGCGGATAAAATCCTGGCTTTCTTTGGCGATGACAAATAGTAGCTCCCTTTAAAGCCCGATAGCTAGTGCTGTCGGCACTAAATAGCTGCCACAAAAAGTTCTGTGGATAAGCTGTGAAGGCCTGCTGATAAAATTTTATCGGCGGGCCTTCATGCTTCAAAGCAAATATTGAGGATCCGTCGGTCGATTGGACTGGTTTAGCGAAGGCCTTGCTCAAACATCATTTCGTATAACATCCCCTCCTTCATAGCATAAGCGGAGGCCGCAATCTGTTCAATACCTGCCATTTGAATCACCACATCCAGCAAAACAAGGGCTACAACAATCATGTCGGCCCGTTCAAAAGGGATACCGGGCAGCTCGTGGCGCCTTTCCTGAGGCAAACTCATAATCTGGCGGTAAAGCGGATAAAAATCTGCCGGGCTGGCGATGGCATGAAGCGTATTGCTGCCTTCCTTACCGATGGTATCAGCCAACACATCAAAAGTACCGGAGGCGCCGGCCAGCTGGAGGCAAGGGAGCGCTTCCAGCGCAACTCGCAGCGGGGCTAGCGTCTGGTGCAAAAAACTTTTTAAGGCGGCCATTTCTGTGGGGAGGATGGGGTCGGTGTGGTGAAATTGCCGGTAGAGCACCGCCACGCCGATGGGGAAGCTCTGCGCCCAGTGAATGGCATGCTTATCAGCAATGATGAATTCTACGCTCCCCCCGCCAATATCCATAATCAATACGCGGGCCTCGCCTGGCGGCACTGCCAGAACAACACCTTTGTGGATAAGCGTGGCTTCGCGCTCTCCACTGATGAGCTCAATTGGGATGCCGCATATTGCTTGCGCATCCCGGATAAAATCGGGCCCGTTGGTTGCGGTGCGTAGCGCTGCGGTGCCTAGGGCACACAACTGCTCGGGGGGGATGGCATGTTCGTCCAATGTGTGACGGTAGCGGGCCAGCGTATCCAAGCCACACTGGTAAGCTGCCGGGCTGATTACCCCAATCCCCGCTTCAGCCAATTTTACGAACTGCCGATCGCGGTGGATTTCCAAAAATGCTGCTGTGCCCCTCCTCTCGGCGATCAGGAGGTGGAATGTATTGGTGCCTAAGTCGATTACGGCGTAAGGCTGCATATAAAAACCTTTGATTCACTGCCCGCCCGCCGGTGCGTTGCTGACGCTGAATACTTGCTTGAAGAAATTTACCCCCTCCGGCATGATCTGGTTGGCATAAGCATACTTGCCTTTGTCGTAGAAAATAAAATAAGCACAGCCGGGGCTGAAAAAAAGGTCTGCTTCCAGGCGGTTTACCCCCTCCACTTGATAGAAGATACGCCCCTGGGGTTTGCAATTAGGATCAATGGGCGGCACCTCTTCGGAGATATGCCGCAGCGCCAACTGTATATCACCCCGCTGGTTCTGACTGATACTGAATTCCTTATAGTAGAAGACATAGTCGATGTAATCACAATTATCCCAGAGCATTGAGAGCGTATCTAATGGTATGCTGGGATAAAGGCGCTCCCCGGCAGCTTGTTCTTGGCTCGCTTGGCCCTGGCTGCTGGCATCATCCTTTCCTCCAGATGATTGGCAAGCCCCGAGGGCAAGCCCCAACAAAAAAATGATGACTCTTTTCATACGTCTTGCATTATCGATTTTTTCAAGTCCATGAAATCTTTTAGTAGCCCCTCACCCCCCATCAGTACTTTCCTCTTCATATTTCCAAGAAGCCCCATATTGCTCCACCAGGATGTTGTCGAACTGGTCGGCGCAATCGAAGAGGTGCTTGAAGAGCTTCATGCCAGTGCTGAGGTTGAGGTAGCGGTCGAAGATAAGCAAAGACAGGATGACATCCTGATCTTTGATGCTGAAAGCCAATCCTTCGACCAGATAATTTTGGCGGAGCAAATACTCGTATAGCGGTTTAATATCTTTTGAGGGCAGCATGCAAAGATAAGCATCGCCGCTAATCAGCCCTGTTTCCTCGTGGTAGGAGATATTGATGCGGGCACTCCCCTGCTGTATCTCCCAGTTGTTGGCCCCTCGGCGCGAAAGGCGCACATTGTGCCCTGCTTTTCCAATGAGCTCTTCAATCGTCATTGCCACTCCGGCGGGTTCATATTCCTCCGCCTGAGAGGGGAGTTCGAGCTCAGCGCCGCAGTGGGGGCAGTATTTTTTATTATCCGCCTGTTCTTCCGAGACGACATTATTACAGCCTGCACAGCGTACCCGTACGCCGCCATCAGCCGCTGTGAATTCTTCAATTGCCCGTCCGATATAGGCCGCAGGCAGCGAAAAGCCGATATTATCACCATCGCGGATGATGAAGGTGTTAATCCCCACCACGTTTTTATGCTCGTCAACCAGTGGACCCCCGCTATTGCCCGGATTGAGGGCTGCGTCGTGCTGGATGTATTTGATACCAGTATCCTCATCGAGAAGGTTGGCATTGGAGATAATACCTTGAGTGGTGGCGAATCTCAGGCCGAAAGGGTGCCCCAGGGCGATGACCTTGTCTCCATCGCCTAATTCCGACTCCACCGCTAATTCTACTGCGGGCATATCTATTCCCGGAGGAGCCTCCAGAAAGGCCAGGTCGTATTTAGGGTCGAGATAAAGCACTCGAGCAAGCTGCTTAGGCACTTTTTCTCCTTTGATAATCGCTTCCTTGCTCCCGTGTACATTGTGCGCGTTGGTAATAATGAGGCCCGACCCTTTTAAATAGAAGCCTGTGCCCGTGTAAAGGGGGGTAGCAATCTGGATGACGATGTCGCGATAATACTTAATCACTTCTTTCATGGATGACCCGATGCTGCTTGTTTAGAATCTAGCAGGCTGATGCTGGATTGCTCCTCAACAGCAAGTAAGACAAATATAATCGCTTTGCAGGCTTTTTTAAGTAATCCACAAGGATTTTATCGCGAAGCCCGGGTTTACCACTCCATCCCAGGATAGGCCCGTTGTACAAATTGCAGCTCTGCCAGGATGTGGCCGAGGTATTCGGAATGTAGTTTCCCGGTTTTACCGCCGGACTGCATCCAGTCATTACCTGGTTTTTGCAGCGTAGCTTCGGCAAGGATGGCCGTCACTTTTTCGTCGTAAAGCGGCTTGATTTTCCGGAGGTCAGGAGCGATACCCGCTTCCATCATAACGTTGTCGGCCGGGCTTGCTTCCGTCAGTTCTCCGGAGTACATCCAGAGGTCTTCCAGGGCGTCCTGCATTTTGTGGTGGCTCTCTTCCGTACCGTCGCCCAGGCGGATCATCCATTCAGAGCTGTAGCGCAAGTGGTAGGCGATTTCTTTAAAAGACTTTTCAGCGATGGCGCGCAGATGGCTGTCATTGCTCTGCTTGAGCGCCTCGTAAAGATGGTAGTTGAAGGCATCAAAGAGGAATTGGCGCACGACCGTGTGGGCAAAATCGCCATTGGGCTGTTCCACCAGCAGCGTATTGCGAAAGGCCCATACGTCACGCAAGTAAGCCAGATTATCCTCGGTACGGCCTTTACCTTCTACTTGGCCAGCGTACTGTAAAAGGCTGCGCGCCTGCCCTACTTGGTCCAGGGCGATGTTGGTCAGGGCGATGTCCTGCTCCAAGATGGGGCCATAGCCACACCATTCTGAAAGGCGGTGCCCCAGGATAAGGGCGTTATCACCAAGTTGGAGGAGGTATTCAAAAAGGGCTTGTTGCTGGGTCATAGCAAGCATTATTGGTTATCCGATGCTCTCAGGAAGCGCTAGATGTGCTTTAGTTCATCGGGTAGATTGTAAAAAGTAGGGTGGCGGTAAACCTTGTCATCAGCAGGGTCAAAAAGTGATTCGCTCTGGTTAGGGCTTGAAGCAGTGATGTGCCTGGATTCCACCACCCATATACTTACGCCTTCGCTGCGCCGGGTGTAAACGTCGCGGGCATTTTCAATAGCCATCTCTTCATCAGCAGCGTGGAGGCTACCGACATGCTTGTGGCTCAGGCCATTTTTGCTGCGGATGAATACTTCCCACAGCGGCCAATTTTTCCTATCTGTTTTACCAGCCATTTTTCTAAATTTAGGATTGGGGTATATTATTCGTTCCTTCTTCCTCCAATCGCCTCATGCTACTTGAGCCTGGCCTGCTTCCTGACGACGCCGGCGCTTTTCAGCATAAGCCATCGCTGCTTCGCGCACCCAAGCACCTTCTTCGTGGGCTTTGATGCGAGCCTGCATCCGCTGGCGGTTGCAGGGTCCATTGCCTTTTACGACCTGCCAGAATTCTGCCCAGTCAACTTCGCCAAAGTCGTAATGGCCGCGTTCCTCATTCCATTTCAAATCGGGGTCGGGCACCTGCAGGCCGAGGAATTCTGCCTGGGGAACAGTAATATCTACGAATTGCTGGCGCAGTTCGTCATTGGTTTTGCGTTTGATGCGCCAGCGCATGGATTGCTCGGTATGGGTCGAGGCCTCATCGCTGGGGCCAAACATCATTAGCGAAGGCCACCACCAGCGGTTTAGGGAATCCTGCGCCATTTGTTTTTGGGCTTCCGTACCGCGGCAAAGCGTTAGCAATATCTCGTAGCCCTGGCGCTGGTGGAAACTTTCCTCCTTGCAGATGCGCACCATTGCGCGGGCGTAAGGGCCGTAGGAAGTACGGGTGAGCATCACCTGGTTCATGATGGCAGCGCCGTCTACCAACCAGCCGATGGCGCCGATGTCAGCCCAGCTCAGGGAAGGATAATTGAAGATGCTGCTGTACTTTGCCTTGCCGCTGTGCAAATCGTCCAGCAACTCCTCGCGGTCCACGCCCAGCGTTTCTGCCGCACCATATAAATACAGACCGTGGCCAGCTTCATCTTGAATTTTGGCTAGCAGAGCTACTTTTCGGCGCAAAGAGGGTGCGCGGGTTACCCAGTTGCCTTCCGGCAACATGCCGACAATTTCCGAATGAGCATGCTGGGCGATTTGACGGATGAGGGTTTTCCGATAAGTTTCCGGCATCCAGTCTTTGGCTTCGATTTTATCGTCGGCATCAATGCGGGCCTGGAACTGTTCTTCAAGAGATTGCTGTTTCGGGTCCATAATGGCATAGTATTCTGCGAAAGCGGCAATATAGCCGGAGTTGAACGGTGCAAATATATAGATTCTGAAAAACAAAACGAACGTTTGTTCGTATTTGTTTTCAAAATGGGCTTTTTCAAGCCCGGTATTTAGGCAATTAGTGAGGGCAATTTCATCGCTAGGGCCATATCTCCTTTGATTTTCACTTTGCCCGACATAACCGCCATCATGGGGTTGATTTCGCCCTTGCGGATGCCCTCCAAGGTTTCGATACTAGTGGTGATGACGCAATCAGCCTCCTTGTCTTCATTGCTGACCTGGCTCTGATCGCCGGTGAGGTCCACATAGACGACCCCTTGTTCGAATACGAATTTGATGGATTTGCCTTGTGGTGAAGCTTTGGCCGCCGTTTTGGCAAACTGCGCGGTGATCTCTGCTAGAGTCATAAATACAGTCTGGTTTGGTGGTGAATATTTTGGTCGTAAAGATAGGCAAGATTCTGTATAACACCCTGGCCCGTTCAAGCTTGCAGTTTGATGATTTCCATAACTTCTTCCATTTCTTCCTGCGTATTGACATTACGCAACGCCTCTGGATTAGCCGCATCCAGCAGTTGCACCCCGGAGTTGATCAAGACCTTGCGCGGGCAGGAGTAGCCCTGAGCCAGAAACTGCAACAGCACGGGGTAGCTGCGCGGCTCCCAAATGGTGATGAGGGGCTCTGGAAACTGTTGCGTCGGGCTATTGAAAGCAGTGGCAATCCGGGAGGTATCGCGGTAGCGGATTAATTGAGCAATGGTTTCCTCATCAAGTAGGGGGAGGTCACAAGCGATGACCAGCCAGGCGGCATCGGGGTAGCGGCGAAAGGCAGAAACTAAAGCGCCAAAGGGCCCCAACCCGTCGATAGTGTCCGGCAAAGGGTTTTTCAAATCTTCGGCCTGGCCAGGGCGACAAGAGATGAAAACTTCCTGGCACAAAGGCCGCAACAGTCCAGCAAGGTACTCCCGTTGGGGTATGCCGTGGTATTCGATCAGCCCTTTGTCCAGCCCCATGCGTTCGCTTTTGCCGCCCGCTAGCACTAGCCCGTACAAAGGCGGGCGAGCCGCATCGAGGTCTTGCTCGAGCAGCAGCGCAATGCCATCTACATCCTGCAATTTCATCTGGGGGATATTGCCGTAATCCTCAAGTGCATCCTTGAGCCAGGGGAAAACGTCTTTCACCCCCTCGGCCAGGAGGATAAGCCGCACGTCTGTCAAGCGGGGCAGCTTGCGCTTCAAAGAATCCTCTTTTTTAGGATCAACCACTACAATTTGAGTCCGAGCCTCGAAATGGTTGCCATTTACGATTACGGCATCCTGGTAGTTGAAGAGCCAACGGAACTGATGAGTGTCGATTTGCCCATCCCATTCGAGGCGGTGATGGGTAATCTTATCGGTGTATTCCATAGCAGCGCCGTGAGCCATAGCATCATCCTTTAACCTGCTCCCATTTTCGGCCCCGGCATGGTCGGCATCGGCATAGCCCAGTCGGTACTTATCGCTCAGACGGCTGATGAGGCCATAGGCCAGCTGCTTGATATTGCTACAAGGTGTGCCGAGTATTGCCCACTCGTTGCGGTGGAATACCCCGTAGCCCGGGCGCGCCAGGTTAGCGTGCTTTTGATGCTTTTTTGGTTCTTCTGCCATAGTACTGGATCGTTGTATGTTGTAGCCAGGAGCTAGCCACATAGCCCCCCTTTATCCTTTACCCTTTACCCTTTACCCTTTCTCACCCTTCCCTCCTAAAATCCCTCTTCCCACCCCGCTTTTCCATCAGTTTTGTCTCTTTAATCGTGATATCATGTGAAAAAGCTTTACACATATCGTACACCGTGAGGGCCGCAATAGTTGCGCCTACGAGGGCTTCCATTTCTACACCGGTCTTGCCAGTCAAGCTAGCCGTACAGTCAATGACCACTTCGCGCGCTTCGTTTACGCCTATAGCCACCTGACAATTATCTAAGCCCAGCGGGTGGCATAAAGGGATGAGCTCACCAGTTTTTTTGGCGGCCAGGATGCCAGCCAGGATGGCTGTCTGAAAGACCGGCCCTTTCTTGGTGTGGATTTCCTCTTGCTCCAGTTTGTCCATAATTTCTTCGCCGAGTACGACGATGCTGCGTGCGCGAGCCAGGCGGCGGCTGGAGGGCTTCTCGCCTACATCCACCATAGTGGGATTGCCGGCACGGTCGAGGTGAGTGAATTCTTTGCTCATACTATTTGTTATTTAACAATGTTTAGGCGTATGACCCCTAGGGCCGGGCGATACGAGTAAAAGGGGAATAATTCGCCCGGCCGGAAATATTCACGCCCCGGCGGCAGTTCCAGGAAGCCATCGGCCCTGGCCAGGCTAGCCAAGTCGCCAGAGCCTTGTCCTTCAGCGGGATAGGCAATTACGGCTCCAGTACCTAAATGGTGCTTGATATACGCCAGAAGAAAGTAGGTCGATTGAGGTTTGCTGCGGAAATCTCTAGACAAAGATACATAAGCGCCAGGCAATGGTGGCAAGCCTAAAGATTGATGAATCCAGGGGATAACGTAGCGCAAAGTACAGGCTAGTGCCGCCAGCGGATTGCCGGGCAGGGCAAAAACCGTAGCTCCCGGTGAGGCTTGGCCAAACCAAAAAGGCTTGCCGGGCCGTTGTGCTACCCGATGGAAGTGTTTTTGCACCTTCAGCTCTGCCAGAACAGCAGGCACAAAGTCTCGCTTGCCCTTCGAGACACCCCCGCTGATGATTAGGGCATCATACTGCTCCAAGCAGCGAGCCAAGGCATCTCGAACGGTAGCCTCCTCATCGGGCAGGTGAAAACAATCGGCGGTGATACCCTGCTGAGACAGTACGGAGGCAATTGTATAGATATTGGAAGCGCGGATCTGGTGCGGAGCAGGCTTCTCCTCCACTCCTACCAGCTCATCACCAGTGGAAAAGATAGCAATCCTGGGCAGCCGAGCTACCCGGAGCTGCGCGAGCCCTACAGTGGCCGCCAGCCCTATCTCGGCAGGCGAAATCAATGTCTTTGCCCAGGCGAGCACTTCGCCCTGCTGCCGATCGCGCCCCCGTGCATGAGCATTTTGCCCAAGGGTGACGTTTTCAGCTTGCACCCTTGCCCGCCCTTCATCGATAGAAATATGTTCATAAGGGATCACCGTATCGGCACCTTCAGGCAATATGGCACCAGTCATCACTTCGAGGCAAGCGTCGTCGGGGCGGGTTAGTTTCTGCTGAGGTGCTCCGGCAGCCTGCAGCCCAGAAACGACATAGCTGCGCCGCCCGGCGGCAAAAGCCTGATAAGCAATCGCGATACCATCCATCGATACGCGGTCGAAAGGTGGAAAATCTCGGTCGGCCAGGATTTCTTGCTCTAATACCCGCCCGGTGGAAGCAAACAAGGGCACGCTTTCCGCCCCGAAATCCCGGCTGTGATCCAGGATGATTTGCGTGGCTTCATCAACACTAATCATGGGCACTGAGGTCGTCATCCACCGATGGTTGACATAGATTCGGCAACAGGCAGGCCAAAGCGACGGCTCTTTTCCGCTTCCCAGCCATCACGGGCGCGATTACCCAGCGCTTGCAAGAAAGCCTCGCGCAATTGTTCGTCGTCGGCACCTGCCCGCATCAAATCGCGGATATTGAATACGCCGTCGTCGTACAAGCAGGTTTTGAGCATACCTTTGGGCGTGATGCGAATGCGGTTGCAAGTGCCGCAGAAGGTGCGGCTATATGCTGCAATGATGCCGATAGTCCCTTTGAAGCCGGGTATTTGATAATTGTAGGCAGTGGAATGTGGCGGGTCAGGTAGCTTTTCAATGGTGGGGTAATGCTCCTGCAAATGGGCCAGTATTTTGCGGTGGTTCCATGCCAGTTCGGAGTAATGGCTACCCTCGCCATTAAAGGGCATCTCCTCGATAAACCGGATGCTGAGCGGCTTGTCGCGCGCTAACTCTGCCATCGGGATAATATCTGCGGTATTTTGGCCGTCCATCACTACCGCGTTGATTTTGGTGCTGATATCATGCTCAAGCAGAGCATCCAAGGTTTCCATGACTTGCGGGAACACGTCGCGCCGAGTAATCTGGAAAAACCGCTGTGGGTCTAGCGAATCCAGGCTGAGGTTTACCGAGCTGATGCCCAGGCTTTTGAGTTCTGGCACAAGTGGCGCCGTTAGCGTACCGTTGGTGGTGATATTGACCTTATTGATGCCTCCGATACGGCAAAGCGCCCGCAGGAAGTCCATCATGTCACGCCGAACGAAAGGCTCCCCGCCGGTAATCCGCACCTTGTCGATGCCCATGCCTGCTAATAAATGCATGAGCCGCAGCATCTCTTCGTAAGATAACAGCTCTTGCTTTGGCACGTACTTGATGCCCTCTTCAGGCATGCAATAAAAGCATCGCAGATTGCAACGGTCGGTCACTGCCAGCCGCACGTAGTTTATAACGCGGCCATGGTTGTCATATAATTTATTTTCTGCCATGATATCCTGTTTTCTGCCGCTGGCCCTGATGGAGCTAACGCCCCGCCAAAATATGAAAGTTTTTTCATACATGCGCTTTTGGGGTGGGAAGTGCGTCGAAAAAAAAAGCTTCGAGTTTTAGAACAACAGTAGAGATGTAAGGTTCCGCAAGGCGTGTTCGCTCCATTTAGCTACTTTTTCTCCCGCATATCGTCCAGCGCTTCGCTGTGGGGCTATGGCATGTGGCTTAGTGAGGCTTTATCGCCTCATGAACCCTTCTTCGAAAACCGTCATATTGCCCAATGCATCCCATACCTCCAGGCGGAGTTGATGGCGCCCTGGGGCGAGGCTATCTTCCAGGCGGCATTCAAGGCGGCTGTTTTTTTGGTCGAAGGAAAATAGCGCCCAACTCCCGTCGATTGTGCCGCGGTAGTAAAGGGTTTGCTGCCCGGGCCCAGCGGTGAAGTTATCCGTGATGCGGAAGGCAAAACGGCCTTCGTTGCGCATATCTTCCCGAAATAAGAGGGGCTCGATACGGGGCGGCACCGTGTCTAACATGATATAGTAGTCCCCCAGGGCATTGGCCTGGGTATGCAACCAGCCTTCCCTCCACTGGCCGCCATAATTGACCGTCTCGCCACGGGCGTTGCAATGGGCAATGAAAGCCTTGGGTAGTAGTGGTTCCGGGATGGCGCGCGTAGGCCGGATGGCCAACTGGAAGGAATGGTGCACTGGCACGCGCAGATCGTGCAATTGGTGCACGAGGGAGTAGATGTTGTAGGACTCCTCAGCTACTGCCTGATAATAGAGGCGCAAATCCTCGTAGAAACTTCCTGCGGGGAAGTGCGCTTTTAGCGAAGGCTCTGACAAGATGCTGGCTTCATTGAAAGGGAGCAAATAATTGTAAAGAGGTGCAGGCGGCGGGTTAGCAGCCCCCAGACGAGCCTTCAACCAACATTCTAGAAAAGTGCTGTTGCCCGCCAGATCAAAGGCGACAAAACGCAGTTTAGTTGCGGTACCGGCCGGCAAGGCGAGGACACCTCCGCCCGGGGCATAAATGTCGGCCGTATTGCCCGGCAGCTGCCAGCAGCGGGTGAAGAGCTGGCTATCCTCTATTTGAGTTGCATAGTCGATATGGGCATTGAAAGAACGCGATTCCCACAAGTTCAGTGAATCCAGATGGAATTTGAAGGCGAGCGTATCGTTGACCCAAAATTCGAGGCGATAGATGCCATTGCGGTTTTCAGCGCCATCTGCCTGATCGTAGGTTAGCAGGGAAAAGGCGGCGTAGGGGGCATGGGTATAGAGCGTGTCGCTGTTTGGGAGGCGCCAGGCACGCCCGGCTTTGCGCAGATTGAAATGCCGCCGGTTGGATTCGGCCTGATTGTCTCGAAGTTCGTGCAACCGCAGGGCCAGCAACACTGGTGGGCGATGGTCTGCGGCAGAGATGCCTGCGCGGAGTGGGTTGAAGGCGTATTGGCCCCGGCGCAGCTCGAAGTGCAAGTGAGGGCCGAAGGAGCGCCCACTCATGCCGATAAAGCCGAGTGTCTCTCCCTGCTCATAGGCGAAGCGCCCCCGCTCGGGATAGAGGTCGAGTTCATAAGATTCGCGGGCGTACTGCATGCTCTTGACCCAATCTTCTAGCTCGGGGCGAAAGCGGTCGAGGTGAGCGTAGACGGTGGTGCTGCCATTGGGATGCCGGAGGTATAGCACCTTGCCGTATCCTCCCGCATTGACCCCAATACGCTCGATATAGCCTTTGGCAGCAGCCATCACCGGCTGCCCCACGGGCCCTTTCAGATCGATGCCCGCGTGGAAATGCCCGGGCCGCAGCTCGCCAAAAGTACCAGATAGAGCCAGGCTGCCCGCCAAAGGCGCAGAGAGGAAGGCGCTGTCGGAGCGGCTGTCCTGTTGCGAGGTGAAAGCTAAGAGCAATAAGCACACCAATAAGGCCAGGGCTGTGCGCATAATCTGGTTTTGCCACAAAGATAGGCTTCGGTGAGGAAACCGGAAGCGGGATTGAGCACTTTACATTTTGCTAAATTTCACTGTAGTACTCCCTTCCCGGCTTACAATCCTCAAAAAGTACATACCCGCATCGAGATTTTCGATGTTCAGCAACCCATCGGATGCAGCGGCTTGTGTGATTATCCTGCCGCTCAGGTCATAGATGACGGTTTCAACATCCACATATTCCTTTGTTGCCGCATTGCGGATGTGCATCCAACTGGAGGCGGGGTTGGGGAACACCTCCAAGCCGCTCTCCGCAATGACTTCCTGAGTACTGCTGAGCAAAAAGCTCTGAAAAAACTCCAGCGTAGCGCGGGTAGCCGGCCATACACAGCCACCGTGATTCAGCGTAGCCCCTCGGCTGGCAGCAATGACTTCTGGCGCGCCCTCGTCATTAAAGACTTGTTGTGCCAGGGTGCTATTCGTATACGGAACTTGTTCATCTGCTTCACAGTAAAAAAGCCTCATCGGTGCTTGTGGGACCCAATCGAGCAGGTCGTTGTTCTGCAGTGCTTGGAAAATGGGGTGCGATTCTGGATCGGCCTGCAGCCTGGCGACCAAGGTGTCTTGCAGCATATCTCGGGGGTTGGACCTGCCCGTAAAGGTAAGTAAAGTAAGGAAGAGGCTAGATGACATGTTATTCATCGTCGTAGTCCCCTGAGCAAAGTTGCGGATTACATTGACGTACTGCGATTTGAAAACTTCGCTCAAATCGTTGTAAAGATTGCCATAGGCGGTCTGGTAAGAGATGACGACATAAGGCAGGAAAACGATGCCAGGCAAGTAGTTTTGATCGTCCATCATCCGGTCAAACATGATGCCCGAAACAGAGTAAGGGCCAGACATCGGCGAAGAAGCCGTCACTGTAAACTCCTCGGACAGGTCTTCCTGTATCATCCTGTGCATGGCCATAGCTGAATGCCCTCCTTGGCTGTAACCAGTGATGAACAACTCGTCAAGCGGCGTAATGTCCAACTGCGCTAAAATATCATTCACGGCACGGAGCATCTCTACCCCAGCGCGGGCTTCTGAGTCGGCGTGCACATAAGGATGAAACCCTCGGGATGCCCCCAAGCCTAAATAATCTGGCTCGAAGGCGATAAAACGATTGGCTCCAAAGAAGAGGCCTGTCCCCCCCAGGTGGTCACTCGGATACCAGGTCCGATCCGTTGTGCCGTGCATATCGCAAACCAGCGGGAAGCTTTCTCCTATATCAGTTTTCGGGATATAGAGTGCACCGCTGGCCGTATCCAACACGCCTTGCACATCATCCATAGTGTACAGCACTTTATAAATATCGACCCCATTATTGACAGCAGGGGCGGAACTGCCTAAGTAAGCGTCCACTTCTGCTGCGCTCATACTGGCACGCAGTTCATACGAAATAAGATTTTGCCCAATTAGGGGCAAGGCTCCTGTCAAAAGGATTAAAATGGTAAAAATTCTGGTCATTTTGAAGGGTGGTTTTAAATTTAGCAGAAATATAACTTGTAATGCAAATACAAGGCGTTGCCAATGTAAAACTAAATTTTTGCGCTCATAAAGGCCTCATGTAGTTTGACCGGTGCAATCTCGGGTTTTGTCGTGCAAACGACAAAATAACGGAAGCGCATCAGTGGCAGCGCTATTTAACAAACTCGGTTTTTCAGCGCTGTCCCATCGGCCCTGCGCTAGTGCAGCCGAAAAATCCCGGAAAAAAACTAACTTTGCAATACCTCCATGTTTCGGGAGGCTTTTTTATAAAACTGCATCATCAGATGGCGACGCCGCGCACCGTAGCATTCTACACCCTGGGCTGTAAGCTCAACTACTCCGAAACCTCCTCTATTGGGCGGCTTTTCGAGGGGGTGGGCTATGCAGAGGTACCCTTTGAGGCTGGAGCCGACATCTACGTAGTCAATACCTGCTCGGTGACCGATTTTGCCGACCGGAAGTGCCGCCAAATCGTGCGGCGGGCGCTAAACCATTCGCCTGAAGCCAAGGTCATCGTGGTAGGCTGCTATGCCCAGCTCAAACCCCAGGATATAGCCGAGATACCTGGCGTAGACCTGGTGTTGGGCGCAGCCGAGAAGTTCCGTATCCTGGATTATGTGGATGGCCTGGGCAAAAGCCCGGGCAAAGGGTTGGTACAAGCCAGCGAGGTAACCCAGGCGAAGGAATTCGTGAATGCGTTTTCCTTTGGCGACCGCACCCGCTCTTTTCTCAAAGTACAAGATGGCTGCGACTACAAGTGTTCTTTTTGCACCATCCCCCTGGCAAGGGGCCGCAGCCGCAGCGATACAGTAGAGAATGTTCTGGAAAATGCCCGCAAAATCGCGGCCATGGGCGTCAAGGAAATCGTTCTGACCGGCGTAAATATCGGCGATTTCGGCAACGGCACCGAGGTCATCGAAGGGAGCAAACCCAAGAAGGAAGCCTTATTCATCGATTTGATTAAAGCACTGGACGAAGTAGAGGGCATTACCCGCTTCCGCATCTCTTCTATCGAACCGAACCTGTGCACCGATGAAATCATCGAATTCGTAGCGCAATCCCATCGCTTTGTCCCGCATTTCCACATGCCCCTCCAATCGGGCAACGACAAGCAATTGAAGCAGATGCGCCGCCGCTACAAGCGGGAGCTATATGCCGACCGGGTCGCGAAAATCAAAACCCTCATGCCCCATGCCTGCATCGGCGTGGATGTCATCGTCGGCTTCCCCGGCGAAACAGAAGAGGACTTCCTGGAAACTTACCGCTTCCTCAACGAGCTGAAGGTTTCCTACCTGCACGCCTTCACCTACTCCGAGCGCGCCAACACCCCGGCCAACGAGATGCCGGGCCGCGTGGGCGTGGAGGAGCGCCGCCGCCGCAATAAGATGCTGACCATCCTAAGTGAAAAAAAGCGCCGCACTTTCTACGAACAACATCTTGGACAAGCGCGCGAAGTGCTGTTCGAGCACAGCAAGACGCCTGGAATGGTATCGGGCTTTACAGACAACTACATCCGCATCGAAACGCCGCTGGGCGAGAAAGCGGTGAATACCCTGGGCACCGTCCAATTGTCCGCCATCAATAGGGATGGGCTGGTGGAGGCGCAATTGCTGAGGCCCGCCCGACAGCCTTTGGATGCCAGCTCTTCTACTGCCGCGCTACCTTAATCTCTTGGGTCCCGGCTTGGTGTTTCATCAACAACCAATACAAGCCATTAGGTGCATCTATTTCCAAATGATGTTCTCCTGGATCGTAGTGCTGCTGCCGCAGCAGGCGGCCAGTAGCATCGTATAGCTCGACCACTGCTGCCCAGGGGAGGTTCAAGTTGAATTGCCCGCTGTTGGGGTTGGGGAAAACTTCCGCTTTCGCTACGCTTGTCCCCGCTTCACGTAGGCTGACGACCATGACCTCCACGCAGTCCGAAACAGCCTGGCAAGCCCCCTGGCTGAGGATAACAGCATAGTTGCCGCTGACCTCCGCGATGAAGGACTGCTGGGTGGCACCGAGGATGGGTTCTCCGCTATCGCAATCTATCCATTGGTATTCGGCATCTGGTTCGGCAACGGTAAGGGCGGGGCCTTCTTGCTCGATGGCGAGTTGGGGCTCAAAAGCTAAAGCGTCGATGGTGATGCCCGCTTCCGCCGTGCAGCCGTTGGCGTCGGTGAGGATCAGCTCGTATAAGCCCTCTGGCAAGCTGATGGCGGCAGGGGTAGTTTGACCGTCGCTCCACAGGTATTGATAGGGTGGTACGCCGCCAGCCGCTTCCGCCGCCGCCGTGCCTTCCGCCGCTGCCGCGCAGGGCGTAGGCTGGGCCGCGATGGAAACTTCTAGCAATGGCGGTGCGGCGAAAACAGCCATACCAGAGACGGCACATTGATTGGCGTCGCTGACGGTGACGGGATACGCCCCGGCAGGCAAACCCGTCAGGCTCGGCACCTGTGCCCCATGCCCCCATTGATAACTGAAGGGCGCCACACCGCCGATGGCCGAAACGCTCACGGCTGCCGAGCTATCGCCGTGGCACAGGATGTTTTGCGAGACGGTGAAGGAAATGAACATTTGATACTGTGCCTCGACCGTCACGCTCGCGGCCGCAGTGCAGCCATTCGCATCGGTGACGGTGACCGCGTATTGCCCGGGATTCAAGCTGCTAGCCGTGGCAGTGCTCTGCCCGTCGCTCCACAAATAGGACAGCGGCAGCGCGCCCTGTACTGCGCTGACGGTGGCCTGCCCATCGGCTGAGCTGGGGCAGGAGGCATCTGCAGCCGCGATTTCCAGGGCAAACGGCTCACCGATGGTTAGATGCAGGGTAAGGATGCTGTCGCAGCCGACGGCGTTGGTCAGGATTTGGGTGTAGGTGCCGCTGGCAGTATAACTGATATCGTTGAGGGTGTACGAGGAGCATGCCGATATGGATAGCGTTTCCGCAGCGTCTTCGCCGAAAGTCAATTGCAGCTGGAGCGTGCTGTCGCAGCCATTGACATCCGTTGCGTTCTGGATGTAAGTGCCGCTTTCTGTATAAGTAACGTCGTTCCAAATGTAGCTGCTACCACAGGCGACTGCTTCGATCAGCGTCATGCTGGATACAGGCACTTGAGATTCATAGGCTCCGATATCCACGATGGCAGAGCCTGATAAAGTTGCATCAGAGAAGCGAGGGTTGTGATCCAAGTCTAGCGAATCCACCCAAAAATAGGCCGTATTGCTGCCCGCATCAACCAGCGGCGAGCATCGCAGCGGGCGAAAATTGCCCGAGGTATCGGCGGTCATGAAAGGAGGGGGGAGCAAAGTAAACAAGGGATCGACGTCCAGATTATTGCCATTGTCTATGCCGACCTCGTCAATCCAGCCGCTGCCGCTACCCCCAGAATTGGCGACCAAGCAATGGAAGAATTGCGGGCGTGAATCAGGTGTCACATTGTAAACGCTTTCTTCCGGGGTGTTTTCTCCCCAGAAAGCAGCGATCGTATTGCCCCAAATAACGCAATTGTAGAGCACCGGCGAGGACTCGACATTCAGCATCCCGCAGCCTCTGGAAAAAGTCCGGTTATAACTGATGGTACAATTAAGCAACGTAGGGGATGAGCGTTGGTTGCTCATCGCGCCGTTATTGCCGGTGATGGTGCAGTTGACGAGCAACGGGTCCGAGTCCTCATTAGTCATCCCACCTCCGCTGGCAAGATTGCCGCGAAAGGAACAATTGTAAAAGGTGGGTGTGGCACCGCGATTGTGGGCCCCACTGCCCGTGCCCCCGCTATTTCTGAAAAAATCGCAATTGGATATAAGCGGGGCGCTGCCGAGCCAATTGTACATCCCCCCGCCATTTGCAGCCTCGTTCCAACTGAAGATACAGTCAGTTATAGTTGGATGGGCGTTGCTCTCGTTGTGCATGCCTCCTCCACTGCCGCCAGTATTACCATGGAAATGGCAATGGCTCACGATGGGAGAGGCATTTGCTTTGTTGAACATCCCTCCGCCCGCCAGCGCTTTATTGCCTGAAAAGGTGCAATATCGCACTGTTGGCGAACCATTGTGGTTATACATCCCTCCACCATAGAAAGCATATTCTGGCCCGATCCCCGAGCCGTTGGAATGTCCGCGCCGAATCGTCACCCCATCCAATACCGCTGAACTATCGGTGCCGGAGCCAGTCACTACCGAAAAGCTGTTTCCGTCCAGGGTATTAGATTGGTTGATGTCTCCGCATAGAATCGTTTCATTGACCTTCCAGTCTCGCTCGGCCAAGCTGGTTTCTGTGCCCGCGAAGCCGCCGTAAATCGCTATCCCATTACGCAGGGTGAAGGAGGCGTGGCGGTCGTCTTCGATCTGCCCACCACCCTCATCGGGATAATAAACCCCTTTAGCGATCCAAATTTGGCTGCCGCCTGGCACTGCCTCCAAGGCATCTTGGAGCTTACAAAAGGCGCTGGCCCAGGAGCTGCCGTCACCAGCAGGGCAGGCGGGGGAGTTGGCATCAACGAAAAAGACTTGTGCGGCTAGCGGCGTGCCGAAGCAGCAAATGATACTGATTGCCCAAGCGGAAACGGAAACTGCGGCGGGAGCATACCTGGGCTTCAAAGATAAGTTTGCCATAATGATAGTGCTTGAGAATGAGCGCATATGAGTTTGTCCAAAAGTACGAATGTTTTGATATCCTGCAAAATCATATTCTTCCTTCATCCCCGCCCGCCCTTCGGTCAACCTCCAAAAAATCCCGGCATACCGCCCATAATCGCAGAAAATTGCTTATCTTTATGGAGCTGAGCCAGAATAGGCTTTATACTCTTGAACTCAAGCCAAACAACATGCACCGCAAATTAAAGCAAATCTTCCAGCCGAAATCCATCGCCATCATTGGTGCTTCCGATAAGGAGGGCACGGTGGGTTATGCGATCACCAAGAACCTATTGAGCGGGGGGTTTGAAGGCGAAATCATCCCCGTCAACCTCAATCATAGCAAAATCCAAGGGCAAAAATGCTATCGGTATATCGGCGACGTGCCCATCGATATCGACCTGGCCATTATCGCTACTCCCGCTAAGACTGTACCAGAAGTGGTCGAAGAATGTGGGCAGGCCGGCGTGGGCGGGCTGGTGATTATCTCTGCCGGCTTTAAAGAAGCTGGAGAAGAGGGAGAAAAAATGTACGAAGCCATTGCCCGCAAAGCACGCCGCTATAACATGCGGGTCGTAGGCCCCAACTGCCTGGGCTTCATCAACCCCCACCTCAAGGTCAATGCCTCTTTTGCGGCACATACTGCTTTGCCCGGCAACATCGCTTTCATCTCGCAGAGCGGTGCCTTATGCACTTCCATCCTCGACTGGGCCCTGGACCAAAGCGTAGGTTTTAGCCATTTCGTCTCCATCGGCTCGATGATCGACGTGGATTTTGCTGACTTGATCGACTACTTGGGTACGGATTCGAGCACCTCCTGCATCCTTATCTATATGGAGAGCCTGAATAATGCCCGCAAGTTTATGAGCGCCGCCCGGGCTTTTGCCCGCACCAAGCCGATTATCATCCTGAAGTCTGGCCGCAGTGAAGAAGGGGGGCAGGCGACCATGTCGCACACTGGTTCACTGGCAGGCAATGATGCGGTTTATGATGTAGCATTCCGGCGGGCGGGCATCATCCGGGTGGACACCATCGCCCAATTGTTCAATTGCGCGCAATCTTTGGCCATGCAGCCCCGCCCCAATGGCAACCGTTTGGCTATCGTCACCAATGCTGGTGGCCCGGGGGTCTTGGCTACCGACTACCTGATTCATTATGGCGGCACTATGGCCCAGCTCAGCCCGAAAAGCATGGATGCGCTCAACGCCATCCTGCCAGCTCACTGGAGCCGCAACAACCCCGTGGACGTGTTGGGGGATGCCTCGGCTGAGACTTACCGGCAAGCTTTGGAAATCTGCCTCAAAGACAAAAACGTGGATGGGGTACTCGCCATTTTGACGACTCAGGCGGTGACCAGCCCTACCGAAGTGGCTAAAGCAGTGGTAACAGTTTATCAAAAATTTAAAAAAACCATCCTGGCTTCCTGGATGGGCGAGAGTGACGTACAGGAAGGAAGGGAAATCCTTGAAGCAGGCAACATCCCCAACTACCGCTATCCGGAAAGCGCTGTAGATGTTTTCCTCAAGAGGTACAATTACTCCCGCAACCTGGAATTGCTCTATCAAACCCCGCCTGCCATCCCGAAACAGGTGGACTTGCATACGGATGTTGCTCACGCCATTATCGATTCGGTAATGGCACAGGGACGTACTCAGCTCATGGAAAACGAGGCCAAGGAGCTGATGAAGAGCTACGGCATACCAGTCGGGGCCTTCAAGGTAGTGCCTAATGTGGAACAGGCAGTCAGTTTTGCCGATGAAATCGGTTATCCGGTCGTATTAAAAATTGCTTCTCCAGATATTGGGCACAAAACCGAAGTTAATGGGGTCAAAGTCAACCTGGCTAATGAACAACAAGTGCGCGAGGCCTATGATGCCATCATGAAGGGCGTCAAAACGAAGCGGCCTGATGCCGACGTCCGTGGCGTCTTGGTTGAGCGGATGGTGAAAAAGAAATTCGAGTTGCTCATTGGTGCCAAAAAAGACCCTATTTTCGGCCCCGTCATCGCTTTTGGCAAGGGCGGTGTCGCCGTAGAAGTTTATCGCGACATGAAGCTGGGCCTGCCTCCACTAAACCGCGTACTGGCGCGCAGCATTATTGAGGGCACACGCATTTATCCACTGCTAGAAGGGTATCGCGGTATGCCTGGCGTTAACCTGGAAACCCTGGAACTGCTTTTATGCGAATTTGCTTACCTGGTAATGGACTTCCCCGAGATACGTGAAATTGACATCAACCCCTTCGTTATGGATGAGACGGGCGGCATGGCCTTAGATGCCCACATTGTGCTGGAAAAAGAGAAGGTGGTGCGCAAGGGTAAGCCCTATCAGCATCTGGTCATCTCTCCTTACCCGGGCAAATACACCAAAGCCGTGTTGATGGAAAGCGGTCAGGTGGCTACTTTACGCCCAATCCGGCCGGAGGATGAGCCGATGGAAGCAGAGATGTTCAACCACTTGTCAAAGGAGACTTTGTATTTCCGCTTTTTTGGATTCGTGCCTGCCGTATCGCACAATTTCCTCACCCGTTTCACGCACATCGACTACGACCGAGAGATGGCTATCATCGCTGAGGTAGAGGAGGCTGGGCAGCGCAAAATGGCGGGCGTGGTGCGCATCATCGCCGATCCATGGGGCGAATCGGCCGAATACGCCATCGTTGTGGCCGACCCCTGGCAGGGCCTTGGATTAGGTTCTCAAATGACCGACTACATTATCCAGATCGCCCGGGACATGGAAATTAAAAAGATTTATGCCACGGTGCTGGCTTCTAACCAGGCAATGCTCTCCTTATTCGAGAAAAAAGGCTTCATTACTGAACGGGAAGACTTTGAGACCTTCCGAGTAGAGCTGCAACTAATTGAGGAAAAAGTAGCAGTACCGCAAGAGGACTGAGCATCAGTTATAGGCAGCATAAAATTGAACCACTCTGCTCAGGCTTTGTTTTGCAGATATGGTTTTATCAATAACTGCACTTTATGACACATCTAAAAGAAGGCGATAACGCGCCAGATTTCAAAGGGATTGACCAAGATGGCAATTCCATTGCATTGGCCAACTACGAGGGTAAAAAGCTAATCCTCTATTTTTATCCGAAAGACGATACGCCCGGCTGTACCGCCGAAGCTTGTAACCTCCGGGATAATTATGCGCCTCTCAAAGCCCAAGGCTACGCGCTGGTGGGGGTGAGCCCAGATAGCACCAAGAAGCATCAGAAATTTATCGAAAAATACAGCCTGCCTTTCCCGCTCATTGCCGATACCGAGAAAGAGGTTGCTAATGCTTTTGGCGTATGGGGCCTCAAGAAATTCATGGGCAGAGAATACGAGGGCGTACACCGAGTCACTTTCGTCATCGATGAGGCGGGTAAAATCGCCAAAGTATTCACCAAGGTAGATACCAAAGCACATGCCGAGCAGATTCTTGAAGCAATGGCCTGATACGCCTAGCTATCCAAATCTGCATCGAAGTTGACTAAATCCACAAACTGGGTGACGCGCTCCCGTATCTCCTGGTCGGAAAGCTCCTTGAGGCGCTCAATGCTAAATTTTTCAACACAAAAGGAGGCCATCGCCGAGCCGTATATTACGGCTCTTTTCATGTTCTCGAAGGAAAGCTCCTTGGTTTTGGCAAGGTAACCAATAAAGCCGCCGGCAAAAGTATCGCCTGCCCCGGTGGGGTCATAGACTTCCGCCAAGGGCAGGGCGGGGGCGAAGAAGATGCTGTCGCCAGAAAACAGCAAGGCTCCATGCTCTCCTTTTTTGATGACCAGATGCTTTGGCCCGAGGCGATGAATGGCCTCGGCCGCCTTTACCAACGAGTATTCGCCAGACAGCTGTCGGGCTTCCTCATCGTTAATAATTAACACATCAATCATCTTGAGGACTTCTAAAAGGCTTTCCATCGCTGTATCCATCCAGAAGTTCATAGTATCCAAGGCAATCAGCTTGGGGCGGATTTTTAGTTGTTCTATGACTTTGCGCTGTATGGAGGGGGTGAGGTTGCCGAGCATCAGGTAATCTACTTGGCGGTAGCTCTCCGGCAGTACCGGGTCAAAAGCCGCCAATACATTGAGTTGGGTATCTAAAGTGTCGCGCTCATTCATATTGGCATGGTAGCGCCCCGCCCAGAAAAATGACTTCTCGCCCTCCATTACCTGTAAGCCTTCGAGGTCTACACCCCGAGAGCGCAGATAATCCAGCTCCTCTTCCGGGAAGTCATCTCCGATAACTGAAACAATCTTAAGCCCTTGCGTAAAGTAGGATGCGGCCAGGGTAATATAGGTGGCAGCGCCTCCAACAACTTTCTCCGCCCGCCCAAAGGGCGTCTCGATATCATCAAAAGCTACAGTTCCAACTGCTAGTAAACTCATAAGTGGTTTTTTTTGAATTTTTTTTTGCAAATATTGTGTATTATTATTGAAAGTCGTAATTTTGCGCTCGCCTTTTGAAAGAAAGAGGTTTTCAAGTTAAAAAGATGCCTCAGTAGCTCAGCTGGTTAGAGCGGCGGACTGTTAATCCGTAGGTCCAAGGTTCAAGTCCTTGCTGAGGCGCAAGCCGCAGCGCGCA
>CAYSPJ010000016.1:5687-25179 GCA_964432875.1 uncultured Phaeodactylibacter sp. | reverse complement strand
AAGCGGGATTAATCCGTAGGTCCAAGGTTCAAGTCCTTGCTGAGGCGCAAGCCGCAGCGCGCAAGCGCTGCGGCTTTTTTATTTGCTTGCGTATCGTCGAGGGCTGAAGCTGGTTAGAGCGGTCCCGCTTTTTTAATGAAAAAGCGGGATTAATCCGTAGGTCCAAGGTTCAAGTCCTTGCTGAGGCGCAAGCCGCGGCGCGCATGCGCTGCGGCTTTTTTATTTTCCCCAATCTACTGTGCATGCACTACGTTTATATCCTCCAATCTGAAAAAGTGGAACAGTACTACGTGGGGCAGACGCCGGACCTTGAGCTGCGGCTAAAGTTTCACAACGAGCTTTCCGAGGCCTCTTTCACCTCACGCTATCGCCCCTGGAAGCTCTTGCTCGCCATTCCGGTCAACAACGGCAGCGAAGCCGTGTTTGTGGAACGTTACATCAAAGGCAGGAAGAGCAAGCACTACATCCGCAGGTTGACAGAAGACCCACAGGCGGTGGCAAAGCTCCTGCGCCGGTTCAATATAATGCCACCCTGTCCCCCAAAGTAACCATGCTAGTCTAAAAAGGAGGAACAGCGCTATACTGATCAAGTGCCGCACATAACGATGCATCCAAAACAACCTGACGAACTTTCTAAGGCGCCCTGCATATCAGACCAATGTAGCCGGTTTGACTTGGCAGGCTATAAAAGCCTCTCCGCTTTGAGCGATTTTACCCAAATAGCTATATTTGCTTTGATGATATGGCGCTGATTGTAGCTCTGCTAAAAAATACCGCCACGGCTTGATAAACCAATCCCCCAGCCCCTGAGTTGCCTGGCCCTATTCCAAGCCTCTGTGAAAAAAAACCTCGCCCCGGGGAATAAATCCCCACTTTGAGCAGTCTAATCCATAAAGCGCTATCATAACGCTACTGTATGCCAAATGCCCAAGAATTGGTTAACCGAGCCCGCGAGGGCGACCAAAGCGCCTTCCGCCAGTTGGTGGAAATCAATCAGGCATTGGTGCGCGCCACGGTGCTGGGTATGCTGGGCGATACGCCAGAGGCGGAGGATGTGGCCCAGGAAGTCTTCATCCGTTTTTATCAAGCCCTAAGGAATTATCGCGGGGAGGCGCAGTTGGGCACTTATCTGAGCCGCATAGCCATCAACTTGTCGCTCAATGAACTCAAGCGGCGCCAGCGGAAAACCCGCTGGCTGTCGGTAGTTCGCAAGGCAGATGCTGGCTGGCAGGTAGAAGATGAAAGCATGAACCCTAATCGGCAGGACCTAAGAGATGCCCTGAAGAAAGCTTTACAGCGGCTGGAGCCATCGTTTCGGGCGGTGGTCGTGCTGCGCTTGGTTGATGGATATTCGGTCAAAGAAACCGCGGAAATATTAGATATACCTCAGGGCACAGTCGCCTCGCGGCTAGCTCGGGGGCAAGAGAAACTAAGAGAAATACTAGGAAAATGGCTGTAAATGAAAATCAGGAACGCCTTCTTTTGCTCCGCTCTTTTGACGGAACGCTAAGCGCGGAAGAACAGACAGCGCTCACTGCAGCACTGGCCCGTTCGGAGCGCTTGCGCGAAGAGCAGCGCCATCTGAAGGAGATACGGAGTTTGCTGACAGGCTTGCAAGCCCCGGCAGCTGCCGATTTCGCTGATGGTGTCGTGTCCAAGCTCCAGGTGCGGCAGGAAGAAACCCGCCTGGTAGGTTGGGTCGTGAGGCTGGCCGCTGCCTGCCTATTGCTCTTTACCCTTGGTTTGCTGAGCTTGTACTGGCAGGAAGGAGCACTAAATGTGGACGTCATATTAGGCCTCGAGGGCTTGGCACCCGATGATGCCTACTCTTTATTGGATTATTAAAGCACTACCGCTCATGAAAGCTTATAAAATGATTATAGCAGCCCTGCTTTTAATCGCGATTGGCTTCGCGGCAGGGTTTTATGCCCACCGGCAGTTGTCAGTGAGGCGCATAAAAAATGTGGCCGCCCTGCGCTCTGCCTATGGCTTCGAAGAACACCTCTTCCGCCTCATCCAGCCTTCTGAAGAACAGCGGGCACAACTGCGCCCTATTGTGGAAGGTTATGCCGGGCAAATCGCCGAGAACAACCGGCAGAGCCGCTTGATGCAAAAAGCGCTGGTGGATTCGATGCGCCAGGAAATCAAGCCCTTTTTAACTAGTGAACAAGCCCAGCAATTGGATAACTTTTCCCACCGCTTTAAGGGCCCCCGACCCGGAAATCACAAAATGAGAGAAAAAAATAAGCCCCCCCGGGAAAGAAAGCAAGACCAACGAGGTCTAATGAATGAAAAACGCTGAGGAAATTTAACACCCAGCCAGCAAAAAAGTCCAAGCATCAATTTGATGTTATTTCAAATCTGCCGACTGCCCCTACGGGTGTCGGCCCCAAAACCATGTGATTATGAGAACGCAAATGCGCTTTTTAACCGCCTATTTCACCGCAATCCTGGTCTTTTTGAGCTTTGCGCTGACGGCGCAGCCCCGGCAACGCCAACAGCCCCGGCCTCAGCTCTTCAATGCCATCGAGCGGATGGCTTCCGAGTTGGAACTGACCGCTGATCAACAGAATCAATTGGCCAAGCTCAAAACTTCCTTTGAGGCAGATAGGGCCAAACTGCAAGTTCAAAAAGCCGAAGAACCCGGCCCTGGGCGCACCGCCTACCACAACCTCATCCAGGAATACAAGGCCAGCATCGACCAGGTACTGACTGAAGAGCAGCGAATCAAGCTGCAGCAGGTGAAAGCAGAAGCCCGCAGCCAACGCCCGCAGCGTGACCAGAAGATGGACAAGCAGGGCATGAGAAGCGAAATGAGAGGCTATCGTGATGAAAACATCACTCCAGTGATGCTGGAGCAACGGGCAAAGCTCGATACCAAACTGAGCGCCCAGGACAAAAAACTGATTGCTCAACTGCGCCCAAAAATCAAAGCAGCCCGTGAGGAAATGCGCCAGCTGCGGCAGCAGGAAGGCCAAGCCAAGACAGAAGAAGCTCAGAAGCTCAGAGCCGCTCATCAGGCTGATATCGAAGTGCTCAAAGGGCTGGTACAAAAATATGAAACCGATATTGATGCGCTCATGGCTGAAGTAGCGCCTCAGCAAGAGCAGTGGCGACAAGATATGCGCGAAATCGGTAAAAAACATCGCCCCGAAGGTGGAAAGGCTTACCGCTCAGGCGAAGGGAAGGGCAAAAAATGGGATGAAAAAAGAGGGGAGGGCCGGATTCAACAAGACAGGAGCCAATACAATGAGATGCCCCGCCCCGCCATGCTGAAAGGCCGCTTCCTTTTGCTCGACCCGAGCCAACCGGCTGAATCAATGACCGCTAAAATTCAGGTTTCCAACCTGACTACATTTCCAAACCCCGCTAGCAGCGAAGTGGGCATCAAGTACAATCTGGAAAAAGACGCCAACGTCCGCATCGAACTGCGTGATCGGGAAGGCAAACTGGTGAAAAACCTGAATCAGCCCAGCCTGAAAGCTGGCGCGCATTCCCATGCCCTTGATGTAAGCCAACTGCCGGATGGTATCTATTACCTCGCTGTCATCAGCCAGGGGCAGCAGCTCGCCAGCAAAGTTGTGGTCTCCAAAAAATAAAGGTATTTCATTGAGCCGATTGAAAAAATGGCCGCCAGGATTTGACCTGGCGGCCATTTCTATTGAGCGTATGCATAGATTCACCCTGAGATTACTTCGTATCCTGAGCGGAGCCGAGAGGCTCGATATCTCCTCTTTACGTCCAAATTTGGGTAAATTTGGGTAATCTCCCTCTCGCATTTTGGATAATTCGCTACTTTTATCTCGCTGCTGTGAAAAAATCGAGCAGTAGGATAGATATGAACCATTCAATCACAATCAAACCCTGAAAACCTGAGGCCATGATTGTTAAAACTTTTGCCGGTGCCGTACATGGCGTAGATGCCCGCACCATCACAGTAGAAGTACATGCTGGCGGTCAACCGGCCACCGGCGAGACTTTCTACTACCTGGTAGGGCTACCCGACAGTGCGGTGCGTGAGGGCTTCCAGCGTATGGAGGCAGCAGTAAAGAGCGTGGGTTTTTATATGAAACGCGTCAAGACGGTAGTCAATCTGGCACCAGCAGATATTCGCAAAGAAGGCTCGGCATACGATTTGCCCATCGCCATGGCCTGCTTGGCAGCAACCAATCAGCTCGATACCGACGAGCTTGACCAATACTTCATCATGGGCGAATTGGCCCTCGATGGCAACCTACGCCCTATTAAAGGAGCTTTGCCCATCGCTATACGCGCCCGAAAAGAAGGGGTAAAGGGGTTTATCCTGCCCAAGCAAAATGCTCGTGAAGCTGCTATCGTCAGCGGGCTGGATGTCTTTGGGGTGAGTACCTTGCGAGAGGCGGTGGATTTCATTGCGGGAAAGTTAAAAATCGAACCGAAAGTGGTGCTGACCCGGGAGGAGTTCTTCGAAGCTCAAAATGCCTTCGATGTCGATTTTTCGGATGTGAAGGGGCAACAAAACATCAAACGCGCGCTGGAAATTGCCGCAGCGGGCGGGCACAACGCCATCCTTATCGGCCCGCCAGGCGCGGGCAAGACTATGCTGGCGCGCCGCCTGCCTACCATACTCCCCCCCCTGAGCCTGCACGAGGCACTGGAAACTACCAAAATCCATTCTGTGGCAGGTACCCTACCGCCAGAATCGGCCCTCATCTCCACCCGCCCCTTCCGCTCACCACACCATACCATCAGCGATGTGGCGTTAGTTGGCGGCGGCTCGAATCCGATGCCCGGGGAAATTTCCCTGGCGCATAATGGAGTCCTCTTCCTCGATGAATTGCCGGAATTTAAACGCACCGCACTGGAAGTGTTGCGCCAACCGATGGAGGAGCGGCGCGTTACCATTTCCCGTGCAAAAATAGCAGTGGACTACCCGGCCAGCTTTATGCTCATCGCCTCGATGAACCCATGCCCCTGTGGCTATTACAACCACCCCGACAAGGAGTGCGTCTGCGGTGCAGGTGTTATCCAACGCTACCTTAATAAAATCTCCGGCCCGCTGCTCGACCGCATCGATTTACACGTGGAGGTGACGCCGGTTTCCTACGACGAGCTGTCGAGCAATGCCTTCCCCTCTGAAGCCAGCATCGATATTGCCCAGCGGGTGGTACGCGCCCGCGAGATACAGGATGAACGCTTCAAAGACCTGCCTAACATCCACTCCAATGCCCAGATGTCCAGCCGAATGGTGCGCGAGGTCTGCCAAATCAATCAGGCAGGCCTGACACTGATTAAAAAGGCGATGGAAAAGCTGCAGCTTTCTGCCCGTGCCTACGATCGCATCCTGAAAGTGGCTCGCACTGCCGCCGATTTGAATGGGAGCGAAACCATCCGCATCGAGGATCTGGCTGAAGCCATCCACTTCCGCAGCCTGGACCGCGAGGGATGGGCGGGGTAGATGTTCAAGGAGAGCCGATGCCTTTGGGCTAGACCTGCGATTGGCCGACTTAACTTCTAAAGCTTCTCCAGCATGACCACCGAGAAATAACTTTCTTTAAGAGTGGAGCCGAGCTGGAACTGATTTACGGTGATGCTGGAGCGGCGGTTATTTTGGGCGTTTTTCATCTCCATCTGGAAAGAGAAGTGCTTCCCGTTGCTCTGCTTGCGATAATCGCTGAGTAACATGGTCTTCAGCAATTGCCCGTCGCGGCCGAAGAACTCAACCTGTTGAGTGAGATAGGTGCCCTTTTCAATCCAGGCCAGCTTGCGGCTAAAGCCGAGTTCATCAGTGATTTCCTCGCTCAGGCAGACGGATTCAACCTTCCAGCAGTCTTTGCCATGAAGCGTGGCCGAGCCGACAATCTGGTGTTTAAACTGATCGAGGTTAGGACGGCTCATGTCGGCATTGGAAAATTCGGAGCCCATGAAGCTCTTGCCCTTTTCAGTACTGACGATGCGGCGGCTTTTGCGCAGCGCCGGGAGGTAAATCCACATATCATCGCCCTTATCCTCGTAGTCGAATACCAGCATGGCAATACCTTTTACTTCGGCTGGGGCGAGGAATTTAATCATGGATTTCGTAGTCGAGCCGAACTTATTGCTCGCATTGGCGATCTGCCGCTCGCGCACGCGGCCCTGGCCGTCGTAAATCTTCAGCGTTGCTGTCATTTCCGAGGCCTCGAAATCAATAGCTTGGGAGGCTTTGTCAGCGATTTGACGGGCGTTTTGGGCGCGCCCAATGGCGGCTGCTAACAGCCCTATGGCAATCAAGAAGGAAAATTTGAATCTCGTTTTCATTCTGGCGTATTTTTGAGTGAAAGAATCTTTTCTTCTTTGGGCTCCGAGGCTTGCCCCAAAAAGCTCGGCTGGAGGATCATGCACAACGCGGGTATCAGCAGCAGGGCGCACAGCAAGCAGAGCAGCAGGGTAAACAGGATGAGGAAGGCAAAAGCCTTTAACAGCACCAAACCCGAGAAAAACAGCATGGCGAAGCCCAGCATCACCGAAAATGCATTGATAGCGATGCCCCGCCCCGTGGTGCGCAGCGTGCGGGGGATGGCTTCAGCATAGCTCAGCCCCCCTTGCAGTTCGGCCTTCAGCCGCCAGAACAGATGGATGGTGTAGTCGACCCCGATGCCGATGGCGATGGAGGATAGGAGAGAGTTGGCAATGTCCAGGTCAAAGCCCAGCCAGCCCATCAGTCCGAAGTTGCCGATGAGGGCAAACCCCAGCGGCAAGCTGCCCAGCAATCCTGCTCCCACCGCCCGGAAGATAAGAGCCAAAAGGATGACGATAGCCAGCCCAGCGAACAGCAAAGAGTAGAACTGCCCGCGCACGATGGCCTCGGCCAGCTCTTTTTCCATCAGCGAATGGCCTGCCGCCAGCATGCACTGCGGCTCGCGCTCCACGATTTGGTCAATCTCGGCCAGCACTTGCCGGAATTGCCGCAAATCCACTGCCTTGAACTGGACGGTCATCGCGCCTTGGGTATAGTCGAAATCCACGAACTGCTCCAGGTCTTCCGGTTCGCCGCTCATGGTGTAGAGCTCGAGATATTGGGCTACGGCTTCCTGCGTAGCGGGGATTTGATCGTAGCCAGGGTCTGCCTGGTCGTGCAGCGCTTGGCTCATCTTGCGCAACAGGGTGGCCAGCGAGAGGGCGCGGCTCACTTCGGGTAGTTGTTCTAGTTCTTGTTCTACGGCGTCCATACGCTGCAACAAGGCAGGGTCTTTGAGGTCGCCTTCCCACAGCAGGCTGAGGTTCTTGGCACCGCCAAAGCGCTCGTCGGCGATTTGAGTGGAGCGGCGCAACTGGTGCGCCCGCGGCATCATGTCTTCATGCCGGATGCTCACTTCCAGACAGGCGATACCCAGCCCGAGCAAAAGCAGCGCGCCCGCAAAGACATATACCACCTGCCGCGGCCGGTTGACTGCCAGCTCCCCAAACCAGGCTAGCAGCCGATCCACCCGCTGCGGGCGGCCGGCCAGGTAGCTCGATTGCGCTGCGCCTTTATTCATGCCCGACAGCAAGGCGGGCAGGAAGCTCAGGCTCAACAACAGGGCAAAGGCGATGCCCAAAGCGGAGGCAACGCCCATCTGCCGAGCCGGCACCAGAAGGTGGGCAGCCAAGCCCAGCACGCCCACGATAGTGGTGAGAGCGGTGAGCAAGATGGGCTTACTCAGGTGCGCCAGCGCCTGGCTGGTGATTTGCTTCATGTCCCAATCCGGCCGCAGCGCATTCAGCTCCTGATAGCGCGCGATGAGGTGCACGCCGTAATTATTCGCCACCGCGATCATCATGATCGGCACCAGCACCGCCAGGATGCTGAATTCCCAACCCAACAGCGGCAGCAACCCCATGGCCAGGACGATGGACATCAGCACCACCGCCAAAGGTAGCACGACGCCGCGCTTTTCCCGGAAGGAGAGATACAGAAACAAGATCATGACGAGCAAGCCCAGCGGCATTAATATTGCCAGGTCGCGGAGGGCCAGCGCCTGTATCTCGTGCTTGAGGTAGGGCATGCCGTTGAAATACGTTTTTTCAGTGCCGGGGTATTTTTCCAGCAGCGCTTCGAGCAGCGCTACGGCTTCATCATCGCTGACGGCTTCAATGGGGTTGGCCAACAGCAAGGCATAGCGGAAGTCTTCCGATACCACCAGCCCGTAAGCCAGGTCATTCCCCCGTAGCTCGGCGCGGAGCTGCTCGCGCCCGGCCACATCAGCCGGGATTTGCCGCACCGCTGGCTCGACGATCATGGCCCCATCCTCGCCCCGAATGTTTTTGGTGTCGAACAGAGACATGACCTGCTGGAATTCCGGCATCCGGTTCAACTCCAGGCTCAGGCTTTGAATACGCTCTAGCGTCGGGGCGGCCAACACATCCTCAGCTTCCAGAAATAGGGCGATGGGTTCGTACCTGCCGAAAATCGCCTCCATGCGAGCCAGGTCGCGCTTGGCCGGGATATGCTCGGGCAGGTAGGCATCCAGGTCGGGGTTGATGTGCGCCCGCCGCAGCGGTAGCAGCATCGCCAGGGCGATCAGCACGGGGAGGATGATGAAAGCCCATTTGTAGCGGTAGAGGATGGTTTGGTTTTTCATCGTACATGGTTTTCAAAAGCGCACTCTCAATTCGGCGAAAACGCCGTTCAACACCTCCTTCGAGTAGTTGAAAATAAAGCCTTCCGGCCCGCCCATGACGTGGGCTCCCAGGGTGGCGGAAAGCGCGTCGCTCAACTGCCATCGGAGACTGGGGCGCAGCAGGTACTCTTCGGAAGTGAAATTGTAGTAGCCCGCCACTTCCGCCCGTAGCGCATCGTGGGCAAACGCCCGGCTCAATGCCAGCGAGAGGGCGTGGTTACTAGCTTCCTGCTGCAGGAATATCTTGCGGTTGAACAGGGTGGACTCATAGCCGATCCGCGCGGTGGCGTATTTGAAGATGTTTTCCGGCGTCAGCGGCTCCTCCAGCACAGGCGCCGACAAGGCTTGAAAATCAAAGGCCTGCTTGCCGATGTACTGGATAATGGCGGTGATGCCTCCGATTTCGCGCTCCAGCCCCAGCACGTAGGCCAGTTCGGGGTTGGGCACGTGCATCTGGTCGCGATAGCCACGCGTCCAGCTGCCCGCTGCCTCGCCCCGGGCGATCCAGTTCCCGAAAGGCAGGGCAAAGTCGGCACCCACCATATTTTTGCGATAGAACGCAGGTTGATAGACGATGGCGGGCTGCAGCAACTGGCTCAGGTCAATTTCCCGGATGTCGAAGCCGTGGAAGGGGTCGTAGCCGTTGAAATAGGATAGCGCAAAACCTGCGCGGGGCAGTTCAAAGTTCATTCTGGCCCCCACGGCACCTGATTTCCTGTTTTGCTCTGGCAAGGCAGGCGCGGAGAAGCTGGCGTTGCCCTCCAGGGCAAACAGATCGTAGCGAAAAATCGAGGGCTGGAAAAGGGGGATGCCGATAAGTTCAAGCTGTACTTGCGGGTTGAAGTGGTAGCGTGCGCGCAAGAGAAAATTGGGCAGCGTCTGGTCATCGGGCTCGGGCGTGAGCAGGAAGTAATCTTGAGGCGTGATGCAGTTGGTCGGGTTGAAGCCATCCGTGCGGCCCCAGGCGATGATCTGGTTGCCCAGATAAACGTCCAGCCGCTCAGATTGATACCCGGCATAGGCTTCCTTTAACTGCAAAGCCGTGCCCCATTGCCCAAACTGCACCCCTTCCCGCAGGCGCACATCAGCAAAGAGGAAGGCCTTGCCCTCGCTGAATTTGCCTTGTACTGCCGCCTCGCCAAAGACAGAGGCATAGTCATACCGCTCGCCCCCGCCATAAGCCGAGCCGCGGGCATAGCCGCTCCATTCCAGCCGGGGCTTTTCGTGCTCGCCTGCCCCGGCGCGCTCGAACAGCCCTTGGGCTAAGCCAGCGACGGCGGACATCGACAGGATACCGACAATTGCTAGTGTACGCATCTTGCAGGATTGAAAAGGTGAAGTAGGTTTTCTCGCAATATGGGCGGTTTTTGCCTAAAAACGGTGCGAGCTGCGCGGTCTGGACTCCTACTTGTAGTGCGGATGGCGCGGGCAGGGAGTGGGAGAGGGTGGTGGGATGGATTGAGGGGCAAGCTCATCATTCAAACACAAGCTTTTTTCCCACAAAGCATCATAAGTTTTCCACAGGGGTTGCAATATTGCAAAGGAATGTTTATTTTTGTCACATTTAACCAAACAAATTGTTTTCGAAATGTACACTTCCATTGAGATATGTGCTGGGGCAGGTGGGCAAGCCTTGGGCTTAGAGCAAGCAGGGTTTGAGCATTTGGCATTGGTGGAAGTGGATGGCGATGCCTGCAATACTTTGCGGCATAACCGCCCGGAGTGGAATGTCCTTGAAATGGATGTGAAAAAATATAGCGCGTCGGACTTCCAGGGGGTCAGCCTTTTTGCTGGCGGGGTGCCTTGTCCGCCCTTTTCCATTGCAGGCAAACAGCTTGGCAATGAAGATGAAAGGGACTTATTCCCCGAGGCGCTCAGGTTGATCGCGGAATGTCAGCCAGAGGCAGTTATGCTGGAGAACGTCCGAGGGTTCCTATCCAAAAAATTTGACCCCTACCGCGCTTCTTTGGTCAGCACGCTCGAAGACATGGGATATACCGGCGAATGGAAACTCGTCACGGCCTGTGACTACGGGGTGCCTCAACTCCGACCCCGGGCGATATACGTCGGCTTTAAGGGAGATCATTTCTCCTATTTCAAGTGGCCGAGCCGTTACAAAAATCCGCCTACGGTAGGAGATATATTGCACGAAGCTATGGCGGTTGATGGCTGGAAAGGTGCTGTGGCTTGGAAAGAACAAGCAAATGGTATTGCTCCGACCTTGGTAGGGGGGTCCAAGAAGCATGGTGGTGCTGACTTAGGGCCGTCCCGGGCAAGAGCTGGATGGCAAAAATTGGGTGTTGACGGCCGGGGATTGGCTGATGCCCCGCCACCCCGAGACTTTGAAGGCCTACCTAAACTGACTGTTCCAATGGCTTCACTCATCCAGGGCTTCCCTGCTGATTGGACATTCACGGGTAGAAAGACTGCTAGCTATCGGCAAGTTGGCAATGCTTTCCCCCCGCCTGTTGCTAAAGTGATTGGATTGCAAATCATAGCCGCGTTAGAAAGAAAACACAAGGTATGCAAAAGCGGAAAGGTGCTAGAGCTAAACTTCGAGAGTACTTTCTAGCACACGTTGGAGAAGTACTCGATGCAGAAACGCTGCGCGAAGTTTCAGGCGGTGCAAGCGAATGGGCACGTCGGATACGGGAGCTCAGAAATGAAGAAGGATTAGACATTCAAACGTACAATGATCGAAGTGACCTAAAGCCCGGTCAGTACATTCTCGTCGGCACAGTGCCCTTGCCCGCATTTGAACGGGCAATATCGAAAGAAACCAGGGCTTTTGTGTTGGACCGGAATGGATTTACCTGCCAAATGTGCGGCGCTGTAGCAGGTGAATTGCATCCCTACGATACAGGCAGGAAAACCAGACTGCACATTGGTCATATCATCGACAAATCGGAAGGCGGCACTGATGAAGCTGGCAACTTGCGAGCGATTTGCTCCGTCTGCAACGAAGGCGCCTCCAACCTTACCCTTCCGCGGCCGAGCGCGCTCAAACTACTCGCCCAGTTAAGGCGCGCCACCGGCTATGACCAGCTTGAAGCTTTAAAGTGGCTGCTCAACAAATTCCCGGCTCAAGCCCGACAACTCCTTTCGGCAGAAAAAAATCAAACCAACCGCCCCGCCTGATACTGCGCCGGCGTCGTGCCCGTCAAGCCTTTAAACACCGCGAAGAAAGTGGATTTGCTGTTGAAGCCGCATTCAAAGCCGATGGCTTCGATAGAGAGGTGCCCATATTTCGGGTCGGCCAGCATTTTTTTGACTGCCTCTACCCGGTATTCATTGACGAATTGATAGAAGTTCTTGCCCATTTCGGCATTCAGCACCTCGGTGAGATCATGGCGGGGCACTTTGAGCTTGTCGGCCACCATATTGATGGTCAGGTCGCTGTCGAGGTAAGGTTTCTGGGTTTCAAACCAAGCCAGCAGCCGCTGTTGGACGCGCTCCTTGTAGTCGGCTCGCAGGTGGGAGCGCTTGTATTTTTCGCTTTCCCCATCGGGCTTCTCGCTGAGGACGCGCTCCTGCTTGAGCCCGTAAAACCCCAGGATGTAGTTGAGCACCAGGAGCACTGAATAATTAAAAGGTTGTACCAGATCGCCCTTGCCCGAAAAAACGTTGTAAGCGCCGATGCTCAAGCTGGAGGCCCAGTACAGGGTATTGAAAGACAGCACGAAGAGCAGCCAACTGATACGCCGAAAGCTTTCGATAGTCGAGAACTCGTTTTTCAGATTCATGCGGTGCTGGTGCACGGCTTGGATGCTGAGGACAGGATACATCGACCAGGAGAGCAGCGCACCAATTCCGAAAGCGATGCGGAACCAATAAGTAGAGTCGCGGCTGAAAAAAGCGTCCAACTCCATCCGTTCGCCCAACAGGTAGGCGCCACCCTCAAAAAGGATGTAGGGCAACAGGTGCAGCAGATGTACCCAGCGCAGCGCGTAAGCTTTGTCGGTGAGCGCACGGGTGTACATGTACAAAGCTGGATTGAACAAAAGGAAGGGGTTGCTGAGCAGCGGGGCATCCCCAAACACGCGCAAGTCGACGCCATAAGTGGCAAATTCTATCCCCATGAGGATGAGCCAGGCCGAGAGGAGCTTGTCAGCCGTGGTACAGCTTTTTTTAGTGCCGATAATCAGGCCCGAAAACAGCGCCTGTGAGCAGCCGATCCATGCAACAACTTCCATATTGGGTAGGTGAAGATGCGGGTGAAGAGCAGAACTGCCCTCCACCCGCCATTTGCCTATGCAATAGCTCGTTTACGCCACCTTCACACTCGCCGCCTTTTCCAGGCCCAGCTCCCTGATGCTCATTTCCCGCATCTCTACTTTGCGGATCTTGCCGGTTACCGTCATCGGGAATTCTTCAACGAACTTGATATAGCGCGGTATCTTGTAGTGGGCAATTTTGCCCTTGCAGTATTCCTTGATCTCCTCTTCGCTGGCCATTTCGCTATCCTTGAGCTTGATCCAGGCCATAACTTCTTCGCCGTACTTCTCATCCGGTACGCCGATGACTTGCACGTCCACGATTTTGGGGTGGGAGAAGAGGAACTCTTCGATTTCGCGCGGGTAGATATTCTCCCCGCCGCGGATGACCATATCCTTAATCCTGCCTACGATGTTAATGTAACCCTCCTCGTCCATCACTGCCAGGTCGCCGCTGTGCATCCAGCCGGCGGCATCAATGGATTTGTCGGTCTTCTCCTTGTCATTCCAGTAGCCGAGCATGACGCTGTAGCCGCGGGTACACAGCTCACCCCGCTCGCCGATAGGCACGATTTTGCCCGTTTCCGGCGAGACGATTTTAATCTCGGTGTGCGGATGGACTTGCCCGACGGTGCCGACTTGCTTTTCCAGCGGGGTGCCCATGCGCGTTTGGGTGCTCACTGGGCTAGTTTCGGTCATGCCGTAACCGATCTGCATCTGGTCGGCGTGCATCAGGGTCTTCACTTTTTTCATTACTTCTACGGGGCAGGAAGCTCCGGCCATCACGCCAGTGCGGAGGCTGGAGAGGTCGTAGTTGAAGAAATTGGGGTGCTCCAGCTCGGCGATAAACATAGTGGGCACGCCGTAGATGGCGGTGGCGCGTTCTGCCTCGGCGGCTTGCAGCACCGCCTCGGCCTCGAAGCCTTCGCCCGTGTAGATCATGGTGGCACCGTGGGTGAGGCAGCCCAGATTGCCCAGCACCATGCCGAAGCAGTGGTAGAGCGGCACAGGGATGAGCACGCGGTCCTTAGCGGTGAATTTTTGGGTTTCGGTCACGATAAAACCGTTGTTCAAGATATTATGGTGGCTGAGGGTAGCCCCTTTCGGGAAACCAGTGGTACCACTGGTGTACTGGATGTTGATCGGGTCGTCGAAGTCGAGCGCTTCCTGCCGTTTGGACAATTGCTCTTCCGAAGCCTTACTGGACAAGGCGAGGAATTCGCCCCAAGCCCACATACCCGGCACTGGCTCGGTGCTGAGCCGGATGACGCTATGCAGCTCGGGCAGTTGCTGGGCATAGAGACGGCCTGGTTGGCTGCTTTTCAGCTCGGGGGCCAGCTTGTACAGCATCTCGGTATAATTAGAATACTTGAACTCATCAGCGGTGAACAGCATGCTGCAGCCCGACTGGTTGAGAGCGTATTCCAATTCGTGCAAGCGGTAAGAAGGGTTGATATTAACCAGGATGGCACCGACTTTAGCTGTAGCAAATTGCACTACCGTCCATTCTGCCCGGTTGGGCGACCAGATGCCGACCCTCATGCCTTTCTCCACCCCTGTCGCCAACAAGGCGCGCGCGCAGCGGTCCACTTCCTGCTTGAGCTGCCGATAGCTCCAGCGGATGCCCTGGTGGCGCGCAATCAAAGCGTCGTTGTCCGGGTAACGCTCGACGATTTCGTCGAATAATTGTCCGATAGTCTTTCCGATGAGCGGCTTCTCGCTGGTGCCGCTAACATAGCTTAATGGTTTCATCCTTTTCCAATTTTATGTTGTGATTAGGGCTGGAAGGCGCGCCGAGAAAACGGGCGATGCCTTCTATCAGTGTCGTTTGCATTTCTCGATGGGGCTGGTGCCCGGCAGCGGGGATGAGCCAGGGTTGGGCTTTGTTGCCCAGCGCGGCGGCGATGTCCAGCGCTTGCGCGGCGCTGCCGTAGGGATCCGACAAGCCCTGGATGGCCAGCACGGGGCAGGCGATGGCGGGCAGCAGCGGCCGGATGTCCCAGCTCCGAAAAGCCGGTGCCAGCCAAGTATCCGCCCAGGCATCGAAGAGGGCTGCCGCTTTGCTGCCGTGGTATTTTTCCAGCTTCTGAAGCAAAATATCTCGCTCTTCCACGGCCTGGCGGATGCCGGCCAGCGTGATGTCTTCCACAAAAACATGGGGGGCTGCGGCCACGACGGCCGCCGCCGGATAGCGGGCGGCGTACAAGAGCGCGATGCTGCCGCCGTCGCTGTGCCCGATGAGCACGGGGGCGGCGATGTGCAGCGCTTGCAGCAAATCCGGGAGTACTTCCCAGGCTTCATGTTCCAGATAGTCCAAACCTCGTGGCTTGGCCAGCGGGGCGGAGCGCCCGTGCCCGGTCCGGTCGTAAGCGATGACCCGCCGGCCCGTGCACGCCGCCAGCTCCGGCGGGAACTGCCGCCATTGGGCAGCCGAGCCTAAAGCATCGTGCAACAAAATCAAGGGAGGGGCGCTGAAAGCGGCGGGCTGCCATTCCAGTACGTTCAGGCGCGAGCCTCGTAGGTCCATATCGAACTGGCGTTCTTTCATCGGCGCATGGGAGCTTTTAGTCATGCCCCCAGTTATCGCCTTCAAAGTTAGAGGCTTACGGGCGGGGCGCGTATGAGGATGGTCAATCAGCTAGTTGACTTTAGTCAGTTTGATGACAAAGCCTCCAACGTCCGCTTCATCCCATCCCGCAAGCTCAGTGGCTGGTAGCCCAGTTCTTGCTTGGCCTTGGCTGAGGAGACGCGGAAATCCTGGGCGTACTTGCGCGCCAGGGCCGGGGTGATAGCCGGGCGGATGCCGAAAAGCTGCGCCAGCAGCAGCAGGAATGAGCTGACGCCCATCATGATGGGCACCGGCAGCTTCAGCATGGCATAGCGCTTGCCGACAAGCTCGGCCAGCAGGGCGAAGAACTCGTTGTAAGAGGCGTTTTCGCCGCCCAGGATGTAGCGCTCGCCAGGCCGGCCTTTTTCCATGGCCAGAATGTGCCCCTCCACCACGTCATCCACATAGACGTAGTTGCCCATGCTCTTGCCGTTGCCGGGGATGATGCGCCATTTGCCTTCGCGGTAGCTCGCCATCATCTTGGTCACGGCGTTGCTCTCGCTCATCACGCCCGGGCCATAGACCCGTGTGGGGTTGACCAGCACGACGTGCAGCCCGCTTTGGGCAAAAGCCTGCGCCATCTGCTCCATGATGGCCTTCGAGCTTTCGTAATCGATAAAGTACCGCTCAGGCTGGGCGCTTTCGTCCACCACGCCGGCTCCCGAAGGGCCAAGCGTGCCAGCGGTAGAGGTGAGCACGATTTTCTCTGCCCCGGCCTTTGTTGCCGCCTGGACGACGAAGGCCGCGCCTGCGATGTTCTGGCGGTAGATGATGGCAGGGTCTTTTTCCCATACCCGGGCAAAAGCCGCCACGTGATAGGCTTGCTGACAGCCCGCCATGGCAGCGTCCAAGCTTGCGGGGTCAAGGATGTCGCCCCGGAACAAATGGATGTTGGGATGCTGTATCACGGCGGTCTTGTGCGCCGAACGGTAGAGGGCGTGCACGATATGCCCCTGCTCCGCAAGCCGCAAGGCCAGGCGGCTGCCGATGAAGCCCGTGGCGCCGCTAACGAATATTTTCATGGTGCGATCGGGTGTTGGTGAGGGGCAAAGATACGTATTTGTCGCATGTCGGGAGCAATTGCAACCAGCGCCAGCTTGAGGCGAGATTCAACGCATCAAAATGAGCTCTCCGGAAAAGCGCTCTGCCTGTACCGTACCGCTCTCATCTTGATAACCGATCTCCAACAAATAGACGTAGGTACCTACTGGAGCGGGCCGACCTCCGATCAGCCCATCCCATTCTGCCTCTTTGCCATGCGCTTCGAAGACCAAGCTGCCCCAGCGGTTGAATATCCTCAAGACTGCAGATGAAGGCTCGCAAAGGATCGACACGGCAAAGGTGTCGTTTGTGCCATCGCCGTTGGGGCTGAAGGCATTAGGGATATATGCTGGGCAGCCCTGTTGCGGTTCGGCGACAAGACAGGAATCTATATTTACCGAAAAAGAGCCGACTACACCGCAGGGGTCAAGCCACACCTCTATGTCGAACTGCCCTGGTTGAGACAGCAGCAGGGTGTTCTCCAATCTTACTCCATCCTGTTGATACCAAAGCGGCAAATGGGGAATGACCGGAAGGATGAAGATGCTGTCAGTCATGCACAAGAGCGTATCGCTCGGCACTAGTGAAGCTACTTCATAAAGGCTGACTGCGTCGATGAGCGTGTAGTTCCTCTGTATGGGGAATGGAGCGAAACCGGGAGAGATCGTATCTGTTTCTTCATCGGCACGGAAGTTGCCGATCGCGATATATCGCTCCCCGCCTTGAGCGGTGAAACAGCCCGATACCCGCTGCCATGTATCGAAATCGAGGATAAGCCCATTTTGGTTCTCTACTTGGGGTTCTGCCAGCAATATGCCCGAAGCAGGCGTATCGTTCAGCGGCCAGGCAGAGAAGTACATCCCGTAGCTATCAATGTTATATCCGTAGCTCATGGGGTTGAAATAGTATTGCCCGTGATAAAGCTGACTTGGCTTTAATGGTTCGATGAGTGATGTGTGGATGTACTCTCGGTATATATTTGAAGACATCTCACTGTTGATGTAAAAGCGGGCACCCGCAAAACCTTCTCCTTCAAAAGGGTCTGCACGCTCTTCAATCCAAGAAGGATAATACCCACACAAATGAAAGTAATCAGGGCTGGAGAAAAATGTAACCCAAAACCTGACAAACCCATTGAAGTCCGCCTCCTGAGTTGGGCAGCGCAGATATTCTTCAAAGCCTGGGTTGGGCACCAGGTTTTGCCCGGCGACACTTAGGTATGAAAAGATGAGCATAGGCAATATCCAGAGGCGCAAATCCTTATGTGTCATGATTGGATGCGGTTTGCCCCGGTGCCGCAGCGCTACGCTGCGGCACCGGGGTTGGGTTAGTAGAGCATCAGCTTTCCGCTACCGTAGGCATTGCCAATGGACCAACGATAAAAGTATATGCCTGGTGGGATGTGGCCCGCCCTGACCCATTCAAACCCATGGCGGCCTTTCGCGGTGGCAGGTTCATCAACTATCCGGGCTATCCACGAACCAGCGGCATTGAAAAGGTCGATTTGTACAGGCCCTTCCTCTGTGGCTTCTGCTACGAACCAGGTTTTATCTGTGGCGGGATTAGGGAATACAGATACCTCTGGGGCAGCAACGGCTAAAGCTTTTTCTCTAGGTAAAGGCAGCGCGGCGGCTTGATCAGGAGTATCCTCTAGCAGGCAAAACTGGCACTGCTCCGTAATGGTGAAGTAGCCGATGGCACTCTCACTCCCGCAGAGGTTTTCTACTGACACTTTGGCTTTGAAGCACTTGCCGACGGTGTTGCTGTTGACAAAAAAATAGGGCCAGCCCGTTGCCTGGTCTAAAATCTCCGTAAGGAAGAGAAACGGATAGCTGAATTGTCCATAAGGGGCACTGGTTACGCCCGTGCTGTATATCAAAACTTCATCATCGTCTCCTGTACACCCCACTTCATAAACAGAGACTGAATAAGCAGTGATAAAGCTCTCTTCGGGAAGAGCGATGTTCAACCCGACGGAAAGATCGCCCAGCGCCGGGCCGGGCTTCACGCTCGAACGGGCAATCTGCCCGTCATAAGGCTGAGGCTCATTGTTGATTTGCTCTACCAATTGCGAGGCTATGTATGTAAATTCTGCATCTGCTGTCGATATGCCCTCTTCATAGATAAAAACATGTTCTTTCGTGCTTTTTCTGGGCCCGCGCTTGGCGCAACAGTTGATTTCAAACTCAAAAACATAATGCCCAGATTCGAGATTGAGCTGAAAAAGATAGGCCCCCACTCCATTATCAAAGCCAAGGCAGAGTTCACGGCAATCCATCATATTGAACATTTGATCATATTTCGGGGTATTGTTGATGATATTGCCATCTCTGTCGGCATCCCATACCATCAGCGAGATGCAGAAAGGGGCAAGCGGGATTAGGTCACAGTGCCCGCCAGGAGAGACTATCCCACTTTCTACGACTTCGACGCTGACCGCCCAGAAGGAAAAATCATCCTCGTTTCCTTCGCAATTGACGAGATAAGCTGGACCCTCGCCCTCGAATGAAAGAGTATTCCCGTTGATGCAATTTTTCATCCTAATCGGCGCTACATCAGGGAAAGCCACAAAATCCAGGAGTGATTGGTTTGGGCCAGGCTTGTTGACGATGTATTGAACGGGGTCTGCACCAGTAGGAGTGACGACTTTAACAGTGTACGCGCCATCAGGCTGCTCTGAAGTGAAATCAAAGCTCCATTGCCCATTGCTGCCCGTCACCGCAGTCCAGTTTTGAGCCGGATCTGATTGCAATTGGATTTGGATGTTGGCATTCGGGATTTTTCGGCTCCCCGTACAGGGGTCAACAACGATGCCGCTCAGGCTTTGGCTGTTTCCAGGGATTAAACTCAATAGTAAAATCATCGTCCACAAAAGCTTAGCCAGCAGAGGTGGAAACCCTGTAATCAGCGCGGGGGGGGGGGGGGGGTTTTTTTTTTTTTTAAAAAACTTTATAATTTTTTTGTGTAAAAATTTTTAAAAAAAAAAAAACAATTTTGCGGGGAAACAAAAA
>CAYSPJ010000016.1:0-5677 GCA_964432875.1 uncultured Phaeodactylibacter sp. | reverse complement strand
CCCAACCCCCCCCCCCCCCACCCCCCCCCCCCCCACCGGCGCCCCCCCCCCACCCCCCCCGCGGGCGCCGGTCTTTGTGTTTTTTTCATATCAGTATAGATTTTTAAGGTGAAACATTGGTAAAAATACAAAAACATTGATGCCTGGCAAGCAAATTCATCATTTTTTATGAAGTATTTTGCTTCCGGTTTATTCTGGGCTTAGGGTCGTAATAAAAAATCGACACAAAGTCATAAGTCATTCTTTGTGCTTGAACGAACGACACCCAAGCCTTTCCATCGCAAATTTTCCAAACCTGAAGCCACCATCATCTGATATGAAACACCTGCACGCGCTCTTATGCCTCCTCCTATCGCTCATCGCGCTGAGCGGGCACGCCCAGCCCGCCACGGCGGCGGCTATCTTCCCACAAATGCGGGGCGAGGCCTTGCAGCAGGCCATACGCCAAGCTTATAAGCCCCAGCGGGTGCTCAGCTACGGCCCCGCCCGCGAGCTGATGTACCGCGAATTGGACAACGTGAACGACAGCGTGACTTGCCTGTACACCGGCTACCGCCTCTACCTGGACCCGAGGGCTGAGCGGGCCTCTCAGTACCTGTACCGCGACGGGCAGCGCGACGGCATCAACTGCGAGCACCTCTGGCCGCGCAGCAAAGGCGCCCGCGACGGCAACGCCCATAGCGACCTCCACTGCCTGACCCCCACCCGCATCGCCGCGAATGATGCCCGCAGCAACTACCCTTTTGGCGAAATTGATGATCGGCAGACGCGTCAATGGCTGCGCCAGGGCTACAGCCGCCAGGGCATCCCACCGCCCACCAATATTGACGAGTACAGCGAGGTGATGACTGGCTGGTTCGAGCCACGCGAAGCCGTGAAAGGAGATATCGCCCGGGCTATGTTCTATTTTTACACCATCTATCGGGAAGAGGCCGATGTCGCTGATCCGGACTTTTTCCACCAACAGGTACAAACCCTTTGCCAATGGCACCGCCAAGACCAGCCCGATGCGCGGGAAGCGGCCCGCACCCGCGCCATCGCCCGCCATCAAGACGGCAAGCCTAACCCTTTTGTGCTAGACCCTGGCTTGGCCGAGCGGGCGTTTTGCGAGTAGTGGTATGCGCTTAACCTAAAAAAGTGAATGTTGCCGATAATTGAAGGGGATTGCTCACGTGCTTTAGCCCGCTTGAAGAATTGCCTTGATCTATAAATTTGATTTAATTATTCATCTTAATCTGAAAAATTCAATTGAATAAATTCATTAGTTTTGAAAAATCGTATTAAATTTGTCTAGTCTAACTCGATTAAGCTATGTATCCTCGCATCATCAGAACTCAAATCGAACGAGATTTGCGCGATTTGAATAAGATTATCATCCTATACGGTGCCCGCCAGGTTGGCAAAACCACGCTGGTGAAAGAACTCATCAAAGATCATCCTAATACTTTGTCTATCAACGCAGACCAACTGGTTTATAATGAGGTTTTTTCCTCCCGAGACCTGCACAAGATGCAAGAGCTGATTGGCTCCAAAAATCTTCTTTTCATTGATGAAGCCCAAAATATCCGAGATATTGGCATCAATCTGAAGATTTTGCACGATGAAATGCCTCATTTAAAAATCATTGTAACGGGTTCTTCCTCTTTTGATTTGGCAAACAATATCCAGGAGCCGCTCACCGGGCGCACCAAAACCTACCGGCTTTTTCCCATTTCGGCGGAGGAAATCATTGGACACAGCTCGATATTTGAATTAAAGAAACAAGCTGAGTCTCTGCTGATCTACGGGGCTTATCCCGAAATCATGCGCACGATCGGGGCAGAAACAAAAATTGACCGTTTAGAAGAACTGACTTCCGCCTATTTATATAAAGACATCTTGCAACTTTCCGGCATCAAATATGCCGACAAAATCAGGAAGCTGTTGCAAATGTTGGCTTTACAAATCGGCAGCACGGTTTCTCTGAATGAATTGGGGCGTGCATTGGGCATGAGTCACGAAACTGTAGCCAACTATATTGACCTCCTTGAAAAAGGTTTCATTATCTTCCGGCTCGGCGGGTTCAGCAACAACCCTCGCAAAGAAATCACCAAAATGAGCAAAATTTACTTTTATGACCTTGGTGTGCGCAACAACCTGATCAACAACTTCAACCCGCTTGATATGCGGACAGATGTTGGCGGGCTTTGGGAAAACTTCCTGATTGTAGAGCGGATGAAAAAAATCAAGTATGCCCGTCAACGCGTCAACACCTATTTTTGGCGCACTTACTCCGGGGTCGAGCTAGATTATATTGAAGAAGCCAATGGAGTGCTCCATGGGTATGAAATGAAATGGGGCAAGCCTTCCAAACCAAACGCCTCCTGGTTAGCAGCCTACCCCAATGCACAGTATTCATGTATTCACCGTGAAAACTTTGTGGACTTCGTGGCGAGCTGAAGCTTGGCAAGGATATAATCATTTCAGCTCGATCCAAAACCAACTGCTGATTGATGGAAATGGACAATGCGGTTAGGTGGTTATACAAAGACGCTTAAATACCGCTCGCGCAGTACGGCCAGATGATGCTGCTCATGCCCGGCGATGATGTAAGCAAGGGCGCGTGCCGACACCTTACTCTGGCTCGCCGTCCCGGTTTTCCGCCAAGCCTCCGGCGGCAGATTGGCCAGCAAGTGCAAGGTAGCTTGCCGCACGGCCTGATACTCGGCGATGAGCGAGGCGGCGCTGCGCCCGGCAGCATGGCTATTGGCGGCATAGGCTTGCTCATCAAAGCCCGGCAGCGGCGACTCGTCGCCCCGGCTGATGCGCAGCAGCCGATAGGCCATGATGCGCTCCGTATCAATCACGTGTAGCAACATTTCGCGGATGCTCCATTTGCCGGGGACGTAGGCATAGTCCCATTGCGCTTCGGGCAGCTGCGCCAGCAGCAGCGGGGTGGCCAGTAGCGCCTCCGCCAATAGTTGAGCGGCATCCCGGCCATTGGCCTTGGCGACATAAGCAGCATAAAAGGGCGCGTACTCATCGGGCAGCGGCGGCTCTATCGGCTTCAGGCCTGGCAGGGGCAGGGCGATGGGTGTGCTGCCTAACGCTTGTATCACGCTGGCCGCTGCAGCTATGCCGAGGGGCATCTGTTCATCCGGCAGGGGCAGGCCATAGCAGGTTTGCATGGGCAAGACGCCCGCCCAGATGGGCAGGCTATAATCTTCCGCATCATCCACCGGGCCGCCAGCGCGTATCTTGGCGCTGGCTTCTTCGATGGAGATAGCCAGCACAGCCGTAGCTTTGTTTTCCTTGGCATTGGGCTGCCGCGCCTCTGCCCAGCGGCCCGGCAGCAACTGCTCCGAAATGACGGTCAGGGCCCGCTCGCGCTCAGCGGCATCCTCCACCAGGCGCGCCGTGCCAAAGACGACTGCCGAACGGTAGTTGAGCGAGTGGTGAAATAATGAGCGCGCCAGCACCACGCCGTCTAGATGCGTGACCGCCACGCAGGCCGGCACGCCCTGCTGCAGGTGGGCCAGCAGGCGGCTCGTCGTTGCCCCATGCAGGTAGATTACATCCCCTTCGCGCCCGTAGGCGGTGGGGATGACAAAAGGCTGCCCCTCGACGACGAAGCCGACGTGGCATACCCGCCCGGCATCGAGCACGGCATGGACGGTAGCGCGGTCGTAATGCCCCCGCTTGGGGATGCGCTTGACGGTGGAGCGTGGTGTTTTAGGATAATCTGGCATGAGTTTGGGTATTTTGGAGCAAAGATATAGCTTGCAGCGATTCTATGCTGCCTTTCGCGCTCTAGCCCCGTCTTTCTAGCAATTTAGAAGTTTCCTATATTTGCTGCAAATACATCATTTTATGCCAGATATCCAAACCATCTACACTGAAAGTGCGCCCGCGCCAGCGGGGCATTACTCCCAAGCCGTCGTCCACAACGGCCTGGTTTACTTGGCGGGCCAATTGCCTATTGACCAGGACGGCAACAAGCTCAGCAATGCCTCGATCGAAGCGCAGACGGAGCTGGTTTTCCGCAACATCGCCGCTATCCTCCACGCCGTCGGCAGTAGCCTCGACCGGGTGCTTTCCGTGACCATTTACGTGTCTGACATCCAAACCTGGGGCCACATCAACGCTGTTTATGCCCGCATCATGGGCGACCACCGGCCAGCCCGGGCAGTGGTGCCGGTACCAGAGCTGCACTATGGGCTAGGGCTGGAGGTGCAGGCGATTGCGGCGGTTTGAGCCGGAATGATGGTAGCTCTCGCACTGTCAACGGGGGGATTTAGAGCTTTGCGCAAACTGGAAAAAGCAGCATACCTGCATAGTAGGTAGATAGGCCACGTAATAATCAAACCGTAAGCTTGTTTTTCTGTTATTTTTGCGTGACTGATTTAGGTGCCTTCAATAGCTGCGGGTTTCCTAAGTCATAAACGCTAAATTTCCTGACCAAGCATTCATTCCATAGACAAAATGACCGAGCAAGCCATCCGCGAAACCGCTACCCCTCTAGCCCCGCCTGCAGAAGCACACTTTGCTAACCTCCGCCTTAGTGGTGGTTATTTCGTTACGGGCGATACCCCCTACCGCGAGGTTTTCATCAGCGAAGAACTAAATGAGGAGCAGCTGATGATTGCCGAGTTGGTCACCGATTTTTGCCTGCGGGAAATCCAGCAGCCCTTTTTCCAGCGCGGCCGCGAATTGCAAGCCACCAATGATGCCGACCGGGCGGAAGCCCTAGCCCTCCTAAAAAAAGCTGGCGAACTGGGCTTGTGCGGGGTCAGTATCCCCGAGGCTTATGGCGGCATGGGGCTAGATTTTAAGACCAACGCCCTTTTTTCCAAAGCCATGTCCAATGGCTTCTCCTTTGCCACTACACTCGGCGCGCAGACCTCCATCGGCTGCCTGCCCATTGTCTATTATGGCAACGAAACACAAAAGGCAAAATATCTGCCTGGCATCGCCAGCGGAGAGCTGATTGCGGCTTATGCGCTCACCGAGCCGGAGGCAGGCTCAGATGCCAATGCGGGCAAAACCTCCGCTACCCCCAGCCCCGATGGCCATCACTATCTGCTCAACGGCCAGAAAATCTGGATTACCAATGGCGGTTTTGCCGATGTGTTCATCGTCTTTGCCAAAATCGAACAAGACGAGAACCTTTCGGCTTTTATCGTGGAGCGTGGCTACCCTGGCTTCTCCACCGGCCCGGAGGAGAAGAAGATGGGCATCAAAGGCTCCTCTACGGTGCAATTGTACTTCGACAATTGCCCAGTGCCGGTTGAAAATCTGTTGGGAAAGCGCCAGGAGGGCTTCAAGATCGCGCTCAACATCCTCAATGGCGGCCGCATTAAAGCCGGGGCTGGCGGCATCGGTGGCGCGCAGCTTTCTATTGACAAAGCGGTACAGTATGCCCTTGAGCGGAGGCAATTTGGCAAGCCCATCGCCGAGTTTGGGGCCATCCAACATAAAATCGGACAGCTTGCTACCCATACCTTTGCCAATGAAGCCGCCCTCTTCCGCACCACGGCGATGATCGATGCCAAGGAAGCGGAGCTGCGGGCGGCAGGAGTACCGGAAAGCGAAGCTAAGGTAAAAGCAATCCGCGAGTTTGCCATCGAAGCTTCTATAATCAAGGTAAAAGGCTCCGAACTAGTCTGCCTGGCTACCGATGAGGCGATCCAAATCCATG
>CAYSPJ010000015.1:15583-61189 GCA_964432875.1 uncultured Phaeodactylibacter sp. | reverse complement strand
GCTCTGCACGGAATAGCCTTCGGCTTGATAGCCTGGCCCCATGCCGATGCCGCGCCGCCACCACCAATTGCCCCATTGATTGAATTCTACTGTGATCTGATGCGTAGAATCGACGCGCACGCTGACCCCATCGCCAGGCTTGGCCAGGTTGTACTGCGCTATTTCGTAAATCGCGCCCTCATAGGGCTGCTGCTTGACGTAGCGCAGGGCATCGCGGAAGGCGTCGCCCTGCCCGGCAAAATCGCGGAACAGCAGGGCGCCTTGATAGTTGGCCGGCAGGTTGAGCAGATAGACGGCAGGCGCATCATGCCACTCGAAGCCGTCGAGCAGGCGGTGGTAGAGGGCGGTAGATTCTTTCCAATATTGGTTGGTGCGCCAGAGGAAAAAGGATGCAAAGCCCAGGTAAACCGCCGCTAGCAGCAGGTAGAGCCGCCGCGGCAGTATGGACAGCAGGCTGGACAGCCCCAGCAAGAAAAAGGCGGAAGGTAGGTAACTGTAGCGGTCGTTTTCTAGGTGCTGCAGGTAGTAAAAAAACAGGTTGGACACCGGGGCCAGCGCTAGAGCGAACAGCAGGAAGAACAGCAAGCTGGCCTGCACTTCCCCCCGCCAGCGCCGGTAGCGGGCAAAGGCAAAGAGCAAGCCGAGCGCCGCCGCGACAGACAGGGGGTAAATCAGCATCGGCTGCTGCAGCCAGCCCGTCAGGCCTTCTTTCCAGGGGTGCGGCCAGTCGCGGCTGAAAGCCAGCAGTTTGATGGCGTAGTTGAAATAATTGGTCAGGATGTCTTTCAGCGGGAAGCTCAAGTGTGCCTCTGCTCCATAATAGCCCACCCAGCTCCCCAAGATGACCCGGTTGAGCAATAAATACCCCCCTAATAACCCAAACTGCGGCAAGGATAAGCGCCAGAACGCCCTGGCGATTTGACCTTGGCGTGCTTCCTTTGGAAATAACAGCACCAAAGCCAGCCCTGCCAGCGGCAAGGTAATGGCCAATTGAAAGGTAAACAATGCCATCACGAAGAGCAAGTGCGCTAGCCACAATAGCCTCGCCCGCCCTTCTTTAAGCCAGGCTTGCGCCAGCCACAGCACACTCAACAATAAAAACGATGACAACTGGTAGTTAAAGCAGACTCGCCATACGACGACCTCCGATTGATAGGGCAATAACAAGAAAAAAACAGCTCCCAGTAAGGCTGCCAGACGAGGCGTCTTACTGCCATAGGCCTCCAGCAGGCTTGCACCGAGGCGATAAACCAGGAAGCCATTTAGTACGTGCAGGCTAGTGAATACCAGATACCAGGGCCAGGGCGACAGGCCAAATGCCTGATAAAACAAGTACTGGAAGGCGCTGAGTACTGGCTGTAATGCCGGAAAGCCAAAGCTGCCCAGGATGTCAAAGGCGTGCTTACCTTCCATCCGCCAGATCATGCCCGTAAAATCAGTGACAAACCCGGCATTCCAGGTGGGGAAGTAGAACAGATGCGTCAAACCCAGGAAAACCAGCAGGATGTATAGGTCGCGGACTCGGAGCGGCATAGGGCGTTTGGTTTGGTTTCGGCGCACAAGATAATGAAGTAAGAGGAATGCCCGCTCCTTTACACCATAATCAGGCCACGGCGAATTCCGTGTACTGGCGGTGGTAATCCGGATAATATGCTAGTACAATATCCTTCTTGCTGACGCCTTTCTCGATGAGCAAATTGGCGAAGCCGTCTTCGGTATTGTCTTCTTGAATCCAAATTTTCCCATTGATGATGTCAGCATGGAAAATAACGTAATAAATGCGTTCGCTTTTTTCCCAGCCAATTGCTAAAAGCTGATAGCGGTCGTGTTTTTCGTCCCCAAGCAACTGGTATTCTACTTTAGGTAAATTGGCTCCCGCCAAGTAGTCCGCGTACCCCGTCATCGCGTCGATGATACTATTTCGAAGAAAATTTATTCTTTCCATGAGGTAATCATTTGACTTTTAGTATCATATAGGATAAATTTGATGCTCATGTCTCGTATGACTTCTTGAGCCCATTCAAATTTTTCGACCCGATTAAAGACGAAATCAGGTAAAGCGATATAAAGTACTCTACCGGGGTCGCTTTTTTCCAGGATTTTCTTATACACATAGAATTGCCCGACTGCAAGTAAAAAATCATGCAGTATGGAAATGTGCACGAAACTCTTCACTTCGACTGCAATCCGGCTATTTTCTTTCTCAGCGGTAATAATCTTTTCTGCTCCTAAATCTGTTTGCAGCCCGCCTTCTTTCCGATGGTGCAAGGGGTAAGGGTCATGGGTGACAATCCACCCCTCTTCTTCGAGAGCGCTCCTTCCTAGTGCCCCATGGATGAAATTCTTGACAGCCCAAGCCTTGCCCTTTCACCGCCATGCTGCGTTGCTCATCGGTCGCGTAGCATTGGCTATGCTCCCTCTTCCCGCCTTGCCTGACGGCGAAATGGCGGTGGCTTAACTATCAACAACTTCGTCCATGGGGCACTAGCATGTGAAAAGTATCCCTTGCCACCTCCTAAGTTTGTGTTGTGCAAAAATAGGCAAAAACAAGCGGTTTTCCAAGTTTTTGTAGCATAATCGCTTCATCCCCCCACCCCCTGGCGCATATCCTCCAGCTTGGGCTCCCCAATCAGGATGAGGCGGCCGGCCTCGTTGCTCTTTTTCTGTACGACGATGCCGTCCCACTGCTCGCCACAAGCTTGGTGGAGGCGCGCGCCATCTTCGAGGATGAGGGTGCCGCCCGGCGCGATGAGGATACGCCCCCCCGGCGGCATGGAAACCCGGCAGCGGATGCTGAGCTGCCCACCGCGTTCAATGATCAAATCCCCCTCCAGGTCTTTGGCACCCAGCCACTCCACCGTATCCTGGATGGTTATGGAGAGGCTGTCCTTCCATTCACACCAGCTTGGCAGCAGGAACTTGCGCTGGATGCTGCGCTCATCGGCCAAGCGTTGGTGCATCTTGCCGAGTTGGCATGGCGTCCAGGCGCTTTGCTCGGCGACATAGTCCATGACGTTGTTGGAGGTGGCCGTATCGCAGGGCGGCGGTTGGGTGATGGCAAAGCACTTCTGCTGGTGGACGGGCGTATCGTCGCAGCCATCATTGACCCAGGCGTGGCCCAAGCCCAGTATATGGCCTACTTCGTGGATGAAAATGCCGCGAAAGTCCCAGTAATCATCATATTTCTTATGGTTGGCATAAATGCCAGAGAGCTTGATCGCATTGCGTAGGGCAACACCTACGGCATAGTTCTGATAGCTAGGGGAGGCAATGCTGTCAGGGTGGTGGGGCATGATGAAGATATTGAGCACCGTATCCATCTGCACGCCGTATTTATTGAACATGTCGCGCCGGAACAGGTTGTTATTCTTCCCCCGGTGTATGTAATAGCACGACTCTTCATCGTAGTGGAAGTAGATGCCGTCATCGTCTGGGGCATCTGGCCGGGGCGTGAGCAGGTATTGGATACGGGTAGGGAGCACCGGCGTGTCGTTGCCGTATGGCAAGTACATCTTGCGGTTCTTGTTCATGGCGTAATTGCTCGCATAAACGAGGTTTTTGGCATACCGGCGGGCAAAATCTTCCGAAAAAGGCATCAGCGAATCAGCGGCGTGCATCCAGTGGATGTTCAAGCGGATGTAGCGCATGGGCGTGTGCTCCAGGTGCAGGGTGTCGGGCCGATAGCTTTCCCAGGCGGCGCAAGGGCCGCTCTGCCGCTGCGCCGAGCCATCCTCATAGCTTGGCGGCACGCGCAGGATGTCCGCTTCCGTCACGTAGCGGCTCTGCAAGACGGGCAGGCAGGCGCTCAGCGCCAACAATCCTGCCAGCAACAAGTTCTTGGCATGTTTCATGGACTGCTCCGGTTGTTTAAAGGTAAAGCATGTGTTGCACAGCGATGTTGGTGCTTGGGAACCCCTCCCTACCAGCTCCCCCCTGCACCGCCGCCGCCGGTGAGGCCGCCGCCGAAGCCGCCGAAGCCGCCGCCGCCACTGCCGCCCCAGCCGCCGCCGCCACTGCCGCCAGAGCTGCCGCCGCCGCCCCATCCGCCACCGGGAAAGAATATCCAGCCACCGCCATGGCGGCGGCGGTGCGGTTTGGTATCGTAGCGGCCGCCGCGGTAGTAGCCGCCATCGTCATCGTCATCATCGCCGCCGCGGCCCCGCTTGGAGAAGATGATGAGGAGCAGGATAATGACGACGATGACCAGCATGGCCGGTATACCGCCCTTGGCGTCGCGCGGCTGCTGCGGGCCTTCGTTGGAGTATTCACCTTGGCCCAGCTCCATGATGGCGCTGGTGGCGCGGTCCAGGCCGCGATAGTACTGGTTTTGCCGGAAATTGGGGGTGATAATCTCGTCGATGATGCGCTTGGCCAAGGCGTCGGGCAGGAAGCCCTCGGCGCCGTAGCCCGTGATGATGCGCACCTTGCGATCCTGTTGAGCCACGTAGAGGAGCACGCCATTGCTGTTTTCGCGGCTACCGCCAATTTTCCAGTTCTCGTAAATGAGGCGCGCGCGCTCGAAATCGTCCTCTCCTTGCAGCGATTGTTCCGTGAAGATGACGATTTGGGTGGAAGTCTGCAGCGCGTATTCCCGCAGCTTGTCACCTAATTGGACGACCTCCTGCCGGCTTAGCATCCCGGCATAGTCGTTGACGAGGAAGTCTGTCGGTGCTGGGATGGGTTGTTGGGCAAAAGAGAGCGCGGCTAGTGCCGCAAAGAAAAAAGACAGCAAGTATTTTGACATGATATGGCTCAGCTATATGAAATATCGTCGGGTAATTCGTTGGCATCGTCTTGTTGGTAAGGGAAGAAAGCTTGCAGTTTTTCCCCTACCTGCTCGACGGCGGCGCAGATACCTGCGGCAAAAGCGCCACGGCGGAAATGCTCCTGCATCAGGTTGCGCTCTTCCTGCCAGAAATCGGCGGGCACTACCTCGTTGATGCCCTGATCGCCGAAGATGGCAAATTCTTTGCGCTCTGGTGCAAGGAAGATTAGTACGGCATTGCGGGCCTCGGTGCGGTGCATCCCCAAGCGGTGGAAGGTTTTGGCGGCTTCTTCCAGCATTTCGCCTTTACAGGCGGCTTCCAAGTGCACGCGAATCTCTCCGGAGGTATTGCGCTCCGCTTGCTGGATGGCTTCGACGATGCGCTGCTCGTCTTCCGGGCTAAAGAATTTGATCATCGGGCTGGGTAGTTGTTGCTTGGCTATATAGGGGGCGGACACAAGGCCCGCCCCTGCCAGTATTTAATTGTCGAAATTGACCTCGGGTGCGCGTTGGGCACCGGCTTCGGCTTCGAACTGGGCCTTTTGGCTAAAGCCAAACAGGCCGGCGAACAAGCTGCTTGGGAAGCGGCGCACCTTCTTGTTGTACTGCGTCACCACGTCGTTAAAGCGGTCGCGTTCGACTTTGATGCGGTTTTCCGTGCCTTCCAACTGCGCCTGCAGTTCGCGGAAGTTTTCGCTGGCGCGCAATTGAGGGTAGTTTTCGGATACCATCAATAGCCGCCCGAGGGACTGGCTCAGGCCTGTCTGGGCCTCCTGGAATTCCTTGAGCTTTTCAGCCGTCAGGTTGGAGGGGTCGATGTTGATGCTCGTAGCGCGGGCGCGAGCGTTGGTCACCTCCGCGAGGGTGCTTTTTTCAAAATCTGCGGCACCCTGTACGGTCCGTACGAGGTTGGGGATGAGGTCGGCCCGACGCTGGTAGGCGCTCTGCACCTTGCCCCAGGCGTTTTCCACATCTTCTTCTATTTCAACGAATTTGTTGTAGCTGCTACAGCCGCCGGCGAAGAGCACCAGGCCCAGGCCGATTAAAACCACTCCCGTGATTAAAGGTCTCATGGACGTTATTGTTTTGCTTTGATAAATACGGTGATAAAAAATATTTCACATCAATAATAATGCCTTGAAGGGGCTTTGAGTTCGCATTTTTCTGCCAACCTCAACATTTAGACGACTATCAGGGGGGTAAGTCATCTTTGCCCAGGAAGAGCCGCAGCAAATACTCGGCAGCCTGGAAGGAGGATTTGCGGCCCTCCAGCACGGCGGCTTCCACGGTTTTGAGCTGCTGCTGTACGCGGGGGGACTGGAAAAATGCCGATCGCAATTGGCGGTCGATGAATTCGTAGAGCCAGTATTTAGCCTGCGCTTGTCGTTTGTGGATGAAGAAGCCATTTTCGAGCGCCATTTTCCAGTAGGCTTCCACTTGTCCCCAGGCCTCGGCGATGCCGGTGCCCGAAGTTGCCGAGCAGAGCGCTACTTTGGGTGCCCAGCCGCTCTCTTTTGGCGGCAGCAAGTGCAAGGCGTTGCGGTATTCCTGGCGGGCATTTTCAGCCAGGGCCAACCGCTCGCCATCGGCTTTGTTGACGGCGATGAGGTCGGCCATTTCCACGATGCCCCGTTTGATGCCCTGCAGCTCATCGCCGGCACCGGGCAGCAGGAGCAGGAGGAAGAAATCGGTCATGGAATGTACGGCAGTTTCCGATTGCCCCACACCGACGGTTTCGATGATGATGGTGTCATAGCCATTGGCTTCGCAGAGGATAATCGCCTCGCGGGTTTTGCGCGCTACGCCGCCCAGCGAATCGCCAGCAGGGGAGGGGCGGATGAAAGCGAGCTCACTGGCGGCCAGTTTTTCCATCCGGGTCTTATCGCCCAAGATGCTGCCGCGGCTCACTTTGCTGCTTGGGTCGATAGCCAGCACAGCCAGGCGGCGGCCTTGCTCCAGCAGGTGCAGCCCAAACGCTTCGATGAAAGTGCTCTTGCCTACCCCCGGCGAGCCAGTGATGCCGATGCGGATGGAGCGCCCGCTATATGGCAGGCAGCCTTCAATAATGGCTTGCGCCAATTCCTGATGCTCCGGCCGGGCGCTCTCGATGAGGGTAATTGCCTGGCTGAGGATGACGCGCTGACCCTGGAGGATGCCCTCTATGTATTCCTGTGCCGATAGCTGCCTACGCGGGCGCAGCAGGAGGTGGGGGTTAACACTCTCGGGCTGCGGCACGCCTGGCTTTACCCTGGGCACCGTATCTTTAGGCTGTTCAGGCATGTGGTTGCACGGTTTTATGCGGCCTTAAAGGTAATAAATTTCGCATAAACTGCCGCCTTTTCCCAATGATGCTTTTGCGCTGCCTTGGCCAAAGCCCTGGAGATGGCGGGCCAAGCGCGCTACCAAAAAAACTGCCGCCTGCCGTCATTTAATGCCCTTGCGCGATGGGTGTGCTGCCGAGCCAGGGAAAAAGCCTTATATTAGCGGATAAATTATTGGACACCCTATGAAGCAGCTATTTATCACTTTGTGTTATGTTTTTCTGGCCGCCGCCGCCGGGGCACAAGTCACCCCCCCTTTACCACATTACCCCACTGCCGAAGAAGCAGAGTTGATGCAGGACTGGCGTTATGTGCCGCCTGCCGAATTATTGGGGCAAGTGCCAATGCCCCCACCCGGGCCAGTGCGCATCATGGCTGAATGGGAAGAGACCGAAGCGCTCATCATCACCTGGGCAGGCTTCCAGCCCATACTGCGCGAAATCGTGCGGGCAGCGGTGGCAGAATGCACCGTGATTATCGTGGCTGCCAACCCGGCTACCGTCAGCAACTACCTCCAAAACGCGGGCGTGCCGCTGGACCGAGTGGTCATCCTCAGCAAGCCTTTTGATTCCATCTGGGTGCGCGACTACGGGCCCTGGGCCGTTTATCAAAACGACGTAGATAGCCTGATGATCGTAGATTGGATCTACAACCGCCCGTCGCGACGGGCAGATGATACCATCCCTCGCATCATCGCCCGCCAGATGGATTTGCCGATTTATGAGGCCATCTTGCCACCCTATGATTGGGTACATACTGGTGGGAATAACCTGCCTGACGGGATGGGTACCATGTTTTCTTCCGATTTGGTGTTGGATGAAAACCCGGGCAAGACCGAAGCCGAGATCGACCAGATCGCCGAGCTGTATCTCGGGGCGGAGCGCTACGTCAAATTCCCTAAGCTGCCTTACGACGGCATCCACCATTTAGATATGCACATGGTGCTCATCGATGAAGAGACCATCATCGTGGGGGAGTATCCCGAGGGGGTTGCCGATGGGCCACAGATTGAAGAAAACCTGGATTACTTGCTCAATGAAGTGCCTACGCCCTTTGGCAATCCTTACCGCATCATCCGCATCCCTATGCCACCCGATGCCAGTGGCAGGTATCCCGATGCCGGAGGGCATTATCGCACTTACACCAACTCGATCTTCGTCAACAAGACGATTTTGGTGCCTACCTACGAAGAACAGTACGATACCACCGCCTTACGCATCTATCAGGAGGCGCTGCCTGGTTATCATGTAGTGGGCATCAACTGCAACAGCATTATCCCTTCCCTGGGGGCCTTGCACTGCATCACCAAGCTGGTAGGGGTGCGCGATCCGCTATGGATTGCCCATGCCCGCCTGCGCGATACAGACGATACCGAGCAGGATTATGCGGTCAACGCCATCATCAAGCACCGCAGCGGCATCGCTGAAGCGACGCTCTACTACCGTCTGGCGCCAGATTCAAATTATACGGCGGTGCCGATGGTGCTGGCGGATAGCGCCAGCGCGGTTTGGGCGGCTGCCATCCCGGCCCAGGCGGAAAGGAGCACCATACAATACTACATCCATGCTGAGGCAAATTCGGGGAAAGAGCAGGTACGCCCGCTGGTAGCCCCGGAGGGCTACTTCCAGTTTCAGGTGCGCGCGATGGCCCCCAGCTTCGCCGTTTCGGCCACGACGCTTTGCCCCGGCGGCAGTGTACAGTTTCAAGACCAATCCCAGGGAGCAGTAAGCACCTGGCAATGGCTTTTCCCCGGGGGCAGCCCGGCAAGCTCCGATGAGCAGAACCCACAAGTGTCCTATGCTGAGGCGGGCAGCTATAGCGCTACTTTAATTATCGGCAATGGCGAGATTTTCGATACCCTCACCCTGGAGGGTATCATCCAGGTAGAAGGCGGGATATTGCCCTACTTCGAAAACCTTGATGCCCCGCTAACGGAAAGCACCTGGGCGGTTGTCAACCCACAGCAAGATGCAGCGGCCTGGACCTGGGAAGCCGGCCCGTTCTGCCACGATGGCGCGCTGGTTTTGGACAATTTCAACCACGATACGCGCAATACGCGCGACTACCTGCGGGCCCGTTTTGATTTGACCGGGCTTGTCGAGCCGTCCCTGAGCTTCGATCTGGCCTATGCGCCCTACAACGCCCAGTTTTTCGAGGGCCTGCGGGTCAACGCCATCAGTTGCGAGGGAGAGAAAACGACGCTTTATGAAAAGTTTGGCCCTAGCTTAGCTACTGCTTCAGCCACAACGGACGCTTTTGCGCCGGACGGTTGCAGCCAATGGCGGGAAGAAGCCGTTTCTTTGGCTGCTTTTGCTGGTCAGGTCGTGATTATCGAATTCGAAAATATCGGTGGCTATGGCAATTTGTTGTACCTCGACAATATCGCCATCAAGGCGGCCGAGCTGGCCAATGAGCCGCCCACGGTGGCCATTGCCAATCCTGCTGATGAGACCGTTTTTTTAGATGAACTGCCGGAGCTGGGGATCGAGATCGAGGCTTTTGATGCCGATGGGGTAGTGCGGATGGTGAGCCTGTTTGTCAATTTTGACTCCATCAGCACTTCTGCCGAGCCACCTTTTGCCTTCCGCTATACCCTCCCGGCCTATGGCGAGTACATCCTCCAAGCCCGTGCTGCTGACGACCGGGGCGCCACGGCCTTTTCGCTGCCCGTGCAAGTGAGCGCACAGCCTAGTAGCAGCTTGGTGGTTGTGCCGGGTGGAGTAGGGCTGGCTTTCGAGGCTTTCCCCAACCCTGCCAGCAACCGCATTAACCTGCGCTTCCAGGCCGAGCAAGCTCTGCTGGTTGATATCCGCCTGCTCAATGCGCTGGGCCAGCCGGTACTATACCGGCAAGAGCGCCTACTGCCTGGGGAAGGCCGATACAGCCTTGATTTGGCAGACCTGCCAGCGGGGCCTTATCAAATGACAGTGACCCATGGGGAGAATAGCGCCAGCTTGAAAATTGCCGTGATGCGATAAATGGGGTAAAAGTCATAGCATCAGCCCGTGGTTGAAACATTCAGGGTGCCTATTTTTGTTCTATTTAGAGGACGAAGGGATGATTTTTACCATTTTTTAAGTGGGAGGCAAATTATTTCCCATCCTCTTTCGTTAAGGGGGAGTCAAATTTATTAAAAACCAACGCAACAAAATCTGAATATTATGAAAGACAAACAAGGTTTAATTATTCTAGCTGCTATCCTGGCTGTGCTGCTCATCGCTGCAGGCATCTGGGGGGTCACCCAAAACCGTGCAAAAAATCAACTGGCTTCGGAAAACGTCGTCATGAGCGGCACTATCGAAGACCTGGAAGTACTGAGGGCAGATTTGATCCGGGAAGTGGATAGCTTACAACAAGAGTATGCCGTTTTGGCCGAGCAAAACTCTGATTTACAAGGCTCCTTGATCGAAGCCCAGGACAAGATCGCTCAAACGGAAGCAGCTTTGCGCAATGCCAAATCCCGCAGCTCCTCTGAAATCAACAGCTTGCGGGCAGAAATCCAGCAGTTGATTGCTTTGAGGAGCGATTTGGAATCCAGTATCGTGAAGGTACAAACGGAGAATGACTCCCTGCGCGCAGTCACGGGCATACTCGAAGCCGACTTGAGCGTCGCCCGCGACGAGAACGTCGCCCTGTCTAACCTGAACCAGACCATCCAGGGTGAAGTGGACCGCCTGACGCTGGCCAACTTCAAAGCCACGGCCTTCCAGGTCGATTTGGAGCGGGGCAACGATAAAGCAGTTTCAAAAGCCCGCCGCGCGCGCAACATCCGCGTCAGCTTCGATTTGACGGATGTGCCGCCGCAATACCAAGGCCTGCGCACGCTCTACCTGTCTATCTCTGATGAGCAAGGGATGCCCGTAAGGCCCTCCAACGCCATCATGGGCCAGACGGTGGTCAACAACCAGAAGATGGACTTCATCGCCGTACAGGCTAAAGAGGTGGACATTACCGCCAACCAGCGCTTGTCGTTCAATTACGAAGTAGAAGACAAGCTGAAATCTGGCTATTACCGCGTCACCGTTTATACAGAAATCGGCATGTTGGGTTCCTCCAGCGTGAGGTTGCTGTAGGTTGATGAGTTGAGAGGCTGTGTCAAAAGAAAGAGAAATGCCGAAGTGGAAATCCGTTACGCAGAAGGGGTTGGAGAGTGATTTTTAGGTGCCCTCTTACCTATCAACTGCGGTGCGGGATTTAACTTTGCCTCGATTTTTTTGATACAGCCTCCAACTTCAACCCAAGGATACTAAACCAAACATGCTTATGAAGCACAAAACTACACACCTTCTTTTTGTTTTCTTCCCCCTCCTGGTATTGTCGATTTCCTCTGCTTCCTGTGTCAGCAAAAAGGCACATTTAGAAGTCCTGGCCGCTCATGACCTACAGCTAGCCGGCCTGAATGCTCGGCTCGACTCGACGGCAAAGGTCATTTATCGCCTGGAGTTGGAGCTGGCTGAGCGGCGGGGCGAGAATGCCGCTTTACTGGCGACCCAAGACAAGTTGCAAGACCGCATCGCCGGCCTGCGCGACGAGGCAGATCAGCTGAAGAAAGAATCGGCTTCTGCCGTGGGAGACCTGGATGAGCGCATCAAGCAAAAAAACGAGCTTATCGCGGCTCGTCAAGCCAAGATTGATGGGCTGTTAGCGACTTTGGAACAACGCAATGCGGCCATGAACCAATTGGCTTTGGATTTACGCGATACCTTGAAGCAGGTGGATGCCAGCGTTTACGATCTGGAAGCAGCTGATGGGCGTATCTCCTTGTCGTTTAATTCAGATTTCCTCTTTTCGGCTGGCGTCACCAACCGCCTGAGCACCGCTAGCCAGCAGGCGTTGGGGTACGTCGCCCACGTGCTGAGCATCTACCCGGCACTGGAAATCCAGGTAATCGGGCATACGGACAATTCCCCCTTGCGGCGCACCAGCATTCAGGATAAATGGGAGTTTAGCGCCTTGAGGGCAGCTACTATCGTGCAGCTTATCACTAAGCGGTTTGAGCTTAGCCCCAGCCGGGTCGCTGCCGTTGGCAAAGGAGACTTCTCGCCTCGCGCCTCGAATGCGACGCCAGAGGGCCGCGCCCGCAACGAGCGCATCGAGCTGCTCATCTATCCTAGCGAGGAGCGCTTGCTACGCGATTTGAGGCGGGCGCTGGAGTGAATCAAGCTATTTAGCATTTCGTTAACGCCCGCTGAGGGCGGCAGTTGACTTTTGTCATTGCAAAAGGTTGAGAATAAGCTTAAAAAGCAGTTGTATCAAAGCCTATTGCTATGAAAAACCGAATGCTCTTGTTATTGGGGTGTACGCTCAGCCTGCTCCTGGCAGCGCTTTTACCCTTGCGCGCCCAGGATGATAAAGCCCTGCTGGATCAACTGGCCGAGGAGGAGCGCAAGGCGCTGGAAGCCTTGGTGCTATACCCGGAAGACACCCGTATAGCTATACTCGAGTGCAGCCAATACCCGGAGGTGCTGGTCAAAATGACGCGCCTGCAATCACAAACCCGGGCTTCATTCACCAACCTGCTTGAAGATTATCCGCAGAATACCCAAGAGGTCATCTGGGACGTGACGCGCTATCCCGATTTATTGCGGCGCCTGGCTACCGAAGGCGGGCGTTCGGGCAAGGGGGTAGAGCAGGTGCTTGCCGATTATCCGGAAGCGGTACATGCCAATGCCCGGCTTGCTGGCACGGAGCACTATGAACTGCTAGTACAGATAGATGAACTGCAGGCTGCGGCCAACCGGGCCTTTGCCGCCCTGCTCCAGGGTTACCCGTCCGAGATGCAGGCCTCCATGCGCAAATTAGTAGAACTGCCCGAAGTATTGGACATCCTCACGGAGAATATCGAACTGGCGGTTTTAGTCGGCAGCATGTACAGCCGCGACCCCGAATGGGTGCTGCACAAAGCCGATAGCCTGAGCTTGGAAGTCGCCCGGGCAAATGCCCTTGAGCTGGAGGACTGGAAAGCAGCCTTGGAAAGCGATCCGCAAGCCGTGGAGGAATTGCGGGCAGCCGCCCAGGAGTATGCCGATGAGTATGACTATGACGACGCCTATTCTCGCTACCCCGAAGATGATGTTTATTACGGTCAGCGCCCGCAAACCCGGGTAATCGAACACCATTATTATTATAGCTACCCCTATTGGTTTGGTTATCCCTATTGGTATGCTTATCCGCGCTGGCGGCCCTATCCTTACTGGCATGACTGGGGCTTCTATTTCGGGCCGGGTCAAACCATCGTAATTTTACAGATGCCTTCGTTCTACTACACGCATTGGTATTTCTTCCAGCCGCGCAGGCACTACTACTACCCCCACCTGTCTGCTCATTTTGTGCGGCACTATCGCAGCTACCCCTATTCGGGCGGCAGTATCAGTACGACGGTGTCGGTATGGCAGCGCCGCAACCGGGAGGTCATTACTTCCAACTGGTTGCAGGAGGATCAGCGCCTGCCTGAGCGCTTGCGCGAGTTTGGCCGCTTTGAAATGGATCGCAGCCGCTATAACCAGGAAAACCCTGGCCGCAGCTTGCCAGCCCGGGAGTTCCTGGCTGAAAACACCCGCCGCTATCCCGACTTAGCGCAAGCCAATCAAGGCCGCCTGTCGGCAGATAGAGATGTTTATCGCGAACCAGTGCCCGAACGAAGGGTTCAACCACCAGTGCCGGAGCCCGATGTGCGCCAGCCTGCCCAACAGCAGCCTTTCCCCCGCTCGCGCACTGAGCCTCAGCGCGAACCCTCGCAACAACCTCAGCCGAGGACACAACCGCAACCGAGGACACAACCGCAGCCCAGGACCCAGCCGCAGCCTACGCCCCCACGTCAACAACCTCAAACCAGGGAACCACGGCCGACGACAAGCCCACCAAGGCCCACACCGCCCGCTACTGAAAGGCAAGTGCCTCAATCAGAAAGAGCCCGGGACTATCACCGCAATACCTGGGAACAGGCTCGTAGCCGCGAACAGCAGCAGCCTCGAACCCAGCCGCGCCCTCAAACTCAGCAGCAGCCCAAGCAACAGCAACAGCGCACCGCGCCACAACAAAAAACAGCGCCAGCAAAAAAAAGAGAGGGCAATTGAGAAACTTTTTGGGAACATCCCCGTAAAGGGAGCAAAGCGGCTTGGCTAGTGGTTGTTGAGCCGCTTTGTTTTCCCACGGACTGATTTTTTTTGGGCGAGTTGCAAGAAATTATGCTCAAAAGTTTTGGATATGATTTTTAATTTTTTATCTTTGTCGCATAGATGACAAAACTTATTTGGATTGAGTCATCTCCCCCCATTTTTTTTGAGGCTATTGGTTTACCTGATGATTTTTTTTTTGCAGGGGGTGTACCTCCAATCTCGTGTATGTTACGCGCCTGCAGCAAATTCCCCCCTACCTTTGATTGGCACAGAATACTGCTTAAATTTAAAGCTTGAAAAAGGACGATGCTCATCAGTGATTAGCGCTCCGTGCGGTTATCTCGCTGTGTGACATATAAAGATTATTGATTTTTAACCTTTAAAATGTGTTTTAACCATGAATTCATTACTTTACTCATCTTTTAGGAACGCAGGACTTACGCTGCTGCTGGTATCGGCTCTTGCTTGGCAGGCCAACGGCCAGTGCTTGAACGCGACCTATGGCCAGTGGCCAAGTTCTACTTTCACCCCGAACTGTACGGGTACCGTTCAAACTATTACCTCGGCAGCATGGACCAGCGAGTACTCGCGGGTGAATGTGGTGGCAGGCAACACCTACACCTTCTCCAGCTCGGTTGGAAGCCATTTAGTTACTGTCGGTAACAGCACGGGCACTGCTGCCCTTGCTTGGGGCACGGCGTCAGTAAGCTGGACAGCTACCTTCACGGGCAACGTCCGCTTTTACACCCACTTGAGCGCGGCTTGTAACGGCACGACCTCTTCCCATCAGAGAAGAGTTGCTTGTCAGGTTCAATTGCCAGCGCCTGGCAACGACTTGTGTGCCAACGCTACGGCAATCTCTTGCTCTCAAAGCCCAACTGGCAGTGGCACTACTCTCGGCGCTACGGTTGACGTAGTACCGGCTTGCGGCACCAGCGTAACTGCTCCGGGCGTATGGTACAAGTTTACGGCAGATGTTTACCAGATGTTCTACAACGTCAGCACTTGCAACAAGACGAGCTTCGACACCAAGCTTTCGGTTTTCGTCGGCTCTTGCGGCGAGCTGGTCTGCATCGGCAGCAACGACAACGCTCCGGGCTGCTCTGGCGGTTCTTCTAGCCTGACCTTCCGCCCGGTATGGGGTGCTCAGCACTACCTGCTGGTACATGGCGCAGGCACCCAATCGGGTAATTATCAATTGTCGCTGACTTGTGGCGTCAATCCGTTCCCGATCCTCCAGGATGAGCCAGGCAATACCGTAGGCAGCGGCAAGATTGCCCTGTTCCCAAACCCGGCACAGGAAGTGATCAATGTGAACGTGAGCGACTACATGGGCCGCACGGCTATCGCTACGGTCTTCAACAACGTAGGCCAGATGGTCACTCAGCGCAACTTGGGCGAGATTCAGATCCCGACCGAGCGCATCGAGCTGGGCAACCTGCCTTCAGGTGTTTACTACCTGAGCCTGAATGTTGATGGCCAAGGCATCTTCACCGAGAAGTTCCTGGTGAAAAACAACTGATGATTTTTTTTAAGTAGGCTAACTGGGGTACGCTGTTTCAGTGTACCCCAGTTTTTTTTTGCCCAATCAGCCTTTTGTTAGTTATGCTAATTCCCGACAAATTAGAGATAGGAGATATTCGTATAAATATTGATTTTGTCATACCTTTACATCGTAAGATGACCTGCGCTTTTTTACCTTCCCCCCTTACAGCTTCTTGAGGCTAATCGTATATATACAGATTACATCGCGGATGATGAAATTTCGAATTAGCTTTGATAGCCGCTTGGATGATTTATTTCAAGTGCTCCCGTTTTTGTTCAATGCTTTATCTGTTTTTTCGGATATAGAAGGTTTCTCATTTTTTAACAAAAAAAACTTTAACAATGAAAGTACTTTATTCAACCTGGCGGCAGGGACTTTTATTACTGCTGGCTTTGTTCGTTGGCGGGCAACTATCGGCTACGACCTGTGCCCAGGCAGCAGTGGTAGGTTCACTACCCTACACCGCATCGGTAGTTTGTTCTGGTGCAAACGACATCACCAGCACCAATGCTGCGGTATGTGCTCCGGCTACTTCATCTTACTATGGTGGGCAAGAGGCACTGCTCGTTTACACCGCAAATTTCAGCGGTGGCATGAACGTGGCATACAACGGCCAGTCCTGGACGATGATCGCTGTTTACAACGGTTGCCCCACTAGCGGCGGTACTTGTTTGGGCGGTATCTCCAGCTCTGCTACCTCTAAAAATTTGACGGTTTCGGTTGTGTCTGGCAACACCTACTACATCCTCATCGACACCTGGCCATCGCCTCCGAGCCCTTGCCCAGGTACAGTGACGATTACTACTGCTGCAGCGCCTCCGGGCCCGCCGGCTAACGATGCTTGCGCCAATGCTATTCCGATTTCCTGTGTTTCGGGCGGTACGGCTGCTGGCACTACCGTAAATGCCACCATCGATGCTTTGCCCACTTGCGGCACTGCGATCACGGCACCGGGCGTATGGTACTCTTTCGTAGCCGGTGTTGTTCCTTCTATCACCGTGTCCACTTGTGGCGGTGCTACCTGGGATACCAAGCTTTCCGTTTTCAGGGGTAGCTGTGGCGCTCTGGTCTGCGTGGGTGGCAACGATGATGCCTGTGGCCTGCAATCGAGCTACACCATCAACAGCCCGATCGTGGGGGCGACTTACTATGTACTGGTGCATGGCTTTGGCTCTGCCACCGGTTCATTTACCTTGTCGATCTCCAACTGCGGCTCAGTACCAGTCGTGACCAATGACGCTTGCGCTACTGCTACGGCGATCTCTTGCTCTCAAAGCCCAACTGGCAGTGGTTCTACCATCGGCGCTACAGTTGACGTAGTACCGGCTTGTGGCACCAGCGTAACTGCTCCGGGCGTATGGTACAAGTTCACGGCAAATGTTTACCAGATGTTCTACAACGTCAGCACTTGCAACAAGACGAGCTTCGACACCAAGCTTTCGGTTTACGTCGGCTCTTGCGGCGAACTGGTTTGCATCGGCAGCAACGACAACGCTCCGGGCTGCTCTGGCGGTTCTTCTGACCTGACCTTCCGCCCGGTATGGGGTGCTGAGCACTACCTGCTGGTACATGGCGCAGGCAGCCAATCGGGTACTTATCAATTGTCGCTGACTTGTGGCGTCAACCCGTTCCCGATCCTCCAGGATGAGCCAGGCAATACTGTAGGCAGCGGCAAGATTGCCCTGTTCCCGAACCCGGCACAGGAGGTAATCAATGTGAACGTGAGCGACTACATGGGCCGCACGGCTATCGCTACGGTCTTCAACAACGTAGGCCAGATGGTCACTCAGCGCAACTTGGGCGAGATTCAGATCCCGACCGAGCGCATCGAGCTGGGCAACCTGCCTTCAGGTGTTTACTACCTGAGCCTGAATGTTGAGGGCCAAGGCGTCTTCACCGAGAAATTCCTGGTGAACGGCAACCGCCCGTAACTAGTTGAATAGAGTTGGGCGGTAGCGCCCAGCTTCGGTTAAATCTAAAAGCAAGGGAGGCAAGCGCGAGCTTGCCTCCCTTCTTTTGTTGGTGGATATGGGCTGGGGCACCCTTATAGTCACGTTTGGAACAAGCCTGTTTCACGAGTGGGGAGACCCTTGGGGCCCCGCCCATTATCAGTCAGGCATTAAGCCCTACCCTTCCTTCTCCAGCCGCTCGATGAGGCGGCCGGAGATGCGCAGGAAGTCCATTTCAGTAATAAAGCCGATGAGCTCCTTATCCTGGACGACCGGGAGGCAGCCGATTTTATTTTCCCGCATCAGTTGCATCGCCTGCATGATCGTCGCCTTGGGGCCGATGGTGATCGGTTTGTTGATCATGATATCCTTCACGCAGGTCACCGCCTGGTTGTCCGCTTTGTGGCGGTGGGTATAGTAGCGCAGCAGCAGCCGGGAAGTGATCAGGCCGCAGAGCCTGCCTTTGGAATCTTCCACCGGCATGTAGCGGATTTTACGCCAGTCCATAAGCTGGGCCACTAGCTCCACGAGATCGTCCTGCTGGACGGTGAACAGGTCAGTCATCATAAATTCATCAACTAAAAGCTTAGTCGGGCGGTAGTCGGCCAGGTCGTTGGCATCGGGCAATTTCCAGGTATGGACGGGTTTGTTTTTAGTTTGATTCTCCACGATGCTGGCAGTCAGTACGCTGACGGCCTCGTCGCGGCTTACTTCTTTAATGAGTTTGGAGAAAGCACGCAGCTGCCAGCGCGCGCCGTTCATGTGTTTCTTGGCGCGCTCCTCGATGACGCCGAGGTAGCGGTCGATATCGGCGGTATTCACCTGTCGGCTCTCCAGCCCTTTGCGGGCAAGGGGCAACAATTCCTGTAGGATGAGGTCGCAGGGCGACACTTTTTTATCACCGAACCAATTGAAGGTGGTATCGATGCCGAATTTGGCGGCTTTGGCAAAGTTGTCGCGCACATCCTCCCAGGAAAGCTGTTTGCGGATATCCTTGCAATGCTCGTGCATACCGATCATCGCCCCCAGCCAGAAAGCAGCGTTGGCTACTTCATCGAGCACGGAGGGGCCAGAAGGCAACACGCGGTTTTCGATGCGCAGGTGAGGCTTGCCCGATTCGCTGATGCCGTAGCAGGGGCGGTTCCAGCGGTACACGGTAGAGTTGTGTACCTGCAGGGCGCGTAGTTTGGGCACCTTGCCATCCGCGATCATCGCCAGGGAGTCTTCTTCCACATCGGCGCTGAGCAGGACGCGGAAGCGGGCAATATCCTCCTTGTAAATTTCCATGATGGAATGGTCGAGCCAGCCGTTGCCGAAGCTGACGCGGGGGCTGCGCTCGCGCATGTGGTCGTGGGTGGTGCGGATATCGAGCGATTGTTGGAAGAGGGCGATGCGGCTCTCGTGCCACAGGCGCTTGCCAAAAACGATAGGGGAGTTGGCGGCAATGGCCATGACCGGTGCAGCCAGGGCTTGGGAGATGTTGTACAGGCAGACGAAATCGGCTGGCGCTACCTGCAGGTGCACCTGAAAGCTGGTATTGCAGGCTTCCAGCAGGGGCGAGTCGTGTTTGACCAGCAATTCGTCAATGCCGGAGAGCCGCAGCTCATAAGCATTGCCGATAAGCTGCTGGTTGATGGCTTCCATGAGCGCATAATAGCGCTTTTTGGGGGTGAGGTTTTGCATCTCCAGATCGTACTTGCGCAGGGTGGGGAGTATGCCGGTGAGGATGAGGTCGGCATTGAGGCTTTTGAGGTTTGCGCGGATGATCTCCAGCTTGCTGCTGTTTTCTTTTTCCAGTTCGCTCAGGCAATCTTTTTCGAAGATGCGCGGCAAGAGGTTGGTTTCCAGATTGAACTTGGCCAGTTCGGTTTCCACCCAGTCATATTCTTTCATCAGCTCCAGGGCCTCCATGGCGATGGTGGCCGGCTTGTAGGTTTTATTGTGCACGATGCACATCTCTTGTTCCGCGCCGATGCGGACAATATCGCTTTCAAACCAGTCGTTTTCAAGCATGTATTCGAGCGCCTGTACATCGCGCAGGAGGTTGCGGACAAAGTGTTGCATGGAGGCTTCGTCCTTTACTATCGATACTCTTTGTTCGCCCATGGTAGTGTTTATTAAAGCATTGAAGTTTTTTTAACAAAAATATGGTTGGCTTGCGGTAAATATAGGCGAATGTTGGAAAAAGCAAGATAATTTTAAAGGATTCTTTGTTTTTCTTTCGCCTCAAGCTTTTTTTAGCGCCGCGCACGGCTTTTAGCAAAACATAGATGATGAGAAAAGCAACGCTCTGGATACTGGTGATCGCCCTGGCGGCCGGTTGCCGCAAAGACAACCGGGAAAGGCTCTTTGAGCTATTCTACCCCAACTTCCAGTTTACGGTACAAGCCGGCGGCAGCCCGGTTTTGCCGGTATCGGCGGTGCTGCGGGGGGTGAGTACCAATATCAGTTTCTACCTGGGTGAAAGCGGCTTGGATACGAGCCAGATCACCGCTATCAGCCCGATCTCCGCGCGCCTGACTTCCCTGGACGGCTTCCGCTACGATTTCATGGATTTTATCTCGGTGCGCATCTGCCCCGATAACAACGAGCCTTGCCGCGATGCGGACGAGGTCTTCTACATCGACCGCCTGCAATGGGACCGGCCCGGCGAGCGCATCGACCTCATCCCCGGCCTGCGCAATGTGCGCCGCGATTTAATCCGGGATAAATTTCGCCTGGAAGTAGTGATGAAGTACGCCTTTTCCCCGCCTACCCCGGTAGAAACACGTTTCGATATGACTTTTCAGGCCTTGAGATAGGCGGTTTGGCGGGCATCGCGATGGCAAAAAAAATGATACCTTTGCGGCCGGAGATACTTTTGCCCAGCTTGCTGGCGTTGCATACCTTCGATGGCGCATTCTTGAATTAAAAGCCGCGATATTTTATTATTGTAGCTGGCGATGCTCTATTTTTGCCGCTTAAAGCGCGGCAAGCTTAACATAATTATTGCCCTTAAACTGATCATTACAACTTAATCCGGAACGATGATAAGACTCTTGATCCTTCCTGCCTTGCTACTGATGCTCGTCACTCAGTTGGAGGCTCAAACGCCCATGAACATTACCATCAAAGGCGAATTAGGCCAGCCAGGCGCCCTGCGAGCCCCTTGCCCCGATAATAATGCCGGCACGATTAGCTTTGATAGCGCCAATTTCACAGGCCAGAGCAATGATGTCACTCCTGATACCATCTATCTCTGTTTCGGAGATACTTTGGGTATCATACATAACGGCGACTTCCTGCTCAATGGCGATCCCAACCCCGCCACGGTGCCGGGCATTGGCTATGCTTTCTACGACTGCCGCCCCACGGTTGACGGGCCCAATCTGGCGACGATACTTGCCGACCCCTGTCTGAACCGCACTGACCCAATTATCGTCAGTGGTTTCCCTATCCCCCAGCAGCAAGGTATCTGGGTAGCGGTAGAAAACATCAACGGCAACCTCAACCTCACCAATACAGGCTTCCACCAGGAAGCTTTCAATATGGGCAACTCCGCACCAATTCAGCTTTGGTTTGCACCTATTACCATAGATAACACGAATAATACGGCCCTGCCTGGGTACGAAAATGGCGGCTCTTGTGTAAGCGCCAGCGTTGGCGAAGCCTTCTCCGTCGTTTACCTGGAACCGGTTGAAGTCACGGGCGTATTCCCCAAGCTGGGGCCGGGCCTGCAGGGTGGTTTCACCCTCGATGGCGGCCTGCCAGAATTCGATCCGGCGGCGGGCTACTCCAGTATTAGCATTACTCACCTTTCCGGCGATCCGCTCAATGGCACCTTGCAAACGCCAAACCCGGGAGTAGGTGATACGATACGCTACACCGTGCCCCGCCCCGGCCGCTATCTGCTCACCGCCGAAGACGGCAAAAGCTGCGCGGCAGTAGATACCCTCGTCATGCCCGTACTCTTCAGCGCCGGTAGTGCCAACGGCACCACAGGAGATACGGTTTGCGTCGCAATAACAGTAGATAACCTGGTAGATGTGACCAACATCCAATTTACCCTCCAATGGGATCCGGCCGTCTTGCGTTTTATCGAAGTGCAAAACCTCAATTCCGCGCTCCCCGCTTTAGACAACAGCTCCTTTAATACCGCGCCGACCGGTGGAGGGGTATTGCCCTTTGCCTGGCTGGATTTCCTGGGAGGCAGCAATACGCTGCCTGATGGCTCTACGCTCTTTGAAGTTTGCTTTGAAGTATTGGGTAGCGAAGGCCAATTCAGCGGTATCGATTTTGTCAATTCGCCTACTGATATCCAGGTGGGCAGCGTAAATAACAATCCAGACCGCTATCCGTTCGAACTGGAGCCGGGAAGGATCAATGTGACTAACTCGGTCTTGGTCATCCAGGCCTCTCAGGATAGCGTCAGCTGCGCGGGCCTTTCCGATGGCGCCATCAACCTGACCGTCACCGGCGGGATCGCACCCTATGTTTATACCTGGAATACCTTCCCCGCTGCCGGCCCGGAAAACGGCCCCTTCACGATCCCCACTTCTGGGGGCAGTTCGGCCATCAACAACTTGCCGGCTGGGAACTATCGGATTATCGTTGCAGATTCGGACCTGCCAGCCAATCTGGATACGGTCTTCATCGAAGTCTTCCAGGGCCCACAATTTGCGGTGAATGTAGCGGAATTTACGAATCCGACCTGTAATGGGTTCTCTGATGGGGCGCTGATCGCCAATGTGAGTATTGATGGGGTATTGGTGCCCAACCCCCAAACGCTTTTCAGCTTCCAATGGAACATACCGGGCCAAACCAATCAGATAGTGTCCAATATTGCTGCGGGCACCTATTCGGTCACTGTGACCGATGCCAACGGATGCGAGGAGATCGACTCCGGCAGCTTGTCGCAGCCGGGCCCGCTGCAGATCCTGGCCAATAATACGTTCATCACTAATGCCACCTGCACCGGCTCGATGGATGGGGTCATTACGGTAGGCGCTACTGGTGGCACGTCCAATGGCGGCAATTACACCTATGCCTGGAGCGGTAGCTTAGGTACCGTGGTGGCTTCTACCTCTACGGTTTCCAACCTCAACCCCGGAGAGTATATGGTCACGGTTACGGATAATAACGGCTGCGCTCTGGAGCGCACCTTTACCGTTGCCGCGGCCAAGATGCTCTCCATCAATGCCATCGTTACGGACATCACTTGTTTTGGTGCCAACGACGGCCAGATCCAAGCCAGCGGCTCTACCTCTGGCACCCCACCCTTTGGAGCCTTCACCTACGCTTGGAGCAATGGTCAAAACGTCAGCACGATTACCAACCTGGGCCCTGGCAGCTACATCCTGACGTTGACGGATTCCGACCCGGCGGGCTGTCAGGCGGTGGCTACTTTTGAGGTCCTTCAACCAGCTATGTTGATGATTCAAAACCTCGGCATCGTCAATGAATCCTGCACGGCGGGTGGCGGTGATGGGCGCATTACAATTGGTGTCACGGGCGGTACCTATCCCTATACCTACAACTGGTCAAATGGCCAAACCGACTCCATCGCAGTCAACCTTGTCGCCGGTACTTATACCGTGGACGTGCGCGATGCCAACGGCTGTACCACCCAGGCTTCTTTCCAGGTGACTGCCCCCACGCCCCCTTCGATTGACCTGCTGGAAAATGATACCCTGGCTTGCGCTGCCGACACCAATGGCTCGCTGATGGTAGCTGCCAGCCCAGGCGGTGCCCCGATTGCTTCTTTTGCCTGGAGTAATGGCGGAAGCGGTACGAGCATCAGCAACCTGATGCCGGGTATCTACATGGTAACGGTGACCGCCAACGACGGCTGCTTTAGCGTGGGTACGGCGGAAGTTGTTGCTCCCGAACCGCTCGTATTGGATAGCATCGCTAGCACTTCACCCAATTGCCCGGGCGACAGCAATGGCAGCCTGGCCGTTTTCGCCAGTGGCGGCACGGCGCCTTACCGTTATATCTGGGGCATGGACACGCTCCTGTTCAACCTCAACCCCGGCCTGGCAGCGGGCACCTACAACGTGACGGTAATCGACGCCAACAACTGCCCGGCAGTAATCGGCCAGGGGACGGTGGTTGATCCACCCTCAATTGTTGTCAACCTGAGCAGCATCCAGGGCGTGAGCTGCTTCGAAGGTGTTTGCGATGGGCGGGCTACGGCCAGCGCGCTATACAGTGACAATAGCTCCGGCTTGTTTACCTTTATCTGGCCTTCCGGTGAGATGAACGCCGGGGTGATGTCCTCTGCGGCGGTGCAGCTGTGCAAAGGCGAGCAAACTGTTGTGGTGAGTGATGCAAATGGCTGCTTCTCTACGGCGGTTGCTAATATCCCCAACCCTGCAGATATCAGCATCAATGCCAGCATCAATGATGTGACCTGCAACGGGACTAATGACGGCAGCATCTCCTTGATGCCCTCCGGAGGCACACCTGGTTATACTTATTTCTGGGTACAAAGCGGGCAGACGAGCCCCATGGTCAGCGGGCTGGGCGCGGGCACTTTAACGGTGAATGTGACCGATGTCAATGGCTGTCTGAAGTCTCAGGAGCTCGTAGTCAACGAACCGGATGAGCTTATCCTGTCTTTGGATCAAAACATCACCAGAGATGCCTCTTGCTTTGATACGGAAGATGGTATCATCGGGGTGCAGTACAATTTTAATGATATGATCAATCCGGTAGGCAATGCCCCCTATACCTGGTCGGCCAACGTGCCAGTTGGCTCGGCATCGCCTACTTCACCTATAGCCACCCGGCTTCCTGCCGGCACATACTCCGTGACCATCACCGACTTGAGGGGGTGTGAATCCACTTTGTCTTATACCGTCGCTGCGCCGCCCCAAATCGTGGCCATTGTACCCGATCCAGAAGACCCGCTCTGCTTTAACTCCACAACCAGGGTCTTCATTGATACCATCTACGGCGGGGTGGGCACCATGCTGAGTGATTATCAATATATGGTGGACAACAACGGGATTATGCTGCCGCCAAATGTGCCGGCAGAGATTTTCGGAGATGGCGATCATACCGTGGAGGTATTTGACCCCAACGGCTGTTCTACGGTGGTCATCGTCAACATCAACCAGCCCGAAGAAATCAGGGTTACTTTCCCGGAAAACATCGTAACGGTGGAATTAGGCGATACTAGCGTACAATTGCAGCCTATCATCACGCCGCTCTCTACCCAAGTGGCCTCCTACGCCTGGACGCCGTCTATCTACTTGTCTGATCCGGCGGTGCGCAACCCCTTTGTGCGGCCCCTGGAATCGCTGCGTTACGAACTGACGGTGGTTGACAGCAATGGTTGCGAAGGCTTCGGCACGGTCTTTGTCGAACTGGATGCCCGGCGCAACCTCTACATCCCTAATGCGTTCTCGCCCAATGGCGACGGCGCCAACGACGAATTCCGTATCTATCCCTGCAACGGGGTCTCCCGCATCACTGCGGTCAATATCTTCGACCGCTGGGGTGATCAAGTGTATCAAAGTGCTGCCGTTGATGCCAGCAATGCTATGTTTTGCGCTGGCGGCTTAGTGCTTTGGGATGGCCGTAGCCGCGATAAGCCGATGAATATAGGGGTATATGTTTATGTCATCGAAGTAGAATTCCTTGACAACGTGCGGCTCGTTTACCGGGGCGATGTTTCGATCGTGAGATAAGCGAGGTCCAGATTGAGAAAAATCGGACTGGATATAAAAGCCGCCGCCGTGAAGTTTTTCCGGCGGCGGCTTTTGTTTTGCGATTAATTTGTTTTAAATTTGCAGTGTTTAAAACAAATAAAACGATTTAGCAATAAGCAGCTAAACTTTTTCGTTTAGAAGAGCTTTTCCATAGAGACATACAAGCATCACCAACATGAATCGCCAACGCAATCCGGCAATCATTCAGAAACTGCTTCATTCGCTTAAAGGGCGTGCGGAGGCATTGCTGCACCGAGTACAGGCTTATAGCCGCCGGCATTCTAAATGGCATATGGCCGCTCTGACCGTCGGCGGCACGGCGGCCTTAGTCTTCGTGCTGAGCCTGCTGATTGCAGTATTAGTATATATTGGCGCTCTGGGCCCCTTGCCTACTTATGCCGAGCTGCGGGCTATCCAGCACTACAACGCCTCCGAAGTGTATTCAGCAGATGGGGTGTTGCTGGGCAAGTACTACATCCAAAACCGGGTGCAGGCCGATTTCACCGAGATATCGCCCAATGTGGTCGAAGCCCTGGTAGCCACGGAAGATGCCCGTTTTTTCGAGCATGGCGGCATCGACTTGCGCGCAGCGCTGCGGGTGCTGGTCAAGTCGGTTTTGCTGTCCGATGAATCTTCTGGCGGGGGCAGCACCCTGAGCCAGCAGTTGGCTAAGAACCTGTATCCACGCCGGGATTACTGGTTGTTTTCTATATTCATCAATAAAATGAGGGAGATGATGACCGCCCGGCGGCTGGAAAAAATTTACCAGAAGGAAGAACTGCTCAACCTCTACCTCAACACCGTTTCTTTCAGCGAAAATATTTTTGGCATCAAAGTGGCTGCGCAGCGCTTTTTCAACAAAAGCCCCGGCGATTTAAAACAGGAAGAGGCTGCCGTATTGGTGGGTATGTTGAAGGCGACAACCTACTACAGCCCGGTGCGCTTTCCGGAGCGTGCTGAGCAGCGCCGCAATGTAGTCTTAGGGCAGATGGCTCGCTATGGCTATATATCGGAGGCCGAGCGCGACTCTCTACAGGCATTACCGCTGAAAGTAAAGTACTATGCGGAAGGCCACAATCAGGGCCTGGCTACTTACTTCCGCGAGCAGCTCCGCCAGGAAATAATGGAGCTATTGAAGGATTATACCAAGCCCAACGGCAAAGCCTACAATTTGTACACCGACGGCTTGAAAATTTATACGACCCTAGACGCCCGCATGCAGCAATATGCTGAAGAAGCGGTGCGCGAGCATGTCCCCAAGCTCCAACAAGCCTTTGACAAGGAGTGGCGCAACGGCAAGCCTTGGGGGAGCGATGCCCTACTGAAACGAGCCATGCAGCAGTCTGAGCGTTATCAGGGCTTGAAAAAGAAAGGCTGGTCAGAAGAAGCCATTGCGGAGGTGTTCAATACGCCAGTCAGCATGACGGTGTTCAGTTGGAAAGGAGGGGAGGAAGTGCGGGAGATGAGCCCCCTGGACTCCATCAAGCACTATCTGGCTACCCTGAATGCCGGTTTACTGGCGATCGACCCTTCCTCTGGCTTGGTCAAGGCTTGGGTAGGCGGCATTGAGCATAAGTATTTTAAATACGACCACGTCTTTGCGCGCCGCCCGGCGGGCTCAACCTTCAAGCCGATTGTTTATGCCGCTGCTTTGCAAAGCGGCATGCTCCCCTGCGAATACACGCCGAACGAGCGCACGGTATATAACGAATACGACAATTGGGAGCCGCGCAATTCCGATGGCAAATACGGCGGCGTCTATTCTATGGAGGGTGCCCTGAGCCACTCGGTCAATACGGTATCTGCGGAGCTCATCATGCGTGCTGGCATCGAACCAGTGCGCGCACTAGCTAAAGAGATGGGCATCAGCAGCCCGGTGCCCAAAGTGCCGGCCATAGCGCTGGGCGCGGTAGACGTGTCGTTGTATGAGTTGGCTAAAGTTTATGGGACCCTGGCCAACCGCGGCCGGCGCCCCGAGCTGCACTACCTCGACCGGATTGAAACGGCGGAGGGCGAGCTGATCGTAGCTTTTGATCGGCCTAAACCTAGCAGCTTCCCGCAGGTGTTGCCCCTTGATCAAGCAGATATGATGGCTAAAATGCTGGAGTCGGTAGTGGATAGCGGCACGGCCCGCCGCCTGCGCTACGAGTTTGGCTTATATAATGAACTAGCCGGTAAAACTGGTACGACCCAGAATAACTCCGATGGCTGGTTCATCGGGTTTAACCCCAAGATAGTAGTTGGCACTTGGGTAGGCGCTGAATGGCCGGAAGTGCGTTTCCGGTCGATGAAGCTCGGGCAGGGTTCTAACTCGGCATTACCTGTTTTCGGGCACTTCATGCGTAAGGTCTATCGGGATACGCGGTTTAAATCTACCCGCCATGCCCGCTTTGCCCAGCCCTCTGATACCGTGCTAGCCTTGATGCAATGCCCGCTATATCTGGAAGAGCTGCCCCTGCTGGCCAGCTATGAGGATGGCTATTACTATTTCGAGGACACCCGCAGCTTGCTTGAGCGCTTGCTGAACCAGCCCTATACGGATGAGCAGGGCCGAGTGATTAACGTGCCGCCCCGCCGCCCGGAAGAAAGCGAAGAGGATTACATCAAGCGCTTGCTGGAGTACCAACAACGCCTGGAGCGCCGGGACGATCGCCGGGACAAACGGCGGGACTTCTGGGAAAAACTGCTCTTTGGCAAGGAAAAGCCCGCAGAAAAGGAACAACAGCCGCCAGAGCCGGAGCCGCGCTCGGGAGGGTATCAGTACTTTGAGCGGAGTAATCAATGAAATTGAAGGGGCAAGGGGTGGGCGAAAAGTTTGGAAAAGTCATGGAATAGTCGTAATTTTACGAGCATGGATAAGATACGCGAGATGAGCAAAACAAGCAAGCCAAATATTTCGAGGCGCGTCTTTTGGGATATAGATTTCGCCTCTCTAGATTATGAAAAAGACCGGCGCTTTGTCATAGACAAAGTGCTGAATTACGGTCTTTGGGATGATTTTGTGGAGATGATGCGGTTTTATGGAAAAGAAGCGGTCAAAGAGGAAATCGTTAAGTTGCCTTATTTTAAAAAGGAAGTACTGAATTTCCTGTGTTTCTACTTCAAGCTTAAACCCGAGGATTTTGAATGTTACATACGCAGACAGTCTCAGGAGCCACACTGGAGTTATTGATAGATGCCAATATGGGCATATAGACATACTACTTAGTGTCTGTCTTTATAGTCCGATAGCTGCGTTACGCTCGGCCCCAAAATCCTCATTTACCGCCAGTAAACTCCGGTTTTGGGGCCTTCGCAAGCCTTGCTCTCGAACTCTAAAGCTCAGACACTCGACTAAATGGACAGACACTACTTATCTCCACCCATCGCCAAACCCGCCGAAGCGGAAGGTGATCGCACCAGTAAGGCTGCTGAAGTCGCGATTGTCTAAGGTGGGGATGCGATTGACGCCATTTACCCAACGGTAGCCGGCGCTGACGCCCAATTTGAAAAAATCGGTCAGGTTGACTTCCATGCCGAGTTCTGGCGTAAGCACAAAAATGCGGTCGGAGGGGGCCTTGAAATCATCGTTGCGCAAGCGGGTATGGCCCCAGCCGATCTTCAGGCTGCTGTAAGGATGGAGTATTTTGTGTTGTTGGTGGGTGTAGCCAAACCAGAGCCCGCCATGTTTGAAGCGGATGTTGTAAATCACATCTTGCAATTCCCCATCTATTTCCTGTAAAAGGGTGAGTTCCGGGTAGCTGGTACCCATGCCATAGCCTCCGATGAAGAAATCGTCGAGCACGAGTGCGCCCCCCCCGCCCACATCGCCGCTTATCTGCCCATTGATGGCGCCAATCTCGATGATGGGGCCCCCAAATGCACCGGAAGAACTGAAATTGTTGAACAGGGATTCGTGTTGAGCTTTAAGGTGCCAGCACAACAGCAGCAGTATAGCCGATAAGGCGGTTCTCATGTTGGAATGTTTTTGTCGGTTCTGAAAAACTTTGCTATCGATTAGATGTATTTCCCTTAGGGATACCCCTATCTTCCATCTGCTTATTGTGACCAGGATTACAGATAATAGGCGGGCGGGAGGGTTAACTTGCAGCAAAATATTATACTTATGAACTTCAAAGCTGAGGTGCTCGACAAGAGTTTTGAAAAACCAGTAGTAGTGGATTTTTGGGCGGAGTGGTGTGGCCCTTGCAAAGCGCTGGGCCCGGTAATTGAAAGCCTGGCCGCTGAGCAAGCCGATAAATGGGCCCTGGTGAAAGTGAATACGGAGGAAGAGTACGAACTGGCGGAGCGTTACGGCATCCGTAGCATACCCAACGTGAAGATGTTTTATAAAGGTGAAGTGGTGGCGGAGTTTGCCGGCGCATTACCTCGCGCTTCCATCCTGCGCTGGCTGGAGGAATATCTGCCTGACGGCCGTCTGGAAGGGCTGGAAGGGATACTGCAGCGCCTCGCCGCTGGCGCGCCGAGGGCGGAATTGGAAGCTTATGTCGCCCAAAACCCCGAGCTAGCAGAAGCCCGGTTGGCGCTGGCACAAGCCATGTTGTTTGATGACCCGGAACGAGCCCAGGAGCTCATTGAGGATATCCGCCTGGGGCACAAGCTGGAAGCCCCGGCGGCAGGCTTGCGTACCGTGGCCGAACTGCTTCAATTGCCGGCCGATGATAGGCCCGTTGGCAAATTACTGGCGCAAGCTAAAGTAGCGCTGCAGCAAAAAGAAGATGAAGGTGCCATTAAAGCCATCATCGAAGCGGTTTCTATTGATAAAACCTACCAGGACGACTTGCCGCGCCGCTTGGCTATCGCCCTTTTTCACCTCTGGGGTGCCGCTCACCCCTTGACCAAGGATTATCGCTGGCGCTTCGACATGGCTTTGTATTGAGGCACTAGGCCGGCATGCTCTCCAACCGCTCTCGATTGAGTATGAAGATTGCGCCATCTTTGATTTCGATGTAGCCGTCCTCTTTGAATTCGGTCAACATACGGATGACGCTCTCCTTGGCGGTACCGACGATGCGGGCCAGGTCGTCGCGCAGGATGCTAATGCTGCCGTCTTCTTGTTTTTCACTCAGCAGGAGGATGGCATCGGCCACGCGGCGACGGACTGAGTTGTAGGCCAGGTTGAGCAGTTGCTCCTCTTTCTCAGTCACATTGTCCGCCAGCATTTTAATCATTTGGGAGGCCACGTCGCGGTTGACGTTCATGAGCTTGGAGAAGTCCTCCTTGGGGATAAGGCTGATTTCCGTATCCTCCATGGCGGCGGCCGATTCGCTATACTTGGACTCCTTAATCAGGTCGATATAGCCAAAGAAGTCGCCAGGCTTGCAGATATTGATGATGTATTCTTTGCCGTCGTCGTTAGTCTTGAACAATTTGACCTGGCCTTGCTTGACAAAGTAGAGGTAGCGGGGGTAATCCCCTTCTTCAAAGACGATTTCGCGCCGTTTAAAGGACTTTACTTTGCGTTCTTCGGAGAGCTTACGCAGCTCCTCATAACCGCGGGCCTTATTAATAAATGCCGACAGCCCCTGCTCCGTACGATCAAACTGCTTGCGGATCTGTTCGCTTTTTTGCAGGCGGGTCTCGATGACATCCAAGAGCTCGTCTTTGTAAAAGGGTTTGGTGACGTAGTCGTCGGCACCCAGGTTCATGCCGCGGCGGAAGTCGCTTTTTTCCGCTTTGGCAGTCAGGAAGATGAAAGGGATATTGGAGGTGCTGCTTTTTTTGCTCAGGATGTTCAGCACACCAAAGCCATCGAGGTGCGGCATCATGACGTCGCAGAGGATGAGATCGGGTAGGGAAGCCAGCGCTTTTTCCACCCCTTCCTTGCCATCTTGTGCCGAGATGACCTCATAGCCAGACAGTTCAAGTATTTCCTCCAGGTTTTCTCTAACCTCCCCATTATCTTCGATGACCAGGATTTTCTTTGCTTTTAATTGCATGCGAACGGTTTTAGTGCTAAAGATGAAAAATGGCCTTTGCTATGACCAACAAATATAGGGCGAAACTCTGATTTTTGGAGCAGATATTTATCAGACCAGCATATTTTTTTGTGCCAATGGCAAACGGAGGTAAAAAGTAGTGCCTTTACCCTGCTGGCTTTCAAAGCTGATCTGTCCTTGCATCAGGTCCACATATCGTTTGACGATATTGAGCCCCAAGCCAGTGCCTTGGATGTTTTCAGCATTGTGTGCCCGGAAGAAGCGGGTAAAGATGTGCCGTTGCTCAGCCTCCGGAATGCCGATCCCGAAGTCGGTAAAAGATGCTTTGAGGCAGTCTTCCTCAATAACTACCCGGCACTCGATGGCTTTACCCTGTCCGGAGTATTTAATCGAGTTTGATAGGAGGTTGAGGAAGATATTTTTGAGCATCTTCTTATCCAGAAAGAGGGTTTGGCTTTCTGCCAACTCCTGAAACTTTAGCTGTTGGCCGGGCTTGAGCAGGCTTTGCATTTCCTCGGCTACCTCGCGGCAGAACGAAGCCAGGCCGAATTCAGTCGGTTGCGGCTCAACCTTGCCTTCTTCCAGCCGGCTCAGAGAGAGGAAATCATTGAGGATGCCGGTCAGGTTGGCCACTGCCGATTTGATGCGCGCGGTGTGGCGCAGGCGTTTTTCGTGCTGGGCAGCGTCCGTATAAGCTTCAATTAAATCAGCAGAGGAAAGGATGGTGCTAAGGGGGGTTCGGAATTCATGGGAAGCCATGGACACAAAGCGGGATTTGAGTTCGCTGAGTTCCTTTTCCTTCTCCAGCGCGATTTTAAGTTTATATTCGTTGGCGCGGATAGCTTGTTCTGCGGCCCGGCGCTCTCGGATCTCATGCTTGAGTTTTTCGTTGGTGTCGAGCAACTGATTGACGGCTTCGGCCAGTTCTTCGGTGCGGGCTTCCACGCGTTTTTCCAATTCGGCATTAAGTTTGGTGATGCGTTTTTCCGCTTCGCGTTGTGCTTGTTCAGCCTGCTTTTGCTCGCTCAGGTCATGGATGATGCCCGTAAAGACCCGCCGCTCCTGGAGATTGACTTCGCTGATGCTGAGGCGGATGGGGAAAAGCGTGCCGTCTTTTTTGCGGCCCATCACTTCCCGACCGATGCCGATGATTTTAGCTTGTCCGGTTTGCAGGTAGTGCTGGATGTATGAGTCGTGCTTTTTGTCGTGGGGGGAAGGCATGAGCAAGCTGACGTTCTGCCCCAGCAGTTCCTCGATAGCATAGCCAAACAAGCCAGCCACGGCAGGATTGGCCAATTCAATAATGCCATCCTCGCCAATACTGACGATGCCATCGGTTGCCGTCTCGATAATGGCATTCAAGCGCACCGCATCATCTGACGCTTCAAGTTGCCTATCCAACTGTTTCACAAGTTTTGTCCTTCTGGTTTTTTTTAAAGGGCTAAAATAGATAGCGGGATAGAGGCGGGGAAATGATAAATGTCAAAGCGGGGGATGACAAAAATCACCCGGCAGTTTGAGAAAATAGATGATTTTAGTATCGCGAAGGGTTTTTCCGATAGAGAGCGGAGAATTTCCCCCCGAGCCCAACCGCAGGCGCTGATATTTTTTATACATTCGCCCTCGGAGATCGGTATCCCTCTTAGTTAAAAAAATCAGGCCATGAAAAAGATACTCGTACCTACTGATTTTTCAAAAAATGCAGAAAATGCATTGGTTTATGCCATTGATTTTGCCAATAAGTGCAAGGGTAGAATCACTTTGGTCAACACCTTTCGGCTGCCGAGCACCGCAAGCATGCTCGTGTCCGTAGAGCGCATCATGGAAAAAGAAGCGCAGGAGCAGATGGAGGGCCTATTGCAGCAGGTACAGTCTCAACTCAATGGGATGGGCACGGTTGAAGGCAAGGTCATCCGGGGCGATGCCGTCTCTATCATCGCCGAGCTGGCCAATAAAACCGGCTTCGACATGATTATTATGGGGACGCAGGGCGCCTCTGGCTTGAAAGAGCTATTTATGGGCAGCACGGCCAATGGGGTCATTAAGAACACCAATGTGCCAGTATTGGCCATCCCTGCTGATTTTGCTTTTCGCCCTATCCGGCAAATCGCCTTTGCCATGGATGACGTCGGCATCTCTCAACCGGGAGTGACGGCTATGTTGGCAGAGATTGCCCGCAATTGTGGTGCCAAGGTGCTCGTCTTCCACCAGGGGTTGGGCGATTATGACGATGGCATAGACCCATCGATCGATGTCTATCTCGATGGTATAGAGCATTCCTTCCACTATGAACTGGATGATTCCAGTATCAACGACAGCATTAACAACTTTGTCAAAGACTATGATGTGGATATGCTTTGCATGGTACGGCGTCAGCGGGGCTTTCTGGAATCTGCCTTCCACGTCAGCGTCACGACCCGCGAGATTTTTAATAGCCCCGTGCCTTTATTGGTGCTATCTGATGAAGGTTGAGGGCGAGCGCCTCAATGCGTCTGGTCAAAATCCTCCGCGATGCGCAATAGCAGGTTGATATCCTCAAAGAATTCGCGGATGAGCTCAAAGCTGAGGTTGGAGCGGAAGAGGTAGGGTTCGAGGATGTCCTTTTCCTCGGTGACGGCGGCGTAGATTTCCTTGTTGATGAAAGACATGTAGATTTCCTTCCCGGTTTGTTGGCGGTAGCTCACGATCGCATCTTGCATGGGGCCAGAGAGGGTCCCTTCCACGTGGGTATCTTCGGTGGCATAGGTTAGGAAAGCTTCGCGGAAAGCCTCATTATTTACTTCGTGGTCCACGTTGGCCCCACCTTCCCAAGTGAATTTTTTAATGGAGCGGATGAGGTGCTGCCGGAAACGGCGCGGCCAGATAATGATGCGGCCCCGGGTTTCTTCCGGGAAAGTAGCGTGCAGGAAAACGCCGGAGAACACGTCGTTGAGGCGGTTGCGCACCGGAGAGAATTCCTTGACCGTCAGCTCACAGAGCTCAAAATTCATTTCTCCGATACGGCCGTTGATGAAATCTTCGCCCTCGTAATAAGGCGCTTGAGTAGCAAAGATTTCGCTTTTCAGGAAGCGCGCTTTGTCGATTTTGCGCTTGGGGTGGTACTCCAGCGGATGGCTAGGGTCGAAGTTCATGCCGTCGTCAATAAAATCCAGGACGAGATTCATCACATTGGGCTTAAAAGCCTGTCGGAACTCCTGTATGCGGTACAAAAGGTAGAAGAAGTAAGCGCCGATGGGGATGGCAAGGAAAAGGGTGAGCGCAAGGATGTCTAAATAAAACTCCAGCAGCATCACCCCCAAAAGGATGATGCTGGATATCAACAGGAGCCATAGCAGGCGCAGCCGACGGCGCTCCATGCGCAATAGCTCGGGGTGGATGGTATGGTTGTAATAAATGCGGAACTGCTCCAGGCGTTTAATCTTGGAGGCATCACCTTTCCCATAAGATGCCGGCGAATCGGGCATAAGCGACTTAATTTGCTGCTAAGATAAGGCAAAATATAAAACGCCCTGCCAACCTTTACGCTCCAGTGCGCCTCTTTTAGGCAGGCCAGGTTATTTTTGCTGGCACAAGTTTAGAGAAAAAAACTGCACAACTTGCCTTAACTATTGCGTTATTAGCAGAAATACTGTAATTTTGCAGCCTTATGAAAAAAAGCCTTTTCATTTTAACCATGGTGATGAGCTTGCTGCTGAGCGCATGCAAGAACGAATTTGAGAAAATCCGGGCCAGTGGAGATATAGACCGCATCCATGCCAAAGCCCTGGAATACTACGATCAGGAGGAGTATCAAAAGGCTCAAACCCTATTCGAGCTCATTGTGAGCAACTACCGGGGGAGGCAGGAAGCAGAGGAGATATACTTCAAATACGCCTATACCTACTATAAATTGGAGAATTATATCCTGGCTACCTATTATTTCAAAAACTTCACCAACACCTACGCGACCAGCGGCTTGCGCGAAGAAGCGGAGTTTATGGCTGCTTATTCTAACTACCGCCTATCGCCCGTACACCGCCTGGACCAAGGCTATACGGAAAGCGCTATAGAGGGTTTCCAGTTGTTTGTCAACACCTTCCCCAACAGCAGCCGGGTGGAAGAGTGCAACCGGCTAATCGATGAAATGCGTAAGAAAATGGAGCGCAAAGCTTATGAAAGCGCCCAGTTGTATTATGATTTGCGCGAGTATCAAGCCGCTATCCAGACGTTTGAAAACGTGCTGAGGGATTTCCCCGACACCGAAAACGTCGAGCAGATCCGGCACATGATTGCGCGTTCGGCTTACTTGTTGGCTAAGAACAGCTTCGTCGAAAAGCAAAAGGAGCGTTATGAAGAGGCCCGCGAGCGCTCTTCGGAGTTTCTGGCGCGCTATGGCAACAGCCCCTATCAAAAAGAAGTACAATCTTATTATAACGAATCTATTGAGGCTTTAAAAAAATTTGAGCATGTCAGATATCAAAACTAAAGTACAGGGGCTGGACCCAAACGTCCGCGCCATTGATGTACACAGTTTAGCTGCCAAAACCGGCAACATTTACGAAAGCTTGTCGGTCATCACCAGGCGCTCCAGGCAACTGGCCGTTGACATCAAGCACGAGCTGCACAACAAGCTGGAAGAATTTGCCGTATCTTCTGATACCATCGAGGAGGTGAGCGAGAATAAGGAGCAGATTGAAATCTCCAAATTCTATGAGCGCCTGCCTAATCCGGTGCTCATCGCTATGGATGAGTTCATCAACGATGAAGTGTACTACCGCTTTAAGGAGCAGAAGAAGAAAGAAGCGTAAAAACTGCCGCACCCCCGGCATTTTCCACAACTCAAACACCCGGCGATAAGGGCATCAGCCCCTTTCCGCCGGGTGTTTCAATCTTACAGACCAGGGCTGAAATGATGAACCTAAAGGGGAGAAAAATCCTGCTGGGCATTACTGGAAGCATCGCGGCTTACAAGTCAGCTTTTCTGGTGCGCCTGCTGATCAAGGCCGGCGCGGAAGTACAGGTGCTGATGACCGCCTCCGCACAGTCATTCATCACGCCCCTCACCCTCTCGACCCTATCCCGGCGGCCAGTCTTCTCCGATTTAAGCTCGGAAGCCAGTTGGAACAACCACGTAGAGATAGGCCTGTGGGCCGACGCCATGGTCATTGCGCCGGTGACCGCCTCTACGCTGAGCAAGCTGGCTAGCGGCATGTGTGATAATATTATCGTAGCCGCTTATCTGTCGGCCCGCTGCCCGGTGTTTTTTGCTCCGGCCATGGATCTAGATATGTGGGCGCACCCTGCTACGCAAGAAAATGTGCGCCGCCTACAGTCTTATGGCAACCATCTCATCCCCGTAGAGGAAGGTGAATTGGCGAGTGGGCTGTCTGGCCCTGGCCGCATGGCAGAGCCAGAGTCCATTGCCCGTTATCTGCACGACTTTTGGGCCAAGGCCTCAAGCCTGGCCGGCCGGCGGGTGCTCATCACGGCGGGGCCTACCTATGAGCCGATCGACCCGGTACGCTTCATCGGCAACCGCTCCAGCGGCAAAATGGGTGCCGCCCTGGCGGTGGCCGCTGCGGAAAGGGGGGCAGAGGTGACCTTAATCCTGGGCCCTTCCCATTTGCCTCCCCTGCCTGCCGGCATCAAGGTGGTGCCAGTACAGACGGCGGAAGAAATGCTGCGGGCCGCTGTAGATCATTTCCCTGCTGCCGATATTGCTATCCTGGCGGCGGCCGTGTCGGATTATCGGCCTCGCCAGGCCAGCGCGCATAAAATAAAAAAACAGGGCCAGGCTCTTTCCTTGGAGCTGCTTGAAAACCCCGATATTGCGGCTACCCTGGGCCAGGCCAAAAAGCCCGGGCAGTTGCTGGTGGGTTTTGCCCTGGAGACTCAGGATGAGGAAGCCAACGCCCGTGCCAAGCTGGAAAAGAAAAATTTTGATTGTATCGTGCTCAACTCCTTACAGGATGCCCAAGCTGGTTTTCATTATGATACCAACAAGATAAGCATACTGCACAAAAACAATAAGATCCGTAAATTTGAGTTAAAATCAAAGGCCGCTGCGGCGGAGGATATCCTCGATGAGGTAGAAATGCTTTTTTCCGACACAAACTGATAGCTGAGCTATGAAGAAGATGATATTTAGCGTTGGGCTACTGGCCTTGGCCAGCTTGCTTGGCGCACAAGAGTTTAACTTTACCGTACGGGTCAACACGCTTAAGTTGCAAACAGCTGACCCCCGCGTTTTTCAAACCCTGGAATCCACGGTTTCAGAATTCCTCAACAACTCGAAATGGACGGAGGATTACTTCGAGAACAATGAGAAAATCAATGCCAACGTCCTCATCACGATACAGGAAGAATTATCTCCGACCAGCTTCAAGGCCGATATCGCCGTACAGGCAGCCCGCCCGGTGTTTGGCTCCGACTACTCTACGGCGCTGATCAACTACATAGATAAAGGTGTCACCTTTACCTACGAGCAATTCCAGCCGCTCATTTTCAGCCGCAACGTCTTCAACGACAACCTCAGCAGCGTGCTGGGCTTTTACGCTTACGTCATCCTGGGGCTCGATTATGATTCTTTTTCTGCCTTTGGCGGGGAGCCTTTCTTTCAAATCGCTCAAGACATCGTCAATACCGTACCGCAAGGAGCGGCAGCCGCCAATCCTGGCTGGCGCTCGCTAGACGGCAACCGCAACCGCTTCTGGCTCATGGAGAATATCCTCTCGCCCCGGGTACGCCCCCTGCGGCAGGCTTGGTACGACTACCATCGCCACGGCTTGGATAAATCTGCCAGCGATGTGGCCCTGGCCCGCGCCGTCATCGTGGATGCGCTGGAGCAGGTGCGCAATGTAGCCCAGGTTTATCCCAATACGATGATCGTGCAGATGTTCTCCGATACGAAATCCAATGAGATACTGGAGATATTCAAACGCGGTACGCCGCAGGAACAGAATACCGTCATCCAGATCATGACCAGGATCGACCCTTCGAATGCGTCAAATTATCGTTCTATTAAGTAAAGTGCTGGCTTTTATCGACTCAGGCTGGTGTTTTCCCCTCCTTTTTCAAAGCTGCTCGGGCACATTTTCTTACCTTTATCCTCAAATTACAGAGAGATGAGCCGATATATCTTATTGCTGGCTTTTTTTATGCCGCTTTTGGGCAGCGCACAGCCTGCTGGTGCCCCGGGCCTGCTCAGCTGGGGCGAAGAGCTGAAAAAACCAGCGGGCACTGCCATTACTAAAATCATTGAGGCCAATGCAGAGGGCTTTCACGCCTTACGGCAAAAAGAAGGGGGCTTGGGGCATGACGAAGCCTACGTTGAATACTACGACAGCAATATGAAGCTGCGCCGTTCGGAAAAACTGGATATGAAGTACAAAGGCAAACGGCGTGATTTTGAAGATGTGATGAAAATTGGTGGCGAGCTCTATCTCTTCACCAGTTTCAACAACGCAGCCCAGAAAAAGAATTACCTTTTTTACCAGAAGCTCAACCGCCGCCTCCAGCCTTCACGGGAACTCGTGAAAATTGGCGAAATCGATGCCCGCAATAAGGAGCAGGGGGGGGCTTTTAAATTGGTATTGTCGCGCGATAGCTCTAAAGTACTGCTCTATAACCAACTGCCCAGCATCAAGCGAGAGCCCGAGCGCTTTGCTTTGCAGGTGTTTGACCAACAGCTGCAGCAGCTATGGCAGCGAGATATCACGCTGCCTTATTCCAGCCAGCTCTTTGGCGTTGAAGATTACCGGGTTGACAACCGGGGCAACGTTTACCTCATGGGGGTACTTTATGCCGATGGCGTCCGCGAGCGCCGCCGTGGCAGCCCCAATTACCAGTACGTCATCCTGGCCTATACGGGCGATGGCGCCGATGCCCAGGAATACCGCCTGACGGTGGGCAATAAATTCCTTACCGACTTGACTTTCCGCATCGCTGATGATGGCAAGCTCGTCTTTGCGGGCTTCTACTCTGAAAAAGGTGCGTATAGTATCAAAGGGACTTGTTTCTTCCGCATCGACCCCTTTACCAAAGAGGTGCAAGACCTCAACCTGAAAGAATTCGATTTTGAATTCCGCACCGAATTTATGACCGATGGGGAAGTGCGGCGCGCCGAGCGCGCTGAGCAATCGGGCGACACGCGCCGGCAGCCAGAGCTCTATCAGTTTTCTCTGGACGAGCTGGTCTTGCGCAGCGATGGTGGTGCCTTGCTTGTAGCCGAGCAGTTCTTTGTCTTTGAAAGGGTCTTCCGCAACTGGGATGGCACGATGCGTTTTGATTATTTTTACAACTACAACGACATCATCGTGGTCAACATCCGGCCTGATGGCTCCATCGAATGGGCTACGCGTATCCCCAAGCGGCAGGAGACGTACAATGATGGCGGGTACTATTCCTCCTATGCGATGGCCATCGTGCGCGATCGGCTCTACTTCGTTTTCAATGATAACAGCCGCAACTTCGAGGGTAGTGTCGGCAGCAGCCGCCTTCACAATTTCAATGGGCAAAATTCCGTCATCGCCCTGGCCGAATTACACCGGGACGGGCAGATGCGCATCCATTCGCTTTTCCGCAACCGGGATGCGAATACCATCACCCGGCCCCGCATCTGTAAACAGGTCGGCAGCCGCCTGATGATGGTCTATGGAGAACGAGGGCGCAATTACCGCTTCGGCGGCCTGCAGTTTGAATAACTAAACAAGCTGATGTTCAATATTGCTATATTTGCTTCAGGCACCGGCAGTAATGCCGCCAAGATTATTGAATATTTCGAGGGCAATCCGAATATTCGGGTCAGCCTGCTCGTTTCTAATAAAGCGGATGCTCCGGTATTGGCTCTGGCCGATACAAAGGGTATCGAAAAACTGGTGCTCCGGCGGGCGGATTTTTACGAGGCCGAAAGCTTGCTCGAAGCCTTAAAGGCTCGCGGCATCAGCTTTATTGTGCTGGCGGGGTTTATGTGGCTGGTGCCAGATTATCTGGTCAAGGCTTATGTCGGCCGCATGGTCAATATCCATCCGGCGCTTTTGCCCCAGTATGGCGGCAAGGGCATGTATGGCATGAACGTGCACCGGGCAGTGAAAGCCGCCGGAGAAAGGCAGACGGGTATCACCATCCACTATGTCGATGAGCGTTATGACGAGGGCAGTATTATTTTCCAGGCGCGCTGCGCCGTTGCGGCAGAGGATAGCCCCGAGGATATTGCCCGCAAGGTACAGCAACTGGAACACCAGCACTTTGCTCGGGTAGTGGAAGAATTGCTGCTGGCGCTGCCACAAAATGAAAAACTAATTTGAAAAAACATAAACTGCAAACATGAAAAGGAAACTAATGCTCCTGCTGGTGCTGCTCATCAGCGCTGCTACAGTAAGCGAAGCCCAAAGCTGGCGCAAGCTGAAAAAGGAAGCTGAACAGGCTTATACGGCAGGCAACTTATCCGAATCAGCCGATAAATACGAACAGGCTTACCGCAAAAAACGCCGTGATGAACTCATCTTTCAGGCGGGCGAAATTTATTTCGTGCTGCGCGACTACCGCAAGGCCGTAGAAGCTTACCGCCCCATCAAGGATATGAACGACAAATTCCCACTGGTAGGGCTGAAGTTTGCCCGCAGCCTCAAACAGGATGGCCAGTACGATCGGGCTATCCAGGAATTTGAAGCTTTTGCCGATAAATATACTGGCGATGGCAAGGATATCCTCAAAGACATCATCCGGGTGGAGGTGCTCGGATGCCGCCTTGGGCTGGTAGCTCCCGCGAGCGCCAACCGTGATATCGAAATCCTCTTGCCAGGTGATGGCGTCAACTCTGATAAGGATGAATTTGCCCCCTTCCCCATTTCCGACAACGAGTTGTATTACTCCTCTACCCGAGGCGACCGCGCCCGGATTTACAGCTCGCGCCGCGAAGGGGCGCAGTGGGGCAGCGCCGAGCCGCCGCGCAATTTCCCGGTTATCCAGTCCGGCCACTTTGGCAATGGCGCAATGGCGCCTGATGGCAGCCGGTTCTATTTTACGGTCTGCAGCAATACCAAAGAGCCCTGGAATGATGTGAAAACCCGCTGCGAAATGTTTATGACCAAGCGTATCGGTGCCGTGTGGTCCCAGCCGGAGCGCCTGCCAGAATACATCAACCTGAGCGGCGCGACCGTTACTCACCCTTCAATCGTACACCAGCGCGGGCAGGAGATCCTTTACTTCTCTTCCAGCCGCGAGGGTGGCCGTGGCGGTATGGATATCTGGTATGCTACCCGTGATTTAGGCCTGGATGACCTCGACTTCACCTTCCCCATCAACCTCGGGCCCATCATTAATACGCTGGGGGATGAAATCACGCCTTTCTATAATTCAGAAGACCAAGTGCTGTATTTTGCTTCCAATGGGCATGTTTCCATGGGAGGCTTTGACGTCTTCCGCTCTATTGGCGATGAGATGAGCTGGGCGCAGCCAGAAAACATGGGTATGCCGATCAACTCCAGCGCCGACGACTATTTCTACATTCTTTCCCCTTCGCGTACCGGGGGCTTTATGGTCTCTAACCGGGTGTTTGCCTCTCAAAAAACGGCGACTACCCATGGAGATATTTTTGAGTTTGCCGTTGGTGGCCGCCGTATCATGGTCAAAGGAAACGTCTATGACCGTCAGTCGGGAGAGCCTATCAACAATATCACGGTGGCCTTGTACCAAGCCGCTGATGATGGCCGGGAGACGCAATTGATCAGCCGCAATTTCAACGAAGGGAGTTATACATTTGAGATTATGCCCAACCGGCGCTTCCGGGTCGAAGTATCTGCTTTGGGCTTCAAACCTGGCACCTACCGCTTTGCGGCAGATGACCCCAATACTTTTACCTATGGCCAGCCTATCTTCCTGGAGGCAGAAGGCCCTGCTGTTCCGGTAGCGCCACCACCGTCAACAACGCAGCCGACAATGCCGCCTGCAACACAGCCTGGCCAGCCGACAACCCAGCCTACGCCCCCGGCCGCCACGACTGGTGCCCTCTACATTACCCGCCCGCGCGACCCGCGGGATAATGCGGAGTACGAAACTGCCGCGCCGCGCCTAAACGGCACTTATTACAAGGTGCAGCTAGCTGCCGTCGGCTCTTATATTCCCGAGCGCTTTGATAATGTGTCCAACCTGGGCCGCCTGGATGCAGAGCGCATCCTCTCGCGCAACCTGACCCGGGTGCTCCTGGCTGATTACTTCACGATCGAGCAAGCTCGCTCGGTGATGCAACAGGTGCGTAGCAAAGGCTATTCTGGCGCCTATATCGTGGAGTATCGGGACGGTGAGCGCTACGGTAAGGCGAATTGAGGAAGGCCCAGCCAAATCGCTCAAGACCAGGGTGCAAGCCAGGGCAGCGGGTACCCAAGATATACGCGAGATGAAGAATGGAGCGGTGACGTAGGCTGCCCCTATTCTAATTGCCCGGGGAATCTTTCCTGGAAGCCAGCGATACCCTGCAAGCCTCCAGTGTGGATGGACAGGATGGTGCTGCCTTCCGGGAAAAATCCCTGTTCAATCAACTGGAACAGCCCCCAAAACAGCTTCCCGGTGTAAACCGGGTCGAGGTGGATGCCGTGATCCCGGTAAAATGCATTCATGAAAGCGATGAGTGGTGGGTTCACCTTGGCATAGCCGCCGCAATGGAAATCGGCGTTGATAGCCCATTGGTGTAGTGATTGGTCTGGAAAACAAGCCTCCAGCAGCTGCCGGACTTCGCCCTCCAGAAAATCGCCTTTCAGGGCCGAAAAGCCGAGCACTCTGGAACGGCCCTGTAGCCCTACTACCAAGCCAGCCATGGTGCCGCCAGTGCCGACGCTAAGGCAGCAGGTATGCGGAAGCTTGCCCATCTGCTGTTCGATTTCAGCAGCCATTTCCTGGCAGCCTTTGAGGGCTAGAGCGTTGGTGCCGCCTTCCGGCAACAGGAAAAAACGGCCGAATTGCTGGCGGAGCTTTTCCTGAAAGGCCGACAGCTCTTTCTCCCGGTATGCTGCCCGGCTAGTATAATGGAGGCTCATGCCGCAGCTTGCGGCAAAGCGAAGGGTAGGGTTCAAGTCCTTTGGCTGCTCGCCCCGCACGATGCCGATGGTTTGAAACGCGAAGGTGTGCCCCGCTGCTGCTACTGCCGCCAGATGGTTGGAAAAAGCGCCGCCGAAGGTGAGCAAAGTATGATGCCCCTCTTCCCGCGCAACTTGCAGATTGTACTTCAGCTTGCGCCATTTGTTGCCGCACAAGGCTAAGCCAGTGCCCATGCGCAACAAATCGTCTCGCTTGATGAATAGGCGCAGGCCCCGCGCTTCCAGAAGTGCGGCATGCAGCTCCTGGATGGGGCTGGGCGGGTGGTGGAACAGGATGTCGAGATTCCTCATGGGTGTTTTTGTTGAGCTGAGCGCCTCTTAATCCGGCTCGACAGCGTCCGTTTTAGGTGATGGAGGGGCCATAGGGTGATGTTTTACCCTGAATCGACGCCGTTCGCCCGGATGGCATCCCACTTCACATCACTCAAAGTTAGCTACATCCTTTTTCTTTTCCTAGGCACCTGGATGTACCTTGATTTAACGCTCTAATTACCCGCGAATTGGGCCAAAACCAAACATCATGAACATCCTCATCGCCTGTGATTCTTTCAAAGATGCCCTGCCTGCACTGGAAGTATGCCGGACTATTGCCCGCGGCATGCGACAGGGGTGGCCGGATGCCCAGCTCACGCCTTTCCCGCTGGCGGATGGCGGAGAGGGCACCGCTCAGATTTTGACTTACCACAGTGGGGGGGAAATGGTGACAAAAACAGTACAAGGCCCTCTTTTTCAGCCTGTCGAAGCGGCTTATGGCCTGTCGGGCGATGGCAAAACGGCTTTTATGGAGATGGCAGCAGCGGCTGGGTTACAGCTGTTGCGCCAGGAGGAACGCAACCCGCTAAAGACGACGACCTACGGGCTGGGCGAGCTGATCCTGGATGCTTTGAGCCGGGGGGCAGCGCACATCCTATTGGGCATCGGGGGTAGCGCTACCAACGATGCGGGATTGGGCATGGCCACTGCCCTGGGCTACCGCTTTCTGGATGAGCAAGGCGAAGGGGTGCTGCCCATTGGGGGCAACTTGAGTAAAATCAGGCATATCGATCGCAGCCGAGCCCGCTTCCAGCCCGGTGAAATCGCCGTGGAGGTGCTTTGTGATGTGCGCAACCCGCTCTACGGCTCACAGGGTGCGGCCCAGGTTTACGCCCCTCAAAAGGGGGCTGACGAGGAGGCCGTCTGGCAATTGGATACCGGACTACAGCATTTCGCTGGTTTGCTAGAGGAGTCTTTTGGGCAAGATTTTGCCCAGCAGCCTGGTGCTGGCGCGGCTGGCGGGCTGGGCGCAGGGGCTATGGCCTTCCTGGGCGCGGCATTGAAGCCGGGTATTGAAACCGTCATGGCGGCCACTTGCTTTGAGGAGCAGCTGCGGCAGGCCCAGCTCGTCATCACTGGCGAAGGGAAGCTGGATGCTCAAACCTTACAGGGGAAGCTGATTCAGGGCATTGCCCGGCAGGCCGGCGCTCTGGGCGTACCCGTCATCGCTCTTTGCGGCACTTTGCTGGCTAGCCCCGCCGAGATAGGTGCGCTTGGCTTGCAAGCGGCTTTTTCCATCCAGACTCGCCCGGCAAGCCTGTCTGAAGCCCTGGCGGCTACAGCCGAAAACCTGGAACAGGCGGCTTTCAATCTGGCGCGGGTGCTGGCATAGGCGTGCAGCGGGTAGCGTTCTGGATCAGCCCTTTATCCTTTTTACCCATGCTAAATAGCTACAAAAGAACTACCTTTACCGCATGTACCAACACCGCATCACCCCCTTTGGGGATTACGAAAAGCATGAACTCTACAGCACGGCCGGCGGCAATCGCCTGGCCTTGGTGCCCGGTTTTGGCGCCTGTGTGCTAGACCTCCAACTACAGGGGCAGTCTGTCCTGGATGGTTATCAAGACCCCTTGGAGATGAACATCAACCGCTGGGCGAAGAACGTACTGCTCTTCCCTTTCCCCAACCGCCTCAAACAGGGGCGCTATGAGTGGGAAGGGCAAACCTACGAATTCCCCATCAACGACGGCCAAACGGGCAATGCTTTGCATGGCTTTGGCATGGATAAGCCGATGGAGGTAGCCTCCGTGCACCGCTCAGCAGAGCAGGCCAGTATCAGCTGTGTCTATCGGCATGCTGGCCGCGATGGGGCTTTCCCTTTCCCCTTTACCTTCGAGGCGGAATTCTCTCTGATGGGGCAGGCCTCAGCTGAAATCCATCTCCGGGT
>CAYSPJ010000015.1:3828-15483 GCA_964432875.1 uncultured Phaeodactylibacter sp. | reverse complement strand
TCGAGGCGGAATTCTCTCTGATGGGGCAGGCCTCAGCTGAAATCCATCTCCGGGTACGCAATGATGGGCCCGCGGCGATGCCTTTCGGCATGGGTTGGCACCCCTACTTCCGCCTGGCAGATACGGCCGATGAATTGGGCTTGGAGTTGCCTGCTTGCGAACTAATCGGACTGGGATCAGATATGATCCCCACGGGCAAGCGCTACCCTTACGACGACTTTGCTCGCCTCCGCTCCTTGGGGGCAGCAGTGCTCGACAATTGCTTCGCGCTAGTGCAGCAAACTGGGCGCGCCGAGCTGCTGCTGGTCGGCAGCCGGGGTAAGCTGCGCTACTGGCAGCAGGCTGGACCGGGTAAATTCCCTTTTGTGCAAATCTTTACCCCTCCCCACCGGCAGTCGCTGGCCATCGAGCCAATGAGCTGTAATATCGATGCTTTCAATAACGGACAGGGGCTGTTGCGCCTGGAACCGGGGCAGGCGGCAGAAGCCACCTTTGGGTTTGATTTTTATCCCGCGGAGGGCTCATAGCTGTATCGGGCAAGGAGTATGAACCAGGGGGCAGGGCACTCAGGGGGTATTAGATTGGTCCCTTTTACCACTACCTTTAATCTCATCTGCGGCAAAGCTCGAATGCAGAAAGCCGGGGCAAGGCGTAGCGCCCTGCCCCGGCTTTCTGCCGGTCAGCCTGTGTACGGCACCCTTAGGCGCCGAGGTAGTTCTTAAGCAATTTGCTGCGATTGGCCGAACGCAGTTTGTTGATTGCTTTATCTTTAATTTGGCGCACGCGCTCGCGCGTCAGGCCAAATTTGTCGCCGATGTCTTCCAGCGACATGGGGTGTTCGATACCAATCCCAAAGTAGAGCTTGATGACGTCGCACTGCCGATCGGTCAGGGTGCTGAGGGAGCGTTCGATTTCGCGGCGCAGCGATTCCATGTATTCCAGGGCCGAGTCCGTATCGGGAGTGCTGCTGTTTTCCAGCACATCGAGCAGGGAGTTGTCTTCGCCTTCGACGAAAGGCGCATCCATAGATACGTGGCGGGCAGCGACGCCCAAAGTAGTCTCAACCTCTTCAGTCGGGATTTCGAGCATCTCGGCCAGTTCGTCAGCGGAAGGTTCGCGCTCGTATTCTTGTTCCAGCTCGGAAAAAGCTTTGTTGATTTTATTCAGGGAGCCGACCTTGTTCAGCGGCAGCCTTACGATGCGGGATTGCTCGGCCAATGCCTGAAGGATAGATTGGCGGATCCACCACACTGCGTAAGAGATGAATTTGAAGCCGCGTGTTTCGTCAAAGCGTTGAGCGGCTTTAATCAGGCCGAGGTTGCCTTCGTTGATCAGGTCGCTGAGCGATAAGCCCTGATTCTGATATTGTTTCGCTACCGAAACGACGAAGCGCAGGTTGGCTTTAGTCAGCTTTTCCAGAGCAGCCTGATCACCTTGTTTAATCCGTTTGGCCAAATCCACTTCTTCTTCGGGGGTAAGCAGGTCCACCTTGCCTATTTCCTGCAGGTACTTTTCAAGGGATTGGCTTTCCCGGTTGGTAATAGACTTAGTAATCTTAAGCTGTCTCATCTATGCAAATCGTTTTTTTTGTTGATAATGGTAGAAAATGAAGGTGATATAGACACGGGGTTGGAGGAGATGGGGACATAAGCGCAAACATGGGCTTTGCCCCCCGCAGTAGTCGCGTAAATTTGTTTTGTTGATATCTGTATGCCCACTAGTATCTCGCTGCCCTTAAGGTTATCCAATTCAGGGTACAAAAGTAAGGCAAAAAAGCATTCATGTCAAGTGCTGCGAAACTTTATGCCGTAACCATTTATGGAAACGCAAAGAGTTCAAGTATAGTTCTGCTTGCACTAAAAAAAAGCGGCGAAGAGTGCAAGAAATGGCTGTGTTTAAATGTTTTCTGATTTTGCATTAATTTGAATTTTAATTCTGTGTAAAGATTGTTTGCGTTTGTTTTGTGTGTTTAAGAAGAAAGCCGCTGGCGCTGATGAGGATATGTTTTTTTTGCGTGCTCTAAATTTTGGAAAAATCATTTTTTTACTTTTTATTGTGCGCGGCTACAGATGCATGCTGGTCGGCCTCTTTGTTTGCTGCAAAAATCCTGGGCATCACAGAGAGGGGGTAAGCAGGGCAAACTTGTATGGTTTGCCCTTTAGGATAACGCCTTAAAGCACCTTATAACCAAGAATATCAAGGTATGGAAAGAGTAAAATTTTCATTGGAGTTCATTTTTCGGGCATCTCCCACCATATTATATACTTTCCTGACATCCCCAGCCTGCCTGGTGCGTTGGTTCTGTGATGAGGTGGATATCCACTCGGATGCTCAAGGGGATACCTATTCTTTTTTCTGGAGCGGTTCAGAAGAAGCAGCGCAGGTGCTGGAAGATATCGAAGACGAGCGCATCCGCTTCAAATGGGTAGAATCTGAAAATGAAGAGGAGTATCTGGAGTTTGACATCTCCCAGTCACCAGTCACGGGCGAGACCATTCTAGTCGTCACTGATTTTTGTGATGCAGACGAGGTGGGCGATCAGAAGCGGCTTTGGGAAAGCCAAATCCAGGAGTTGAAGAAGGAGACGGGTGGGTAAGGTGTCAAGGAGCAAGGGGCAAGAATGTTGAAAGATGTCTGTATATTTTGGCTTATCGTTGGATGAAGAAGTGTTGCCGCTACTGCTTGCCAGTGGCAGCCAGAATATAGGCCCACAAGGGCTGCTGGCTTTTTTGGAAGCCCACCTGGGATTGGCCTGCCCGCCGGGGGACAATGAACACCTGCGCATCGAGCAGTACCGGCAGGCTCTGCAAGTACACCTTTCGTCATCATCCAACCGCTTCTACCAGGCTTCATTTGAAGCCGACCAATTTGCAGCGGCTACCAACCTGCTGGAGCGCCGGGATGAGTTGTTGCTGGCCGGGTGGGATTTTGGGCTGGAAGCAGCTATGCCCGAGCGCCTGCAATGCCTGGCGGAAGTGGAGCGCATCCTGAAGGATGATAGCCTGCCTTTAGCGCTGGCGGCGGGGTATGCCGATCGTTTTGCTGCCGTGTTGGCGGAGCTGCCCGGGCGCGATCTGCCGCTGGAAACCGTTTACATCAATGAGCCGTTGGAGCTGCTGCCCTGCCACTTTCAGCGCTTGTTTGGCCAATTGCGGGAAAAAGGCATACTGCTGCGTCAACTGGAAACCGAGCCACCACAGGGAGATACTGATCTGGCAAATTTTCAACGAGCCCTGAGTGGTCAAAAAAACACCGGCCGCGCTCTGCAAGGCGATGGGAGTTTATTTCTGATCAAAGGCAAAAGAGATGCCGATTTGGCGGCTTTCCTGGGGCAGCTCCTCAGGCACAACCCCTCCTTTCGCCCGGCCTTCCTCATACCCGACAAGAGCCGCCCCCTAGGCCACGCCCTGATGCAGGAAGGCTTACCTAGCCTGGGGCTGCTATCGGCATCCTTGGCGCGGCCTACCTTGCAAGTCCTCAAGTTGGCTTCCGTATTTTTCTGGGAGCCCATCGACCCTTTCAAAGTGATGGAGTTTGTCTCTTTGGCGGTGAAGCCGTTAGAGCGCGACTTGTCCAACCTCATCGCCAACCAAATGGCCAGAGCCCCTGGCCTGGGCGGCGACGGCTGGCGGGCGGAGATTGCCCGCTACTTTGAAGCCATGGAGCAAAAAGCCGCCAATGACCGCAACATCGACCTCAAGAAAATCCGCTATCAATACAACTTCTGGTTCAACCGCAAGCGGTATGACCTGTCTAAGGCGGTGCCCAAAGAAGAGGTTGTCGAGGTTTTTAACTACCTCTCTACCTGGGCATACGAATGTTTTGAAGAAGAAGGCAGCAAAAACAACTCCCTGCTCATCCTCAGTGATCAGTCCAAGCGCATCGTGGAATTGCTGGAAGCGCTGCCCGAAGAATACTTGACTAGCCTCGAACTGGAGCGCATCGTGCGCACCATCTATGAACCTGCGCCGGTACAGTTTCGCCAGCGCGAGCTCGGTTTTTTGCCCTATGCTCAACAGCCCGGTGCAGTAATCAGCGCGGTTGAAGAGTTGATATGGTGGAGCTTCATTCAAAACGAGCCGGCTCATTTTTTTGCGCGTTGGTATAAGGCGGAGCAGGATTACCTCTTGGAGCGGCAGGTGCCCTTACAAGGGCCGGACATCGAGAATGCCCGCATGCTCTGGCAGCGCAAGCGCCCTATCATGCAGGCTCGCCGCCGCCTGTTGTTGTTGTTGCCCGAAACCGTGGAAGGGCAGCAAGCCCATCCGCACCCCCTGCTGGGCGACCTGACTGCCGCCTTTGAAAGCCTGGCGCCGATCAGCATGCACATGGAGCAAGCCCGCCAATCCGCTTTGGCGCAGTTTTTTCGCTTGCCGCAATACCTGCCGCTCCAGCCGCGCCGCTTGGGCCGCCCCCAGCCCTTCCTCCACATACGCTCTGCCGATAAATTCAGCCGCCGCGATGAGGAGACCATAACCAGCCTGGAAACCCTGCTCTACTATCCTTATCAATGGGCGTTCCAGCACAAAATAAAATTGCGCAAGTCTTCCATCCTCAGTATTGTCCAGGAAAGGACACTCATGGGCAACCTGGCGCACCGCCTCTTTGAAAAACTGCTGCGCGAAGACATCTACCATTGGGGGCAGGAAGAAGTCTATGGTTTTATTGAGGATCAGTCATTCCCCTTATTTAAGCGTGAGGGGGCCGTCATGCTGCTGTATGGCAAAGAACCGGAGCGCACCGCTTTTGTGCAAGGCGTAAAATATGCCGCCTGGAGCCTGGTGAAGCACATCAAGGAGAATGGCTGGAGAGTCAGAGATGCCGAACTGCCCCTACAGGGCGAATTCCTCGATGTCAAAATCAATGGCAGGGCCGATCTGGTATTGGAAAAGCCAGGCGCGGTGGCCGTGGTAGATCTCAAATGGAGCGGCACCCGGTTTCGGGAGGAGATTATCCGCAATGAAGAAGACCTCCAGCTAGTGCTATACTCCAAGCTGCTGTCGGATGAGGGCCAATGGGCTTACACGGCCTATTATATTATGGAGAAAGCCACCATGATTGCCCGCAACAAGGAGGCCTTTCAGGATTTGCGTGCCGTGGCCCCGCAGGTCAGTTCCGCCGAGGCTAATGAGCGCATCATGACCAAGATGCAGGCCACTTACCGTTGGCGCATGGGGCAAATACGCGAGGGGCTCATTGAAATCCGCTGCGAACAGACCCGGATGAGCCTGGAAGAAGCTTATCGGGGCGAAGCTTTGGCAGACTTGCTGGAAATGAAAAACGGTGATGCTCCTTTTGATGATTATCGGGTGCTTATCAATCTGATTGAATGAGCTAAAAATTGAGGCAGGAAAAAAAATTAAGCCGGTTTGCTTGTTTTATAGAAAAAAATATAATAAATTCGCTGAACGATTCCGCCTTACTGTATGCAAGTGCCAGAAACCAGACCAGACGATAGTGTTTTCCTTTTGAGTACCCTTCCCCCCCTAATACCTGCTACCAATATCAAACGGCATTATGCCGTGCATCGCACATGCCTTCATGCCCCCCGTGTTGTCATGCTGTACTATGTTAGTGTATGATTTTGACCATAAATTTCTTAAACTAGTAAAACCACAATTCTCTATGAAACTCAGAGTTTTACTCCAGGCCATTGGCCTCATGTTACTCTTTGGCCCCCGGGCCTATTCCCAATTTCCGGTAAATTGTATAGACTATGCTACGGTCTCCATCGTGGGAGGCGCCACTCAAATCATCACCTGCGAAGGAGATGGGCTGGATGAAGTTTATCGTTTCAGGACCAGCACGCTCGCCATGCCTTTTGGCTATCTGGTGACAGATGAGAACAACATCATCCTTAAGGTGAGCATTGGCAGCACCTTCGGCTTTGAAGGCCTGGGTGGGGGCAACCTGCGGGTCTGGGCCTTCTCCTTCCTGGGTGAAGTACTGGCTCAACCCGGGCAAGACGCGGCCAACACCCCGCTAGGCTCGGTCTGTTCGGCCCTGAGCACCAATTTTATCCCGGTAGTCAACTTTGTGCCAGATGCTGGTGCAGTTGCTACGGCCCAGGGCAACACTTCGGTTTTTGTGTGCTCTGGCGATGGGCAGGCCGATGTAGTAGAGTTTATCAATACTGCTGCGGCTGGACAGAATTATGCTTACCTGATTACGGATGAGGATAATACCATCCTCGAAGTCGTCACGGGTTCTTCTTTTGACTTCGAAGCTTTCCCCGAAGGCACCTTCCGTGTATGGGGCTTGGCTTATGCCAGTGGCTTGCTGGCGCAGCCTGGCGATGTGGTCGGTACCGCTCAATTGGCGGAAGACTGCTACGGCATTTCTGAAAACTTTATCGAAATCACCGCCGGCCAGGCAGACGGCGGCACGGTTCAACTGGCCAATGGCGAAACTTCGGCAGTGGTCTGTGTAGGGGATGGCGTTCCTGATGTCTTGTCCTTCACGGCTCAGTCTAGCGTCATGACCGCTTATACATTTTTGATAACGGACGAAAACAACGTCATCATCGAAGTCGTAAGCGGCAACTCTTATGATTTCGAAGGCCCGGGTAGCGGTACCTGGCGCGTCTGGGGCTTGTCTTACACAGGTAGCTTGCTGGCAGAAGCCGGTCAGGACGCTGCCGCGGCGGCTTTGAGCACCGATTGCTACGACCTGTCGGAAAACTTCATCGAAGTCGTCCGCCAGCGTGCCGATAGTGGTACGGTGAGCCTGGACAACGGCGATACGGAAGCCTTGGTTTGCGTGGGTGATGGCCAACCCGATGTGCTCAATTTTATCAATACCTCCGCCGGGGCGGACAACTATACTTACCTGATTACCGACGAGAATAATGCCATTCTGGCATTTGCCCCAGATGGCAGCTTCGACTTCGACGATGCCGCTGTGGGCGCTTGCCGGGTTTGGGGGCTGGCTTATGCTGGCGATCTGCTGGCAGAAGTAGGTGATGACGCCGCCTCGACGGTACTGGCCGATGGCTGCTTCCGCCTGTCGGAAAACTTCATCACCATCAGGAAAGAAACGGCTATTGGTGGTACCATCACCTTTGATGACGGCACCAACTTGAAGTATCTCTGTCCGGATGGCAACATCAGCTTGCTTTCTTTTGATAGCGCAGATGTGGTTGGCGAAAACTTCCTTTACGTCGTAACCGACGAGCAGGCTATTATCCTGGCCGTGACGAGCGACGACCGCTTCGACTTTGCCGGCGCTGCTGAAAGTATCTACTACATTTGGGGCCTGGCTTATAACGGCAATCTCACGGCAGAAGTGGGCGATACGGCCTCTACCGCCAGTTTATCTGATGCCTGTTTCAGCCTGTCGGGCAATTTCATCGCCGTCATCCTGCAAACGCCCTTCGGAGGGCGCGTGGAGACGCCAGCTGGCGAAACTACAGCTTACACTTGCCCCGGCGATGGCAACCCGGATGTCGTTACCTTTGTAAGCAGCGGTGCCTCGATCACGCCATTTACCTATGTCATCACTGATGATGCCAACGTAATAGTAGCCGTACCGGATGAAGACAACTTTGATTTTGACGGCCTGCCTACCGGCAACTACCGCGTCTGGGGCCTGGCTTATACGGGCAATATTACCGCAGCGGTTGGCGATACGGCTTCGGTCGTGGCGCTTACCGATGACTGCTTCAGCTTGTCGCAGAACTTCATTACGGTAGTCGTTGAAAACCCCCAAGGTGGCACCGTCGCTACTGATGCTGGTGCGACTACGGTTTATACTTGCCCGGGCGACGGCAACCCCGATACAATCGTTTTTGAAAACGAGAATGCTTCCAGCGGCCTTTATGTTTACGTCATCACGGATGAAGACAACATCATCCTGGCGCTGGCCAGCGGCAACAGCTTTGACTTTGAAGATGCCCCGGCTGGAATCTGTCGGGTGTGGGGGTTGGCTTATACTGGCAGTATCACGGCCGAAGTAGGTGATAATGCTGGAGAAGTAGTACTGAGCGACGATTGTTTCGACTTGTCAGACAACTTCATTACGGTCATCCGCGAAACGCCGGTAGGCGGCACGGTCTCTACGGTTGATGGGTTGGGCGAAGTGATGCTTTGCCCTGGCGATGGCAATCCGGACATCATTGAGTTTGCGAATCTCGGCGGCACGGGCCAATACGTTTACGTGTTCACCGATGAAAATAATGTTATCATTGCCGTATTGGATGGTAATTCAGCTGACTTCGACATCTCTGGTGTAGGCATCGGCCGTGTTTGGGGGTTGGCTTATACCGGCAATATCATCGCTCAGGCAGGTGATAATGCTGCTGAAGTAGCTCTTAGTGACGATTGCTTCGACCTGTCAGAGAATTTTGTCACCATCATCCGCGAGATACCGATTGGCGGCACGGTGGCTACGGTCGATGGGCTAACTGAGGTGACGATCTGCCCCGGTGATGTCAATCCAGATGTCGTGAGCTTCACCAATGCCAACTCGGTGGGGGCGTACACTTATGTCGTTACCGATGGCGACAACAACATCCTGGCTTTGCCCGCTGGCGATAGCTTCGACTTTAACGATGCTCCGGAAGGCATTTGTCGCGTTTGGGGCTTGGCTTATTCCGGCAACATCACCGCACAAGTAGGCGATAATGCAGCAGAAGTAGCACTGAGCGATGACTGCTACGATTTGTCGGATAACTTTATCACCGTAACCAAGGTGGTGCCAGATGGAGGTACTGTTTCTACGGCCAGCGGCGCAACCCAGATTTTCGTTTGCCCTGGCGACAACACTCCTGATGTCATCACCTTTGCCAGTGCGGGGACAGCCGGGCAGTTTACTTATGTCATTACGAATGAGGACAACACCATCCTGGAACTGCCGCTTGGCAACAGCTTTGACTTCGATGAAGCTGCGGAGGGCATCTATCGGGTCTGGGGCCTGGCTTATACCGGCAACCTCACGGCCCAGATCGGCGATAACGCCGCGCAGGTAGCGCTGAGTGATGATTGCTTCGATTTATCCGATAACTTCATCACCGTGGTCCTCCAAGTACCCAATGCCGGCACCCTGTCTTCTGGCGCTGGCCCGGTTAATCTGGATATCTGTGCCGGCGACAACAACCCCGATATCATCGAGTTTGTGGTGGATGGCGCTAGTGTGTCTAACTACTTGTTTATCATCACGGATGCCGACGACTTCATCCTTGGGGCGCTGGATATGAACTTCTTTGACTTCAACAACATCGTACCTGGAGTTTACCGGGTGTACGGCCTGGCCTTCACGGGCAGCCCGATTATTATCCCTGGTGATAATATCTTCAATGTCAGCCTTTCAACGGATTGCGAAGACCTGACCGATAACTTCATCGAAATCAATGCCATTGGGGTGGATGGTGCAACCATCTTCACCAGCGCTGGTGTAGGCGTGAATGAACTCAACTTGTGCGTTGGCGATGGGCAGCCAAATGTAGTGCAGTTTATCACCACTACCTCGGCGGGCGATGCGGACTATACCTTTGTCGTGACCAACGAAAACGACATCGTCATCGGCTTCATCCCCGGCGATGAGTTCGACTTTGAACTGGCCGGCCCGGGTGTAGCGAAAATATGGGGCATTTCCTATACAGGCACCTTGACCTTGACCTTGGGTGACTTGATTACCGGCGTACCGATTTCCACCGAATGTTATGATTTTGCTGCCAACGTCATCACCGTCGTACGTGGCTTGCCCGATGGCGGCGCCATCGCTGCTCAAGGCGGCGCGACGGACGTGGAGGTCTGCCCTGGCCCGGACAGCGGCCTGCTCGAGCTATCGACGACGGGCAATGCAGTTGTGCCCTACGTCTATTTACTGACGGATACCAACAACGTCATTCTTGGCATCTACGAAGGTGATGAGATTGACTTCAACGACCTGGCCATTGGTTATTACCGCGTCTGGGGCTTGTCTTATACCGGCGTATTGGGCAGCGATTTGCTGGGACAAGATGCGGCTACTGCCACCTTGGCTAGCAGTTGTTATGACCTCTCTGATAATTTTGTCGCGGTTTACCGCGGCCCGGCTGTAGATGGCGGCATCGTCTCTACTTTCTTCGATCAGGACACTATTTATAGCTGCCCGGATATGAATGCCGACCTCGTGATTATGGAGACGACCAGCGCTGATGTCAGCTACACTTACGTCATCACCAATGCCAACAACCGGGTGATCGTGCCGAATACAGTGGGCAACTTCATCGACTTTGAAGGCGCTGCACCGGGCATCTACCGCGTCTGGGGCTTGTCTTACAACGGCAACATATTGCTGAACTTCAACCAGGATATTTTCGACGTCCGCGCTGCCAGCGATTGCTACCAATTCTCGGAAAACTTCATCACGGTCATCCGTGAAGAGCCAGTGGGCGGTACGGTGCTCACTTCGGATGGGGCGGATGCCTTGACCGTCGTAGTGGGTGATTCCATCCCCGACGAATTTGCTTTCATCAAGCTGGGAGCCTCGCCTAATACCCCTTATGCCTATGTGCTCACGGACCTGGACAACGTCATCCTGGAGCTGCTGCCGGGCAATACCAAGGATTTTGAGGAGATGCCCGTTGGGACTTACCGCGTGTGGGGCCTGGCTTACACTGGCAACATCACGGCTGGGCTTGGCGATAATGCCGGCGAAGTAGATTTGACCGACGACTGCTGGAGCTTGTCTTTCAACTTTGTTACGGTCAACTGTATTGAAGAACCGACCTTCCGGGGCGGCAGTGACGAAGGTGGCTTGGCTATTATCCAATCTCTACAAGTGGCGCCCAATCCGGCGCGCGAGCGGGTAGCCCTCAGTTTCGAGCTGAGCGAAAAAGCCGAGCCGCTGAGCCTCCTGCAAATCCTGGATAGCCGGGGCGTAGCCGTAGATATCCAGCGCCTGCCTTCCGCACCAGGCCAGAATGTATATGAGCTGCAAACAGCCAACTGGCTGGGTGGTTTATATGTAGTATACCTGAACAACGGCGGGGAGATACAAACCCAGAAGCTGATTGTGGTAAAGCAGTAAGCTATCGATTGCTATAAAAAAAGCGCTGACCAGATATTCCGGTCAGCGCTTTTTTTTATAGCGTACGTCCAGTACTCATGATCTGGTGCCCTCAAAAATTATAGGTAAGGCCAAAGCGCAAGTCAAAAGGCAGGCTTAGGGTATTTTCTTCCTGCAAGAGATTGTAAAGCAGGTAGATTTCATAACCGAACAAACCGGAGCCATCATTATAGCCCAGGCCGAGGTAAGCATTATTGACCAGGCGGCGGTTGACGTCCCATTTTTTGGAGCTAGGGTCATAGGCGATATTGGAGACCTGATTGTCAAAGCCATACTCGCCGTGAGCGAATAAAACCCTGGCGAATTTAAAGCGGGCGAAAGCCCCCATGCCATAGTTAAATAAGTTTGCCGTTTCAACCCCATCGATGGTAAAGGTTTCAGCCCGATACAAAATGTACATCAAGGAGCCACGTGGGCCAATCGACAAATCGTTGGTGATTTTGTAGCCTACCATTGGGGAAATGCCCAATTGGAAAATGCTTTCGAGGTTGTTGCCAGAAAAGCCTAGCGTAAACCCGCCCCCATACCAAAGCCGGCTGGCGAAGTTGCCCCGCTCATCGAAATACTGATCGGCATCAGATTTTTTTGACGGCACGCGCTGTCCGT